>DAOTUB010000059.1:0-9813 GCA_034437455.1 Anaerolineae bacterium | reverse complement strand
GTATCGAAGCCAAGCGGCTCCCGGAAGCCAAATTGTCCCGACAAGACCCGCTTGGTTTCGATACGCTTCTCCGCTGGCGCTGCGAAGCTACTCAACCGGCGCTCCTATGTCAATGGCTGAACGGTTACTCATTTGGGTGTGTTTCAAATGGATTGAGTAGCCGCGCTTTCCATAGCGCGCGGTATGGAAACCGCGACTACCTCCAACCGAAATGAAACACACCCGAATCATTTCTCTGAACGCTTATCCTTTTTCAATAGGTCCCGCAGCGCCGCCTCTGCATCCGGGAAGCGGAAGGTAAAGTCCAGGTCCTGCAGGCGATGGGACACGGCCCGCTGGCCGTCGAGCAGGACGGTGCTCATCTCGCCCAGGAGCAGCTTGAGGGCAAAGGCTGGCGCCGGCACAAAGGCGGGCCGCCGTAGCACCCGGCCCAGCACCCGGCCAAACTCGGCGTTGGTCAGCGGGTTGGGCGCCGTCAGGTTGAACGGGCCGCTGGCGGACTCGTGCTCGATCAAGAAGCGGATGGCGCGCGCCTCGTCGGCGATGTGAATCCAGGGGAACCATTGCCGTCCGCTCCCCAGCGGCCCGCCGACAAAGAACTGGAATGGGAGCACCAGCGGCGGGAACGCACCGCCTGCTGTACTGAGCACGACGCCGGTACGAATGACCACCCTCCGCACACCCAAAGATTCGACCGGCGCGGTGGATACCTCCCACTCGATGGCCGTCCTCCCCAGGTAATCCTTCCCCGGCCCCGCTTCCTCGGTGATCTCTTCGTCGCCGCGAGGGCCATAGTAGCCCGCGCCCGAGGCCTGGACGACGACGCGGGGCTTGACGCTGGCCTGCTCCACCGCCTCCACGACGGCGCGACCGGCATTCTGCCGGCTCTCTAGGATGCGGCGCTTGCGCTCGGTCGTCCAACGGCCCGCGAGGCTCTCGCCGGCCAGGTTCACGATGGCGTCGGCGCCGTCGGCCAGGGCGCCCCATCCCGTGGCGGAACGGGCGTCCCAACGCTCGGCGCGCACGCCAGGGGGCAGGCCGGTCACCCGTTCGGGCGCGCGGCTGAGCACGATGGTCTCGTGTCCGTCTGAGGCCAGGTTGGCGGCCAGCGCCCGGCCAATTAGCCCTGTGCCGCCGGTGATGATGACTCGCATTCTCGTTCCTCCCTTGTGCTATTCGTTGCGCGCAGAGACGCACGCAAAGCCGACGGCTCCCGGTCCCAGGTGCGTCCCCAAGACCGGTGTGATGTCTACCGACAACACCTCCCCTGCGGGCAAGAGGTGGCGGGATTCCTGGAGCAGCGCTTCGGCCTTTTCGAGCGAGTGGGTGTGCACCAGGGCCACTTTTTCCAGCGGCGTTTGTTCTTCGAGCAGGGCGATCAGCCGCAGGGTGGCGGTTTGGGCTGTGCGCACCTTCTCGGCTGTCGGTTTCCCCTGGTGCATCTTGAGCAGCGGCTTCATCTGCAGCCAACTGCCCAGGGCGGCCAGCACTCGGTGCATCCGCCCGCTGCGCCGGAGGAATTCGAGCGTGTCGAGCGCGGAAAAGACGTGCGTGCGCGAGCCTTGCTCTTCCAACAGAGCGACGATCTCGTCCATTGAGCGCCCTTCCTCAGCAGCCTCCGCCGCCGCCCACACGAGAAAGCCGGTCCCCATACTGAGCGTCCCCGAGTCGAGGACGGTCACCGGGACCGAAGCCTCCTGCGCAGCCAACTTTGCCGTGTTGATCGTCGCGCTCAGGCTGACAGAGATGTGGATCGACAAAATCTCTGTCGCACCCTCCGCCGCCAGTTCTTCGTAGGCTCGGAGAAACATCTGCATCCCCGGCATCGCCGTCTTCGGGGCCGGGTCGCAATCAGGCAGCCGGGCGTAGAATTCCTCGCGGGAAATGTCCACACCGTCCAGGTAACTCTCGTCGCCCAAGTTGATGTACAGGGGCACGACACGGATGCCGTGCTTGGCGGCGATATCTTCCGGCAGATCGCACGTGCTGTCGGTGACGATTCTGATGGTCATTCGATTCCCTCCTATTGCTTCTCGCCAACGACGATTAGCCGTGGCTCTGCGCTCTTATTCTACAGCAAATAAAAAACCAGTCCCCCAGAGATTGCGCCGACCAGTGTCATCAAGATAAATGCCTGGATGACTGGGCGTCGGAGTTCTGGAGAGCCGGAAAAATAGGAAATTGCCCCTTTGGAGATTGTATTCATCAGAGCAGCGATGATCACAGCCACTCCGGCCACGTCGGACGTTAATTGGGCCTGTTCAGCCAGACGAGTTACGCTGAGTGTTATTGCGTCGACATCTGTCAGCCCGGTGAGAAAACTGGCCAAGTACACACCAGACGATCCTAAAAACGTTTGGGCATATTCCACTATCGTCAACACCAGAGCGAATAAAAGGCCAAACTTGATCGCTGTTGATAATTTGAGAGGGTTTGTGATTTTGAACTCGGGGTGGACCGTGGCTTTTTCTGTCATGTCACTTTTTTGAATGACAAAGATAGAGAATAATCCAGTGATCAACATCAAGATGAGTGGGATGATGACCTTGAGGGCCAAAGGGGGGTGGATGACCAGGATCAGAAATAACACCCGAGGAAACATTACCGTGGAAGCCAGAACGACGGCCCGCGCATAATGATGAGCCATACGAGGGTATTCCCGACTGGCGGAAGAAAAACTGATCGTCGTTGCTGTACTACCAGCTAATCCACCCAGGATACCCATGAGATTGATCCCCTGAGAAGGACCGAGTGTTTTCATCAACACGTAACCGCTGAAACCTATGCCCGAAACGAATACAACCATCAACCAGATTTGGAAAGGATTCAACAATCCCAGTGGATCGACGGTGCGATTGGGAAGCAACGGCAATATTACAGCGGCAACCAGAGCAAATTGAAGGGTTACGTGAATATCCTCCGGACTCATATCCCGGATAAATTCGTGCAGCCTGCCTTTTAATGCTAATAAGAGGGAAGTAACCACGGCGAGAGCGATAGCGATCAAGGCATGATCGCCCATCACCAAGACGCCAAAAAGAAAGGTCAGAATCGCTGCGACTTCGGTCGTGATACCCGTTTCAGTTTTACTGCGCCCCAAGGCTCCGTAATAGCTGACGGTGGTCATCAGAACCAATCCCCCCAGCGCCAGAGCCGTCAGAGCGATTCCAAAATCATCCGTGAGAAATGATGAGACGGAGCCTAGCAGAGCGATCAAAGAAAACGTTCGGATGCCCGCAAAATCCGGGGATTCTTCCTTTTGCTGGTAGAATTCTCGTTCCAATCCAATCAAGGCCCCAATCAACAGGGCAAAGCCAAAACGCCACCAGGGCTCAAATTCAGATAGACTAACCATAAGCACTCCTGCATCCCTTTTGGTTGATTTTTCTCCAGGCAATTGACCGCATTCCCTGGTTCGTCGGTTCTCAATCAGCGAGGGGCGCCGAAACCCAGGTGTGCAGATCGCTCAAAGCAGTTGATTCCAGCAAGTATACCGCATGATGCCTGAAAGACAAATCTCGAATGGCCTCGATCAAGGCGACAGGATCGTCTGGGATATTCTCGGCAAATTGAGACACACGCTCCCACATACGGCGCAGCGCGTCCATCACAAGCTCCTCCGAAGGGCGGGTTCTCAGCATCCCAACGCACTCGAGAGCCAGTTGCTCGAAAGGGAGCGTGTCCCGGCGACGATACGGCGGGTCGCGCGCCAGAATGGAGTATTCATGCTGCGCCCAGAGTTGTCGTGCGCTCTGAGGGAGTGGGATGCGGCCCGGCTCTCGGTCGCGGTATTTTTCTTCGAGGATGGCGAACTGGCTCGCCGGCGGGTCGACGAACTCGGCGGGCCAAACCAGCGGCCCCGGCGCTGTCACCGGGCTGTGATGTTGATAGCCCCGCAGCCGCATCTCCGAGACGACCAGAGCGTGCCGCTGCTTGAGCGCCGCCAACCTCTCTTTCCAGCGCAGCGTCTCGGGGTGGCGGGCGTAGCCCTTCTTGCCGTGAATGACGATCGAAACGATCGCGTGGATCTCTCGGTGCTCGCCGAGCAAGCTCTGGCGATTCAAATACCCCGGGTTGACGTCCCACACGCGCACGGCGTCTGCCTACACCACCAGGATGACGCCAAAGATGATCTCCACGACCAGGCTGATGACGTTCGATTGCACGACGGATTTGTCCACGAACATCGAAACCGCCCGGACAACGCCCACGACGAGGTAGGCGATGCCGAGCATCTGGTAAGCCGCCGGCGCGTCGAGGATCAGCGGGGCCGCCCCCAGCGCGACGAAAAAGCCGCCCAGCACGGCCCGGATCTCGGTGATACCGCGCCCGCCCTCGGCGGTCAGGCCGGTGAACCCCTGCACGGCGCGGGGCCGGATCAACGAGACTAGGCCCGTCGCAATCGTGCCTAAAGCCGCGATGATCTGAAGTATACGTAGAATCATGATACCCTCCTATACGTGGTTGTGTAACCGCAATTCCTTGGGATAGGGATAGAGGTAGACCTGTTGATGGACCCAGTCGGGAACCGGGTGGCGGCTCAAGTGATGCTTGAGCAACGTCAGCGGCACGATCAGCGGCGCCAGCTCCTTGCGATAGTCCTCGATGTAGCCCAGCAACTCGGCCTTGTCCTCGCCCGTCAGTTCCTCCTTGAGAAAACCCATCAGGTGTTGTAGGACGTTGGCGTGCTTGCCGGGCGTGGTCATCACCTGCAACCCTTCCATCAGCGAGCGGCTGTACGTCTCTGTCAGTTCCTCCCAGGGCAATGCCCCGGCCTGGGCCACCAGGCGGCCCATCTCTTGATAGTGGGATGGGCTGTGGGCCATCAACGTCAGCTTGTAGGCGGTGTGGAACTCGACCAGCCCTCCGGGCGTGGGGTTCTTTTCCAGCAGGCGCATCCAGCGGTAATGGGCAAAGACCCGGTCGATGAAACTCTCCCGCAGGTGCATGTCGTGCAGGCGGCCCTCCTCCTCCAGCGGGAGCAGCGGGAAGCGGTTCAACACCTCGCGGGCAAAGATGCCCCGGCCAGCGCGCCGGGGCACGCCGTTTGCGTCATAGACCTTGACCCGTTCGAGGCCGGAGCTGGGCGAGTCTTTTTTAAAGACAAAGCCGTGCAGATTGAGCTCGGCCAGTTGTTCCACCCGCTCCCGCGTCCAGGTCTGCATGCGTTCTGTGTAATCCTGGCCTGTTTTGTTCGTCACCAGCCGGGGATTCTCCGGATCGCCCACCAGGCGCATGGCCTCGCGCGGTATCGAGAGGCCGACCTCGACCTCCGGGCAGACGGGCGTCCACTCGACGTATGCGCCCAGCGTGTTGGCGAGGAAGCGGTCCAGCTTGTGGCCGCCGTCGTAGCGCACCTCCTCGCCCAGCAGGCAGGCGCTGACGCCCAGGCGGATGGTGCAATCCTCCTCGTCGCCAAATAAAGGACATCCAGGTTGATCAGCCATCGTCGAGCCTCCTTCCCATCCAGAAACGCTTCCAATCGCCGCCGCTGGTCTGCAACGCGAGCAGGGTGTACAGGCTGGCGGTGAAATTCCCCAGCACCATCACCAGCGCGACCCACACGACGGAGCGGACGGGCGACCGCTCGCGGTAGACGATCCAGCAGGAGAAGAGAGCAAACCCGACGTAGACGTCCACCAGCGACACGATCCCCCAGGGCATCGAGAGGAGGACGCGGCCTTCGCCGCCGAAATCGCCCACGGTAAAACCGTAGATGAGCACGCCCGCCATCGCCAGCAAACCTAAAAGAGCTATACCCTTGACTGTGTTCATTATATCATACCTCCTTGTAAATATCAATGACTTTGAATCGCTGAAACGTTGAGGGCGCTGAGGCCGCTGAAAACAAATTTGCACTCATCAGAAACCTCAGCGGAATCAGTATTTTCAGCGTTTCAACGGTTCCATGACACTAAAACTGATCCTGCATCGAACCTGCGTACCCCGTCATCTCGACGTAACCGCTGCCAGAGACCGCGCCGCCGATCCGCACCACTCCCGTTGAATCGCTGAACCACTAAAGCCGCTGAAAACAAATTTGTGCTCGTCAGCACCCTCAGCGGGATCAGCATTTTCAGCGTTTCAGTGATTCTAACGTGATCAAAACTGATCCTGCATCGAACCTGCGTACCCCGTCATCTCGACGTACCCGCTGCCAGAGACCGCGCCGCCGATCCGCACCGCCCCTTCCCAATACGCATACGAGACGTTCAACTCCTGGTCCGCCAGATAGGGTTCGATCTCCAGCGTCAGACCGGCGGCAGGTACCGTCACCGTCCACCGAGCCGGGTAAGTTGCGCCGGAGCGCGGGCTGCGCCACGTGTCGCCGACGGTGATTTCAAAGTCGTCGCGGCTCAAGTAGCGCGTGCTGCCATCGGGAGCGATGAACATCCCACTGGAGAAGGGGTCCACGCTACCATCAATCTTGCGGATCTGGAACACCATCAACTCGCTGCCCTCGTCGAGCTGGAGCGCGAACCAGTCCCAACCCACTTGGTCGGAGGCCAGGGCGCTGGTGCTGAACTCGTGATCCATCCAGCTCAACCCCTCCACCGGGTACTGCGCGTCCCCTACCTGTACCGCGCCCACGGACTCTAGCCGCGTCTGGCTGTAGTAGTGGGAAGCGTTGCCCGGCTCTGGCCCTTTTTGGCTGTAACCGCTGTCGCCCTGCAAGATCGGCCCTTTGAGATCGGTCAGCAGCAAATCAAGCGCCAGATCATTCTGGGCGGCGTGTAACTGCACGACGTTCGGTTCCATCTCCTCGACACTCCAGTCCTCCAGCCACACGCGATAGGGCGGCGACTCTGCTCCCGCCAGCCCCGCCGCGCCCCGGCTGAAACGCTCGAACGCCCGGTGCTGTTCGCCAGCGACGTCGGTAAGGGCAAAATGCGCCATATAGGCCTGGTCGGCGGCCCAATTGGACGGACGCTCCTGCCGCTCCGACAGCGGCGCCAGGCCGCGCCGGAAGAAGGTGAGTTGATAGCCAAAGCGCCGCCCGTCCACAGTCTCCAGGTTGCCGGTATAGTACCACCACTCCGTCTGATAGTCGGGGTGAGGGCCGTGGTCGGCGGGAAAGTCGAACGGTCGCGGCCCTTCGACCCGCGCAAAGCCCGTCGCCTCGCCCGCCAGGGCAACGAGGCTCGTTTGCACCTGCGGCTCATTCCCGTTGCGCAGTGCAAGCAAGAGGCTCGCGAGAGCGAGCAGGCCGAACACTGTAATGATGAGGCCTGAAATCCGGTTGACCCAGCGCAACGCTCGCCTGTCAAAGCGAGCGCGCAACGCTCCCGCGATGAGGCTCAGCAAGAGCCACCACGCAGCCGAGCCGAGGAACACCCCCATCACCAGGACGCCCGCAGAGCCATAGTTTTCGCTTTCACTCGCCAAACCCAGCCCGGCAAACACCGCCACGAAAGCCAGGATGGTCATCGGGTTGGTGATCGTGAGGAAAAAGATCGAGCCGTAAGCGGAGCCGTAAGCGCCGACGAGTCCACCTCCCCTGGCCGAGGCTGCCTCCTCGCTCGGTTGAGCCAGGAACGACTTGATGCCCAGGTAGCAGAGAAACAGTCCGCCGACGAGGCGAATCCACATCTGCTGGCCAACCAGCGCATCTGAGATGAACGTCAGTCCAAATCCAGCGATGCAGCCATAGATCGCGTCGGCGGTGGCGGCCCCCAGTCCAGAGACAAAGCCCGAAGCGCGCCCCTCGGCCAGCGTGCGGCGGATGCAGAGCACGCCGATTGGCCCGATCGGCGCGGCGATGGAAAAGCCAATGATGAGACCTCGAAGTAGAAAACCGATGTCCAACGATTCCTCCCATCAGTGAGCGAGAAACTAAAACGCATTCGTCACCCTTCGTCTCCGCTGCGCTCTCCTTCGACCCTGCTCAGGACAGGCTGCTCAGGGTGACGAATACGTTCAGTTTCTTGCTGACTGAACAACGCCGCAGCGTTGTGGTTTACTCGGAATGACGGGGCTGAGTAGCTTGACCATGTTACCCTGGAAGCTATCGAATGACAAGTGGCAGGTAACAGATCCACCAGGGCTGCACAGAGAACGTAGCCTGGGTTTCCTCCATCACGATGTCAGGCGTGTCCCAACCTTTGGCGTCCATCACCGACTGAAAGGCCCGGCGGAAGCGCAGTTCGGCGGTGACCGTCACCGGGCTACCAGCGGCGGGCGCGGCGAAGGTGTAGATCGACGTATCGTCTTCCAGCACCGGAATGCGGTTGTCGCTGACGATGAGAGTCTGTTTCCAGTAACTCACCACAGGCGACTCGCCCGTTGCTGCGTCGCGGAGCACCTTTGCAAAAACCCTACCCGGCAACCCAGCCTGTGAGCCGCCCCAGTCGGGGATGGTGGGGCCGCTCTGTTGGGATAAGGCTTGCCCCTGCCCGTCGGTGGCAGTGATCGTCAGGAGCATGTGCCGACCGGGAAAGTCAGTGGGCGCGTGGTGACCGGCAGCGGTGTTGGTGATGACTACCGTGATCTCCAATCGACCTGCCACCTGCCGCGCCGAAAGCGTCATGCTGACCGTGTTCTGGAGCAACTCGACGCTGGTCGCGCCCAACTGGAGGTGGGAGGGGATCTGCTCTGGCGGATGCGCCAGCCCGCCCACTTCGGGCAGCGCAAAGTAGGCGTCGCCGGTGGGAGGCATGTGACAGTCTTGACAGGTCGTCCCGGCCTCCACGTAGGGGCTAGCCAGCCACTCCTCGTACGATTCGTAGATCGGCGTGCCCCAGAAGCTGAACTGGTGACAGGGCGCGCAAAAGCTGCTCTCGCTGATGACCGGCAGGTAGGCGTCGGGGTCGTGGACGTCGTTGTAGGGGCCAAAAAAGACGTCGTCGCCGGGAGGCGGACGCAGTACCCGTTGGCTGCGGGCGCCAGGGGCGTTGGCATAGACCGATTGGGTCGCCGGGTCCAGGTACACGCCGCCCACCTTGTGACAATAGTCGCAGTGGACGCCGCCGGTGATCACGCCGCGCACATCGTTCATGTTCGTGGTCAGATAATTGTCCACTCCCGCTCCGGGCGCGTGACAATTGGCGCAGTTTCCGGAGGTACCGGGGAAATCCAGGGTGTAGCCCGGTGTGACGGGGATGGTTCCAGTCACATCGGCGCCATTGTACAGGCTGTAGAAACGAGCGTTATCGACGGCCTCGCCGTGGGCATTGGTGATCCATTGAGACACGATTAGGGGATGGCAATTGCCGCAGGCGCCTCCTGAGGTCCCGCTGATGGGTGAGACCCAGGCATACTCGGGGTGGTCTGTGGTGTGATAGCGCCGCAGAGTGAGGGTGATCCCGCTGACGGTGGGCGTGACGTGCGTGCTGGCGATGTAGTAGCCATCGGCCCAGGCGGCGATCTCGACCTCTTGGCCCTCGACGAGTGACGCCAGCGTGAACTGTCCGTCGGTCGCGGTGGAGGTGACATGGTTGGTCGCCCGCACCCGCACCGTGGCCCCCGGAACCGGTCCGTCGGCGTCCACGACCACGCCGCTGACCACAGCGCCAGTCTGCATCGTCGCCGTGCAGGCCAGCCAGAGCCACGCCAGCCCTCCCAGACTTGAGATCACGAACCGGATCACACGCTTTTTCATCCTGATTCCTCCCTACTGGCGCGATATGGAAATCGCGGCTACTATCTCGGCTTGGTTGCGCATAGTCTTGACAATGTAGCCGAGGCGTAAGCGTTCAGCCATATCACCAAACGCCGGAGCGAGCGCTGGTTGAGTAGATGTTCTAAGTCTTGTCAAGTGATTGAACCTTAAAATCTCGAATAGCAATTACCTGCCGCGCTTTGTACATAGGCCGC
>DAOTUB010000058.1:0-10644 GCA_034437455.1 Anaerolineae bacterium | reverse complement strand
TAAAGAGGGGGAATATAAGCGCGAGGATTATGATGCAGGTTATACCCGACTTCTCAATTTCAGCGAGCAGTTTATGGACGACTGCCTGGGGCCGCGGATTGACCCAGATGACGAGGATGCGCGTCTAGGGGGAGAGTGGGACAAGATCCTGGGCCGTTACCGTGAGGCGCTTCGCCTGCGCTTCTCCGAGGCGTTGGATGCCGCGCTGTTGGACGCGCTCAACCGGCGCGACCCGCGCTCCAAGATGCTGGCGCCGGCCCGGATCGTCTTTGTTCGAGCGATGGTCGCTACGCTCAAGGATAAGCTGGTGCACTTCAAGGAGATCCTGAAGGGTGAATACGGGCAGATTGACATAGACGCCCGTATTCGCCAGACGAGCGAGGAACTGCGCAATGCCATCACCTGGATGTACGATACCAAGGACAGCAGGACCTTTGCGTTGATTGGGAAACCCGACGCGCGCAAGGCGCAGGACGCTTACATCGGCCTGTTCTACGACAAGATGGAGATGCTCCTGCATCAGCGTATCTACCGGGTGGTTATAGACGTGCTCGATGCCTTGGGGGCCGCCGATTATGATCAGGAT
This sequence comes from Anaerolineae bacterium, assembly GCA_034437455.1. GTDB lineage: Bacteria > Chloroflexota > Anaerolineae > B4-G1 > B4-G1 > DAOTUB01. The sequence continues at coordinate 10,058 of DAOTUB010000058.1, read as the reverse complement.
AAAAACCCAAGCGTCCTCGACCACGCCGCGCTAGAGCTGGAGAACTGGCAAGCGACCTGGCAGGAAGTGGACAAGCTGCTGATTCGCTGGGAGCGCACCCATGAAAAGAACCGCGCCGACAAGAAACAGGTCAAGGTGCGTCGTTATCTGACCAATCCGGAATTCGAGGACCAGCTCTACCGGCTGCCCGAACACTCTGGCATGGTGGGAACGCGGGTGCTGGGTCAGGTGCGCGGTGAGACGGGGATGATGTGGGAACGGGTCGAGGAGACCGACCCGCTGGGATACAAGCTGGTCACGATGTGGACCGAGGAGGCCAAGGGGGCGGAAAAGATCGCCCAGGGCTTTTTCAGCGGGGCCAAGCAGCTCTTTCAGGTGGTTCGAGAGAGCGTCACCGTCGCCGACCGGGTTGCGGACGAGTTCACCTCTTCGGCCAGTTTCGTCAACGTCGCTGGGCAGGTCAACGAGCCTTTCCTGCGCTATCACCCGGCTGCTAATGGAAAGACCATGTTCCACGAACGGTACGCCTCCTTCAACCTGACGAATGCCTCCGAAGAGGCCCGCCGTTTCCTGGAAGATGCCCGAAGCACGCTGCGCGACCATGGGATGAACATAGACGTGATTGCCGAGAGCCAAGTCGCCTGTACTGTGCTTGAGATTGCCCGTGGCGCTCGTCTGAATGCCGTGGACCAGTTCGTCGCCTGTGAGCCGGATTATCGAGCCAAGCTGTACAAGGGCCGCGAGAGCTTGCATCTCTTCCCCGAGGAACAAACCGCGACCGATTACGAGGGGCGGATTGAGATCCTTGGCGAGCCGGACAATCGCCAACGGCCCTTGTCGCCGGAACTGGTCGTCGCGATGGGCGACGAGGCGAAGCTGAACATCTTTACCAAGGCCTGCGCCTATGGCTTGATCCAGGAAGGGACGTTCTGGAATGACGAGACCGGGCAGGAGAGCACCGAGATATTCCTGAACCTGCGGCGGAATGGCAACGAACGCCGTCTCCCGCTCAGCGAAAGTCGCTTGGTGAGGGAGCTCGACCCTCGTTTCGACGCGGTGACTGCTGATGAACAGCTGGCTCGCTTGTATCTAAATGCTCTGCAGAACTTTGTGCTCAAAGTCACACAAAAACCCGGCGTCCCGGATCAGATGGTGGCTCACTTGGTAGACCATCTGAAACGTTTGGGCGTTTCGCTAGGACATATCGAGAATCCGTTTACTATTTCGGTTCGCGACGTCAGTCAAGAAGTCCGGCAGGTCGCTGAGGCAGTGGGGCCTACTGAGGAAGAGATAGATCGTCAGCGACGCGAAGCGTTGAACGCCCGCCGCCGCGTGGAGCGCTACCTGCAGCCCTTTCTCAGCAACAAGGTGGCCGGATTCAAGCGCAGTCCTGCCCCCCGCGTGCGGGATATGGGCACCGTGATGCACTTGATCCTGCAAAACGAGATCAACCGCTTATTGGAGCGCGCTGCAGGAGTGCGGGAATGAGATGAGCGGACGATTGGAACCCATCCGGTGGATCAACGTTCATCACCCTGCATATGCGGCGGCTCTCTCTGGTGATGAGCAGTTCGTCGCCGTGGGCAGTGAGCAAGGTGTGTCTATCTTTGATGTGACCGGACGGCGGCTGCTATCCTACCCGGAGGGAACGGCCGTGCCGGTGCATCAACTGGCTGCGCCAGACGAGTGGGATCAACTCTACGTCGCGAGCCGTTCCGGACGGTTGGTACACGTGGCCCTGGAACGTCGAGATCTGATGGAGGAGGAAAAAGATGAGGGTGGAACGTTTCGTTTCCACCCTCATCCCACGCTGCTCTACCAGTCAGAAAATGACATTCACTCTCTATCCCTTTCGGGAGATGGGCGGTTGATCGCTGTAGGACACCTCTCCCCGGGCCTGGCGGTGCTTGATGCCGATCCTCAATCTGACGAGAGAATCATCTGGCGGCGGCATCGAGACGACCGCACCGCTACTCAGGGTCAAACCTGGGCGGCGGCTCTGGACACCGAGGGCGAAACCTTGTACGTCGGCAGCGCCGGATCGGGCACGAATCAGTTAGCCGCTCTCGATGCCGCCGATAGTACGCCGCGGGGTCACCATCGCTTGGATCCCGGCGTCCGGGTGATTGCCGTGGTCGCGCTGCCTGGCGGAGGCCTGGCTGCTGTGTTAGTCAAAGACGTGTATACCGTATCCCTGGTAGCCTACGATGCCGGGATCAAGGAACAACTCTGGGAGCGCACCTGCGACCAGCCGGTCACTGCCATAGTTGCCGACCGCGAGCGCCCGGTCTTGGTCGTCGGTTTGGGGTACGAGGGAAAGTTGCGTGTCTTTAGCGCCGAGAATGGCCAGGAATTGGCATCCGATCTGACTCTCAAGTCAGTCATCAATGGATTAGCCATAGCTCAGGGTCGTACCATTGCCGCCGCTGCTCAGGATGGGCAGTTGGTGCTGCTCCGTTATCTCCCAGAAGAGGAATTCTACTTATGAAGCTTACAATCGGTGAGACTGTCCTGTTGGGAGAGACACGGTATCAAGTTCACAATCTGTTGGGGCGCGGGGCTGTGTCCGACGTTTACCTCGCTACGATGGCTCAAGCGCCGGACGTTGATGTGGTCATCAAGCTCATCCGAGAGGACGAGGCTTTGAACCCACGGAACGTCGCTGGCTTGCAGCGCGAGGCCGAGGCGCTTGACATTCTGAACAGGGCGGAGGATTCCCAATGGTCGTACCTGGACGGACCGGTCGCTCGCTTGCAGCGGGCACAGGAGACGGCTCTCGACCGTCGAGTGGTCGCTATGCTCGACAGCGGAGAGCAGCCGCCAGGTCATCCGTTCGTCGTCCAGGAAAAGGCGCCCCGGCCCTTTGAGCGCTTTGCTGTGCAAAACCGGTCCGACGAGCAACGGATGCTGGACGTGGCCCTCGCGGTGGGCGAGGTGATCGCCCTGGCCCACCAGCATGACCTGGCGCTCACGGATTTCGAACCGCACACCAAGTGGGACCGCATCTGTCTGCGCTGGTTGGATGAGGATGCGGCAGACCGTTTCGAGCTCAAGATCATTGACTGGAACGTGACCGGCGGGTCGGAAGACGCGCCCCAAGACTTGTTCTATTTCGGCCTTCACCTGTACCACTTTTTCTTTGGCCACCATCTGACGTTGAGCCAGGATGAACGCCCACCGGCTAATTTGAGCGTGGTCACTCCAGGGTGGGATCAGATCACCGAGGGCAGCCGCCAGATCTTGCAGCGGCTGCTGCACCGGGATGCGAGTCGGCGCTACCCGCAAGCCTCTGCCCTGGTCGCCGATCTGACCTGGTGGTTGGAGACGCTGCGCATCGCTGACGCCCCCAATGGCCTGGCCCGTCTCCAGGACCGGCTCTGGCAGGTCAAACCCCAGGGCCGCGACGACCGAGTCGCGGCTGTGGCCGATCTGGCGCTCGACCTCGACCCGCTGGCCGAGATGCGCCAGGCGTTTGAACTCTGGCGGCAGCAGGCCCAGGATGGGCTGCAAAAGGAAATCTGGCTGCCCATTGCCAGCGCCCGCTCGTCCTTGATCACCGGCGCTTATGCCAAAGCCGCCAAAGAGTTTCAGCAGCAGATGGGGAGTTTGCCCAAAGAGAGCGAACCGGCTCGCCTGGCGCGGCTCTTTGTCCGCCTGGCCGGGGCCGGCGAGCGGCTCAAGCAACTCCATCATGGACAGGACGTGCGGCGCACCCCAGCATGGGAAGCGCTGACCCGGGCCGTGGGGGCACTGACGGAACGCCGCTGGCGTCCAGCCCAGAGCGCTCTGCTGGAAGCGACCCGCCATCAGCCGGAAGCGTCCGCCTGGCAGCCCGTCACCGACTTGCTCGACCTAGCCCAGGCCGGTTTGCTGGTGGAGGAGGCCCACGACCTTGTCGCCAGGGCCGCTCCTCGTCTTGCCGATGCCGACCGGCCTGACTGGGCGCAGGTCGAACGAGAGCAGATCGCGCTGTTAGAACAGGCCATCGAGCAGCTTGGAGACGCACACCGCTTGGCGCCCTTGGAACCAGACTGGGAGGAGTATCTGCAAAATGAGCAGGTTCGCCTCAAGCTGCGGCAGAGCCTGCTGGTGTGCTACGAGGACGCCGACAATCTCGCTGCTGAGGGCCTCGCGGCGCTGGAACGCGGCCGCCGGGACGAAACGATTGAGGATCATGCTGCGGCCAGTCGAGATTTCGGAGCCGCGGCCGAAAAACTGCGGGCGGCCTTGGGGGAATTGGAGGCCATCCTGACCCAAGACGCTGCTCAACCTCGCGCTCGCTTGCTCCAGGGCCGCTGGCAGCCGCGCCTTCAAGAGGCCGAGGCTCACTTTCAGACGGCCAGCCAGCGTGCAGAGACCATCCAGAAAGCTCGCCAGGCGCAGGAAAAGGCCCAAGCGTTGATCGCACAGCGCGCGTATGGCGAGGCGCTGCGCTATGCCCGTCAGGCCGCCGACCTGCGTCTCGATTGGGAGGTAGCGCAGGAGACGCTGGCCTACGCTCAGGCCGCCGCCCGGTTGGAGCGGCAGGCCCGAGGCTACCGAGAGACGGCGCAGCAGTATATCCAGATCCGCAACCTGGACGATGCCGGACGACTGGTGCAGCAGACGCTCGAATGGAATGGCAAGCCTTTGAGAGACCTGCCCGGCGGGGAGGGGTTGGATCAGTTTGTCGGCGATCAATCTTTTCAACTGCACACGGATTTGGTCCAGATGTTCAAGGCGCAGCAAGACCTGATCCGACAGATCAGGGAGGTGCATGAGGTGATTCAAAGTGATCTGGCGCAGGGTGACTATACCGCTGTCATCGGTCACGTGGATCGCCTGGAGAAAGTGTTGCAAGCTCATGATCTAGCTCTTTCGGAGCCGGAAACGGCCTGGCGCGACCAAGCTCAACAACGTCTGGACGCGCTGCGCCAGGTCGAAGGAGCCGATATCCGTTTCCTCACTTTCGATCAGATTCGGGCTGCTCATGAAAAATTGTCCGGTGACCCCAGTGAGAGGGCCGGCCGACTGTGCCAGCAGTTGGGCGACGTCTGGCGCCGCCGGGTCGAAGAGTTGACCGATCTAGAGGCTGCCCGCGATTACTTGCGGGAAGGGGCACGTTTGTTCCAGGGCCTGGCGGCGGCCGAGAGTCTGATCGGTATGCTCGAACGGATCGAAACAGGCTTGAACGTTGACAGAGAACTGGCGATTGGAGCGCATCCCTTTCCTGTCTGGCTTGACGATCGGGAGGCCGGCGCCACGCTGCGCCGCCTGGATTCGAACCTGGCCACGTTAACCGGCGGCGGGATCTGGCCCACCCTGCAGGAACAAGCCCGGGTGTGGCGCGACCGACTGATCGGCTACCTCGAGAGCTATGGCAAGGAGCAAATGCAGCGTGCTTTTGAACACAGTAGGAACAACCAGTTTGCACCGGCGCTCGAGATCGCCCAACGTCTCTGGGACGTTGCGCCGGAGAACCTCCGCCCGCTGATGTGGAATGAGGTTGAGGATTACGTCGCCGCTCTTCAGGCCCGTGCTCAGGTCGCTCAGGGTCTGGATGTCCTGGTCGGGCGTCTCGCCGCTGGCGACCGTTCTTTCCGTGAGGGGGCGGATGAGGCCCAGCGCGCCGCCGACTGTTTGCGTGATCACCCGGACGTGCCCGTCCAGGCCTTGCGTGACCTGGTCGCCGACCTGAAGCAGGCGGCAGCTATGGAGCAAGCGCTTCAGGATGTCCCGACGCCGGACACCTACGCGACCCTGATTCACACCCGCCGACGATTGGCCGAGGACCCCTTGACCGCGCTTCGGAACCGCTCCGAACTGGCGGAGAAAATCGATCACCTCAAGAAGAGCCTACGCCAGGGGGTTAACGAGACAGCGGGCCAGCTCCAAGAGGCGCTGGGCCAGGCCATCCAGGATTGGAAGGAGCAGCCGACTGCCGATCCGGATCCTTTGCTCTGCCTTTACTGGCAGGTGCGCTGGTGGAAGGTCGTCTCAGGGCTGCAGCTCAATGAAACGACGCAGGCGCAAGAACTGGCCCGCACGGCACTGGAGCAAGCGGTATCCGATTTCACCCACATGCAGACAGCCAAAGATTTGGAACGGGTCGCCCAAATCTTGGGCCATCTGCGACGCCTGAACACGTGGCTAGTCCGCGTGCCGAAGAGCGTCGAGAGCGAGGTTCAGGCTGGAGGTCGATCAGGTGATACCCCGCTGGTCGTCCATCTACCGCCGCTGCCCCAGAGCCAGCAGTATGCTGCCTCTCCGAATCCGCTGAACAGCGAGGCGCTGGACCGCTTTGCCGGGTACGTCATCTATTTGCGAGAGCTAGGGGACCGACCGATGACGGCTGCTTCATCCGTGGGTGCAGAACAGGGCGAGCCAGGGTTGGAGGCCGAGCATTCAGGCATCACACTGACGTCCAGCGCGGTGTCCGAGGCGGCCGCCGACAGCGTAGCGCCATCGCTCGAACCGGAAAACGGCGTCTCCGCGGCTGCTTTCGATGTCAAGGATGTGGCTCGTATACAGGCTCTGGCCGAGGAGATCCGGGAGCGTCTGTCTGTCCTGCGAGACAAGGTTTGGCCAGCCTTGAATCTATCCGCCTGGCCCGAAGATGCGGTTCCAAACAAGTTAGATCAAGAGGCTGTGCAGCATATTACTTTGGCCACAGCGCTGGTTGGAGCACACGAACGGCTGGACGCCGAAGGCGACGCGATGGGCGGTCTCGCCGTGCTCGACCGGGAGATCGAGGCGCAGGGGCATCTGGAGAAACTAGACGAGTTCACGCTGTGGCTGCTGGCTCCGCAGCGTCAGGGGCTAAAGAGCGCGTTTGCTGGCCTGCGCCGGGCGCTGATCGCCGCTATCGGGGATCAGGTGGCCGAGATCTTGGAGCAACCTCCCGATGTGGCCCAGAGAAGGCTGCAGGACGAGGTGTTGCAAGCGCCGAGATCCAAGTGGGTGGCCAAGGCGGCCTACCAGGCCATCCTAGAAGGCGTGGACAGCCGGGCCATGGCGGAGATGGAGGCCGGCCGGCGGGACGAGGCTCGCGCCTTATGGAGAGTGATCGTTGAGGCGACCCAATCGTGGCATTCTGAGAGAAGCTGGTGGGAGAAATTTAAAAGCTGGGTCAAAATCAGCTAGGGAGTCATTCAATGAATCAGCCTGTTCCATGGAGTACAGATACGCCCCCGGAGGTGGCCGATCTGTGGGGCCGCCTACACAAAGAGGCCCAGACCCGCTATAAGGATCTGAATCCCTCAACCCCACGTTGGGTCATCGGCGTTGCTCTAGCGGTGACTGCCTTGCTCCTATTCGGCGGTGGGTGGGGGGTGAACAACTGTTATTTCCAACCCCGAGAGGCGACCCGGCAGGCCCAGGCCACCGCTCAGGCCGTGGCCCTGGCCACCGCCGCACAGCAGACGCTTGACGCCGGGTTGTCCAGTCAGGCACGCACCGCCACCGCCCAGGCCAGCGCATTCGCCGCCACTGCTCAGGCCCTTGATGAACAAAGTCGGGCCACCGCCGCCGCTCAGGCTGCTGCTGCCACGGCCGCTGCACAGGCCCTCGCCGAGCAGGACAGAGCTGCCGCCACCCAGGCCGAGGCGCTGCGCTGCCAGAACATCCAGCTGTACGGACTGGCGGTGTCGGAGCCGGTGCTACGACCGGCACATGGCTCTGTTCGTGTCATCGGAGATCCTGTCCCCGCCGTCTATGCTACGTGGCGGGTCACCAACACCGGAGAGTGCGCCTGGCCTTGGGAGCAGATCGGCCTGCGCACCAAGTCTGATTTGAGGACCAGGATGGCGTCGGGGGCTCGACCGGGCCAGTTCGAGATTCGCCCTGTGGAAGGTGAGGAAGGGTCGCCGGTAGAGCCAGGACAGGCCATCGAGGTGCTGGTCTACTTTTCGTCCGCTGCCGCCTGGCGGGTGGAGGGGGAGTGGGTGCTGGCGGTGAACGATCTACAGCCGCTGGTTGAGCAGCCCTACTTGCAGTTGGTGGTGGAGGGTTGGATTATCTCGGTTACGCCTAGCCCTTCGCTTTCGCCCACACCCACCGATACGCCCATACCGCTGACAATTTCTACTTTGCAACCGGAACCAACTACGCCGCCACAACCGGGACCAACATCAACATCAGAAAGAGATGGGTAAATATACGAATTACGTGGGTGCCTACGGCCATGGTGTCTACCTCTGTGTTGCGGGAGGCGACTGCCAGCTACTACCGAACGGGGGTTTGGATGAACTTCAAATACGTGGACTGGCGGTTGCAGATCACTATCCGCGCCTTCTGGCGGCCAGTGATGATGGCATCTGGTGGTTGCCGCTGGCGCCGTCAACGCAATAAAATTGACAACTTTTTCGACACCCACCGGCTCAACAAGGCGCGATATGTCTAAAAGCCGCGCTGGTCTCCGCCAAGGCTCTCAATAGAAGGACTTCAACTCAAGATAGCAGCACATATCAACAGTCAAAAGGAGGCGCGATGAACGAATCCAACCTGTCCCAAATTCTCTTTCAAGCCGACAAGGCCCTCCAGGAGGGCCGCTGGGACGACGCCCGACAGCACTATCGGCGGGCGGCAGATCTCCAGCCCAACCATCCGGAAGCTTCGCGTCGTCTCGGTAAAATTGACCGACTGGAACAGACCGATGGAGATATACAGACGTGGATTCAGGAGGCGAATGATTGCCTGGAAGCGAAGGAGTACCGAGCCGCGTACGAGCTCTATACCAACGCGCTTAACCAGGCAGGACAAGCCGGAATTTTAAAATACCATACCCAATTGGAGCAAAAACGGAACCAAGCCCGCGACCTGGATAACTATCAGAAGCGGATTGAAGCGACTCTCAAAGCGATGCAGCAGCGCGACAGCCATGAGAACAGGGATGTTGCTCTACAAGGCATAGAGGATCTGCTGCGAGAGATGCCAGATGACTTACCCTACCAGCGGTTGGCTGAACCGCTCCGCCAGGCCCGCCAGGAAGCCGAGCGCGAGATGAGTGACGATGCCCTCTACCTAGAGGCCAAAGAAGCGTTCCAGACCCAGGACTTTGAGCGGGGCGTCCGCCTCGCCAAAGCGATTTCTGAAGACTCGCCCCGCTATGCTGAAGCTCAACGACTGTTGACCCAAGCCAAGAGCTTTTTGCAGCGCTACATCCTGCCGGCGATGGAGCGAGCCGAGGCGGCCTATCAGGAGGAACGCTGGGCCGACGCCTTTGCCGAACTGGATCGCCTGCGGAACGACTACCCCGGAAACCCCGCCTGGCAGCAGCTCTGGCTGCAGGTGGGTATGGCCCACGGGCAGCAGACATTGGAGGCCGGCCGCCAGGCGAACGGGCAGGGGGACGTCGCCGGCTTTCAGGCCGCCCAACACCATTTCGAGCAGGCCCACCAGGCCTTCGAAAAGGTGTTGGAGGTCTACCCCACTCACGCCACAGCCCCTCTCCTGCGGGACGAAGCCATTGACCTGATGCAGGTTGCCGTCAAGGAGGCCCAGGCGCGCGCTGCTTGGAACGCCGGACGACGGGAGGAGGCGCTGGCGCTGTTGAAAACAGCGCAAAGCCGGATCGAGCGGGCTAGAGGAGAGGGACGGGACTATCTCGCCGTCGCAGCGGTGGTGAAGGGGATGCAAGGCGCGCTGGAAGAGGAGATCAAGCGGATCGCCGAGGAGGAGCGTTGCCTGCAGGACGGTCAGCGGCTGCTGGACGACCGGCGGTGGGAGGCGGCCGCCGATTGCTTCCGCCAAACGCTCAACGCGTTGCAGGAGGAGCACCGGCGTCAGGCGGTCGAGGGATTGAACGCTGCCGAGTTGCACATCCGGCGTTTTGAGCAAGAGATAGCGCGGGGGCAAGCGGCGGCCGATGCTGGGGCGGCGGTGGAGGCGTTCCAGGCGGCCTACGAGCGCTGGCCGAGCGGGCCGGGCGTGCTCCAGGCCTTGGAAGAGGGGCTGATGCAGGCCGGGCGGGCGGCGCGGGACGGGGGGAGGCAGAAGGAGGCGGTTGGCTACTTTAACCGCGTGCTGGCGCTCAACCCAGAGAACCGACAGGCGGAGCGCGAGATCCGGGGGTTCGAGGA
>DAOTUB010000057.1:0-17331 GCA_034437455.1 Anaerolineae bacterium | reverse complement strand
TCCTCGAACCCCCGGATCTCGCGCTCCGCCTGTCGGTTCTCTGGGTTGAGCGCCAGCACGCGGTTAAAGTAGCCAACCGCCTCCTTCTGCCTCCCCCCGTCCCGCGCCGCCCGCCCGGCCTGCATCAGCGCCTCCTCCAGCGCCTGGATCACACCCGGCCCGCTCGGCCAGCGCTCGTAGGCCGCCTGGAACGCCTTCACTGCCGCCCCAGCATCGGCTGCCGCTTGCCCCCGCGCTATCTCTTGCTCAAAACGCCGGATGTGCAACTCGGCCGCGTTCAACCCCTCGACGGCCTGGCGCCGGTGCTCCTCCTGCAACGCGTTGAGCGTTTGGCGGAAGCAGTTCGCCGCCTCCTCCCACCGCCGGTCGTCCAGCAGCCGCTGACCATCCAGCAGGCGGCGCTCCTCGTCAGCGATGCGCGCGATCTCCCGTTCCAACGCGCCGTGCATCCCCTCCACCACCGCTGCGACAGCCAGATAGTCCCGCCCCTCTTCCTTGGCCCGCTCGATCCGACCGCGCGCTGCGTCCAGCGCAGCCAAAGCCTCCTCCCGTCGTCCGGCGTTCCAAGCAGCGCGCGCCTGGGCCTCCCTGATGGCAACCTGCATCAGATCAACGGCTTTGTCCCGCATGAGAGGGGCTGTAGCGTGAGTGGGGTAGACCTCCAACATCTTTTCGAAAGCCTGGTGGGCCTGCTCGAAATGGTGTTGGGCGGCCTGAAAGCCTGCGACGTCCCCCTGCCCGTTCGCCTGGCGACCGGCGTCCAACGCCTGCTGCCCGTGGGCCATGCCCACCTGCAGCCAGAGCTGCTGCCAGGCGGGGTTTCCGGGGTAGTCGTTCCGCAGGCGATCCAGTTCGTCAAATGCGTCGGCCCAGCGTTCTTCCTGGAAGGCCGCCTCGGCCCGCTCCATCGCCGGCAGGATATAGTGCCGGCGAAAGCTCTTGGCCTGGGTCAGCAGTCGCTGGGCCTCGTCGTAGCGGGGCGAGTCTTCAGAGATCGCCTTGGCCAGGCGGACGCCCCGCTCAAAGTCCTGGGACTGGAACGCTTCCTTCGCCTCCCGGTAGAGGGCGTCAGCGCCAGCCTGACGCTCGGCCTCACTGAGGGCTTGACGGAGCGGAGCAGCCATCTCGTCGTAGTATGACCCCGTGGGAACTTCTTCGATCAGGCGGTCTAGCTGTTGACGAGCAATTTCCCAATTTCCCTGGCGTTCCAACGCTTGCGCTTCGTCCAATGTGCGCTTGATTCTGGCCTGCCAGGCAGCCAGCTTGCGAGCCTGGTTACGTTTTTTCTCCAACTGGGCATGATGCTTGAATATCCCGGCCTGTCCCGCCCGGTTGAGGGCCTGGACATACGCATCCAGCGCTGCCCCATAATTACCAACCTGGAAGTGATCATCCCCGGTCTGAATCAGGCCACGCACATCACCGTCTGTGATTTCCAATCGATCGAGACGCCTGAGCGCCCACAAAACGTCAGGCTGGTTGGGCTGGACCTTGAGAATCTGCTGGCAAAGCCAACGCGCCTCTCCCCAACGATCCTCCTGCAGGGCTTTGTTCGCCAAAAAAAGCGTGCGAGCGATATCTACTTCACTCATCAGACACTGCTCCTACATCTCAATCTTGACCACCCGTTTCGAGCGCCGCTCAAAGATGGCCTGGTCCACCAACCGTTTCCCAGCATCCCCGCCCCCGCCGCTGACAATGACCGTCGTGCGGCGGTCGAGGATCTCCCCCCATTCCGGCAGGTCAGGCGCAGCGCGCAGGCGCTGATAATCCAGATACCTCTCGTCCACGCCGGTCTGGCGCAAGCGGGTCTGGCCCTCAGGCGACTTGACCAGCTTGAGCCAGCGGTCGCGGGCCCACAAGTCGTCCATCTGCTGAACAGGCAGCTCCTTTTCCCCACTTGCCAGCGTTTGCTGCGCCCGCCAGCGCCCCACCTCTGGTTCCAGCGCAACGATGGATCGGTCTTCCAGGCGAGCGGCCGAGGGTTGGTTGTATTTTTTGACCTCGATGGGGATCGGCGCGCCTGCAGCATCTGCTGCCACCAGATCAATACCGTGCCCGCCGTCGTCATAGTGACTGGGGACGACGCCTCGCACTTGCTCCGTGCTGCCGTTCCCATCCGGAATTCCCTCATGGGCAAAGACCTGCCCGGCATAGGATTCGGCCAGGTCTGGATCGGCCCCCACAAGGTCAGCGGTCAAGCCCTGGCGGTCCAGGGAGGAGGAGCCAGGTAGGGAAGGTCGTTCTGGCCGACCGGGTAGACGACGCGACTCTGGTCTTTCGACCCGTATGCGAGGGGCAGGAGACGAGCGGCGGCCGCCAGATCGAGCCGGAAATCCACCGCGTACGGCGACGCTCACGCCAAAGGCCAGCAGTCCGCCCACCACCGGCGCGGCCAAAAAGATCAACAGCGCAATGCCAATGTCACGGCTCAGGAAATAGAGTATCCCCAAACCGGTGACGGCGAATCCTGCCAGCCCGGTCAGACAGCCGGCGGCAGAGACGATCTCCCGGGCCAGCAGGTTGAGAAAGATGGGCCGGGCGACAAAGCTGGAAACCAAGCCGGGCGCCAGCGGATTGAGCAGTCCCAGACAGAGCAGCGCGGCGACCAGGCTGCCGCCGATGTCCTGACCAAAAAAGTTTCCGCCGTACATCAGGCTGAGCAGCAGAAACAACCCCAGCCAGATATAGGGAAACGAAACAGCAGCCGCGATGGTGGCCAGTGTGGAGCGGTTTTCAGTATGTACCGGATCGTTCATCACGTCCCTCCATTCTATCCAGGGTTAAGCTGCTTGAAAAGCTTGTCCTTTCCCTGAGGTGTTCGCCGTACTTGATAATCGCCTTGCTCAAGGAAAGAGCGTGCCTCCCCCAGATCCAACTCACCATACACCTCGCGCGCCCCGTGCTCCCGGGACAGCGCCTCGACCCGTTTCAACAGCAACGGCTCTATACCGCGCGCCTGGCCCGATTCTGTGACAGCAAAGCCGTCGAGCCGGGCGCGACGATACCGCTCGGTCTGCCCGGTGAGTGGATCAGACTGCTCCGCGAGTTCCAACGTCATCTCGGCCCGGCCGATCTCTTGCTCGTGCTCGTCATCCACGCGGACGAGCAGGGCGATGGGTTTTCCATCGTTCAGCATTCGCTCCACGTCTTCGGCCTGGGGGCGGATGCGCAGTTTCAGCGGGCGGCCATTCCGGTCGGCAACCTCTTCCGGCATCCGCCAGTCTGACAAGACCGCCAGCCCGGCCTTTTCCGGCTCGGGTTTAATATCCGTCACTGGCGGACGGTCGGGGCGGCGATCAGGACGGACAGCCGGTGGTGGAGGCGGTCTGCGACGGCGACGAAGCAGCCACCACAGCAGCGCCAGCAGCAACAATAACAGCAGCAATAACAGCAGCCACCAGGCCCACTCGGGCAGCCATGGGATCAGGCTGGTCAAAATAGCCCATACCCCGCCATTATCAGGTACAGGAATTGGAATCCCCCTGTCGTCAGGCGTGGGAGAGAGTGTCGGTCCGGGCGGCGGCGTGTCGGTCAAGACAGGAGCAGCCGAGGTCGGTGCGACCTCGACGTCCACCGGTTCCCCAGATGCGCTGCTCTGAAGATAGCCGTTACAATCTAGCCAGCGGACACTGCCCGCGACGGCGACCACCCCACTGGCATTCGGGCCCATCCGCAAGCGGTAAGAGAGTTCGGCGGTATCGCCCAATCCCACCTCAATCCCGTCCCAGATCACCTGCCCACTCTCGACCCGCCCATTGGGGCCGCGTACTTCGAACACCTGCACCGCTCCCGCTGGGGCGAACTGCTCGGTCACTTGGATGCCAGCAGCCGCCAGGTCAGTATCCCCCTCGGTGGCCGCGATAAAGAGAGTGTGTAGGTCGGCCGGTTCGGGGTCCAGGTAGATGCGTTCGTCTGGAACGATCTCGACCCCGATGGCCCGACTGATTTGCTTCTCGGTGGGGATGTTCAGGCTGTTCACCACCAGATAGACCGGGATGCCCTGGGCCTGCGCCTCGCCGACAGCCGTGCGGGTGCTCTTATCCACAGCGGTGTTGTCGTGCAGCATCAGCGCCACCGCCTGAGCACGGTCGGCGCGGACTTGGGCCAGCGCTTCAGCCGCCATACGCAGCCCGGCCGCCAGATCGGTATCCCCACCCGGCGAGATGCCGGTGATTTGGATGCGCAGATGGGGATAATCCTCGGTCAAGGTTTGCAGCAGCACTGGCTCCGGCCCCAGCGTCCCGGTCTGGCTGCTGATCAGCCCCACCTGGGACTGCTCCGGGGCGGCCGCAGCGCTGCGATAGATCGGCTGGGCCAGGTGGTCCACCAACGCCTGCGTCAAACTCGCCGTCTGCTCCCAGTTGGAACCCGGCCCGGCCCCTGCACTGGCCGATACGTCAAAGACAACCATCAGGTCGACCGGACGGCTGGGGATGCCCAGGCAAGCGTCGTTCCGCTGCCCAGTCAGGCGCAGCTCGACAGCGCCTTCTTGCCCAGGACTGATGGCAGTGGGATTCACGCTGCGCTGGACAGTCAGCGAGTCGGCCACCGGGCCGACCAGGTAGGGCGGGGGCGGCGTCGCCGTCTGCGCGCCAGCCAAGGGCGGCGACGTCAGGATCACAGCGCTCATTCCTAGCAGGATTAGCATCCTGCGAACGTGACGGGCCTTGTACCAGCCTATCATCTCAATATCTCCTCTCCCCTTTCTCGTCTCGCTTCATCGGCCTGGATGTCTGACCGTGGGTAACGTCGGCCCCGCGCCGTTTTTCCTTCTCCGTCTCCACCGGTTTGGGCGAGCCAACCTCTCCTTCACGGCTTGGTGGAGGGCCTACCTGCTTTGGCGCCGGGCGGCGCAGGGCCTGCAGCAGCCGGTACAGCAGCCACAGCAGCGCCAGGGCCGGAAAGATGTACAGCAGCCAGACCGGGAAAAGCACCAGCACCCGCGGCCCGTCCGGCGTCGCCTGGCTCAACGCCTGACCGGCGCAGTCGGTCAGGCTCATCTGGCCCGCCGCCGGGCTGACCTGGTGATAGCCCAGCGTTCGCGGCCGGAGAAAGTAGCCCACGCTCCGCCCGCGCCGCCCGACAAAGGGCAGCTGCCAGGTGATCTGCCCGCCGCTCTGCTCGGCTCGGTAGAGGCCGCCCACCAGGTCGAAGCGGGCGTCGTTGTAATACTCAACCAGCGAGACGTCGCTGGCCGCGACGCCCACCATCCCGGCGGCGATCTCGCCATAGATCGCCATCAGCGTGGTGGGATCGGCCGTCTCGTAATAGTCGGCCGCGGAGGAGGCAATCTGGGACAGGGTGGATTGGTCGGCGTCCCCCAGCGCGATGGTCACCACCCGGATATTCTGCGCCTTGGCTTGGTCGGCGGCGGCGATGGCTGCGCTGGCGTCGCTCTGTCCATCAGAGAGCAGGATGATGACCGGTCGGGCGTCGGCCGGAGGCGAGTTCTGGAGGAACTGCTGGGCGCCCAGGGCCAGGCCGGCGGCGATGTCGGTACCGCCGCCGCTGGGGATGGACTGGATGGCGCGGACGACCTGGCTGCGGTCGTAGGAGAAAGAGGTCAGCAAGGTGGCGGCATCGCTGAACATGACCACGGACACGGCATCCCCCCTCTCTTCCTCTTCCTCCGTTAGGTTCATCAGGTCCACGAAATCGGAGGCCCCGTTGCGGGCCTCGGACAGCGGCGCGCCGGCCATACTGCCGGAATGATCGATCACCAGCGCGGCATAGATCGGTTCCACGTCGCCGACGGCGGCGCAGGCGGGGAGACGGTCGGCGTCGATGCGCAGCTCCACGTCCACCGGCTCGCCCCAAAAGGCGACGCCGGGCCGGGCGATGCGGCTGACGGCCGCCTCGCGGGTAGTGGCGCGGGCGCCCAACGTGCGCGCCCCGCCCCACAGGAGCAGCGAGAGGACAGCCAATACGAGCAGGCCGATTTCCCAGTTTCGTGGACGCATAGGGTGACTCCTTTTGTATTGATGATCTACCAATTCTCGATTGATTTGTTCCATCAGAATTGATTTCAGCCTCAGAGGATGTCTGAAAAGTCAAAATGGGCGGTCGCTTTTGAGCCAGTTTTGGACTCAATTTTGTCTGTGAAAAGCGACTCGAACTGCCACTATGAGCCTTTTCAGGCATACGCTAAGAATCTGGACCGGGATTTGAATCAGCGCCAGCAGGGGCAGATGGCGTTGACGTTTTTGCTGAAGCCTCGACCTGCTTGCACGGCGGGGTCCATGCTGGTTTGTCTTCCTCGGGCGGAATTTTTTTCGTCCAGCCGAGCGCGAGACCAATGGCGACGGCAAGCAGACCGATGACAAGACCAACCCAGGCCAAAACACTCCAGATTTTGAAGTAAACGATAAGCCAAGCCCCGAGAATTGCTCCAATCAAGAGTATGCAGAACATCCAATTTGCCAACAAGATATCCCACAAATGCCGCCATATACGCTTTTCCTCCTCCTTCATGTATCTGCGTCTGCACCACATGGAGGCTCGATAGACCGCCTCGCTGAGGGAGACAACGAGCAAACTGGATACAGGCAAGACAATGTTCGCTCCAGGCGGAGATAGTAGATGCTGAATTATCCATAGTTTGAGCACCTTGCGGGAGTTGAAGGTTGGCTCGTAGTTGATTGCCTGCATCGCCTTATCTTTCAATCGCACGTCCAGACTGTAGCCGTTTCCTTCTGATCCCCCATACACACTGACCATAAATGTAGCCATAGCCCTGCCACCGTGAGGTGGGATATCCACAAAAGCGACCGAGTTTTGCTCCTGATCCTCGCCATCCAATCGAATGTGCACATTATCCGTCATTGGGCTGGATGGCATCAACTCGACGGTCACCACAGCGTTCTGGGTCTGTGTGGCAGTATTCGTCACCCAAATTTCCAACGGCATTTCGATGAAATCAGCCACGTATGCCGGCGCGCGCGTCGCCAGTTCCAAGCCGGTATCAGGATCTGTTTTGGTGCAGTATTCTTCCCGAGCATAAGGGCATTCTTTCCACCGATCTCTTTCATACTCATTGTTCAAGTTGGAGTAAAATCCCCAAAAATAGTAAACCGGGAAGACAATCACCAGGAGAATCAGCCACAGCAGCCAGGTCTCGCGGTGTTTGGGAAACAGGCCGGTTATGGATGGCATCACTTTCCTCGCCTTCGAACAATACTAAAACCACAGATTGTCGCGCCAATGACGAGCGCAGGATAAGCGGCACAGAAAGGTGGGGGGTCATCATTGATCGGCGTTGCTGTCGGAGTTGCTGTAGGCATTGGGGTTGACACGGCAGGATTCAACTCCGCCCAATGGACTTGCTCACCGGATGCTCCCGTCCAACGCACTCTCAAATAGGGGTAAAAGCAAGTATGATCCGCCGATACCGTTTCAATCGGCACAGTGAGTGTGTAAAAAATGGTATGGCCCATAGTGCTAGTGATTACGTCTCTTTTTTCTTCAATCCAGCCTTCAGCATCCCTTATACTGCCGTAACTGGTACAATTGGAGGTTTGTGGCAATAGTGCTGGTGATGGATCACCAAATTGGTCAGTGAAAAGAGCAAAGTGAGCCTCGAAACCTGGCACTTTGGCCGCATAGTGAATGGGCACGGTGATGCTCGCCAATCCCTCGTCAGTAGAAGGCGCCACAACTATCTCGCTAACTTGGGGCTGGAAGCGAACCTGGAAAGAGCCGGGCTGGAAGCCTAGGGGGATTTCTGGGGACTGCTCATAAGTGAGCTGCGCCCGCACCGGGAGCGGCCCCCAATCGAGCTCCAGTGGTAGATCGAATTCCAGCGGTACTAGATCAGATACCTCTCCCAGATTGACCTCTTTTTGTACCCCACCTACATCATCGCCCACAGTGACGATCAGGCGGTAGCAATTGCGGCAGTTGGTCCTCCCTCCTAAATGCGTCGTCACAATGATGTGTCGGTTCTCGTTCAACACAACTTGCTCTGGAGATAACTCTAGATATCTGATACTGGGGACATCGTGGTCCGGCACGATCCAATAGTAAACCGACATATCTTGACGGGATTCCAATCGCCACGGGGCGAGAGGTTGACAGCCGGGCGTGCCATCTGGTAGCTGCTTATCCCCCTGAAGCCACTGCTCCTGCTGAGGCTGCAAGGAGATTTCCAGATTGTTCTCGTCACGCAACTGCAGCATCCCGATTTCGGGAGGTTGAGAAGTGATCGCCACCACACGAGCGCGTGCTGTGTGCCCCAGAAACGAGGGTAGTGCCTGTTTGCTGGTCGCACTCAACCAACCGGTCTGAAAGAGCCTCCCTGGAAGCAAGCTGTCCATAGCACCGCCGGTGCTTTCGAAGGGGTTCTGCTCGTCGAGCAGGGTAATTTTGCCGCTGCCTCTGAGGGCCTCCCATATTTCGAGGTCCACTGCTCTCCGATTTTGTTCAGTCTGACTGATTCCCTGACAATCAGCCTGACCAGTTCCTTCGGAATTGGAGCACATGCTTTTACCCAGCAGCATCACATAGATCTCAACTCCCTGGTCAGACAAGTTAGTCAAAGCATCCTTGGCTGCACACCGAGATGCGTCTCTGGCAGCCTCTGTTGTGCCTCGGAATGAACCGTCGGTAAACAGCACCACGATACGCCGCGACGCTTGAGGAGGAAAATGATCCGCTAGTTGACCTAGAACCTCGCTGTACCTGGTGTGGCAGAACCAATTAAACGACTGGCCACCGAGCATCCCCTCAGAAGATTGAGAGCGCTGATAGAGCGAGTTCCAAGCATCTGAACCTGCGAGTTTCGATGCCGGCGTGAACGGCAGCGCCGGATCGGCCAATCCATCGGCGAACTGGATCACTCCGACATGCAAATTGACAAGATTGCTGTGAATGCCTTGCACGCCCGGCAGCAGCCACTGCTCCGAATAATAAGCCTCCCAGAGGGTCAGAAAGAAACGAACGACATCGTACCGCAGGCCAGCGGAATCGGTAACCAGAACCTGTCCCGGCTGAGGACACTTGCCGCTGACGCCGCCGGACTCATCTATCAAGAAAAGCGCCGCAGTCGTACCGTCACTCCCCTGCGGTTTGATGATTTTGTTCGTATATGTGTCGGTATATGTGAATGGGGCTGCTGGTTCCTGCGAGCAAGCAGTAATCCACAATAGAAAGACCAACAAGCCTGCCATTGCGAGCAACAAGGCCAGTTTTTTCAACCAACGCCGTTCAGCAGTCATACAAGACATTCCTACTTCCTCCTACTCTAATAAAACATATCTTTATCTGTATAAATCGCCGGAATCAGCGTCCCCTCCACCAACGCGCTCAACCGTTCCGGCATATTCTCCAATGTCTCCTTAAGCATGCGGTCTAATGAATCATGATCCCCCCGCTCAGCATCCCTCTCATCCTTGTAGATGCTGCTGCCCTCGGCCTCGCTCTCTCTCTCCGACCAGCGAATCTCCCGCAGCCAGCGCACCGTCTCTTTCACATCGTACGCCACGCGGCGGAACTGGAACTGCCGCCCGCTGCCGTTCAACTTGAGCAGCATGTAAGCGGCCCGACGGTCTGGGGGAACGCCGGTCACTGTCAGGTAAGGGTGCTGCCGCGGCTGCCCCACGCTGCCCGGATTGAAGAGCGCCGGCTGGCCGTGCTCCGGCAGTTCCTCCCACTCCCCCACCTTGGCCGGCCGCCAGCCATCCATCCGGTCAGGCGGCGTCTCCGAGCAAGCCAGGAACATCACCGCTCGACCGAGCTCTTCAAAGAAATACCCTTGATAGTGGGAGTGGCCGAATAGTCCATAAGCGGTTTTCAGCAGGGGCAGGTTTTCCGCCGCTGCTCTCACGTGGTGGATGTAGCCATCCTCTCCCCACTTCAGACTGCCGTGGAACAGGGTGAAATCCGCCAAAACAGGCGGCGCTTTGTGCTCGAATCTCCACTCGCCGATGGCCTTCCGACGCCTCTCTTTCAGCTCCCGCCGCGTCCACAGCGTGATGGGCCAGTAATCAGAAGAGATTGGGTAGACTGCTTGGGGAAAAGGATCGGCCACGGCCTGCTCGTGATTGCCCTGGACGACGAGTTCGGCGTTCTCCTGCACCCACGCCACGCATTCATTGGGCTGGGGGCCGTAATCCACCACGTCGCCCAGGCAGACAAAGTGCACTTTCCCGGCTTTCTCGCGCCGGGCGACGCGCCGGGCATCCTCGACCACCGCTTCCAGAGCCTGAAAATTAGCGTGGATGTCGGAGAGAATGGCATATAGGGTCACTCTGCGCCTCCTGAGGTTGGGGTGATCAGATCGGACGGGAACTGCCCTGGAAACAACAATTCGAGGCGGGATTCTTCAATCCATCCCAAAGGAGCAGCGGAATGACAATAACTGGAGGCAATCAAATAACGAGTACCTGTCTTGGCGCACAGATGCCATTCGGTGCCGCCGGTGGGACGGAATATCTCTTGGTTGCCGGTCGGACTATCATAGACGATCACGTGACTGTAACGGATGCGCCCCAGCAGCGGCGTGGGGGTAGGCGTCGGGGTATTCGTCGGGGTATTCGTTGGCGTTGGTGTGCTGGTAGGTGTGCTGGTGGGAGTATTGGTAGGAGTATGAGTAGGCGTGGCAGTGGGCGTCGCGGTAGGCGTTGGAGTCAATGTGGGCGTGGCGGAAGGCGTACACAGCACACCTCCGATACCCGGCGCATTACAGGCCGCCACCGGCCAGGCAATGAACTGATTCACCTGGGCCAGAACGAGCAGGAGGATGACCATCCCGATCACCCCGCCAATGATCCAGCGCACTTGAATCTGCCGGGTGACGGCCCCCAGGCGCACCTTGGCCTCGCTGTTCTGGGGATCAAAGGCCAACAGCTCCCGGTAGTAATCCCGGGCCTCCCCGCGCCGCTTTCGCTCTTCAGCCCGCTGACCGGCCTGGGAGAGGGTCTCGATCAATCCCGCCCGCCCCTCGGCCCCCTGCTCATTTATCTTCTGGGCCCGTTCGAAAAAGGTCTTGGCGGCTGCGAAATTGTCCTCGCCCAAGGAATAGTACCCCTTGGCGACGTTCTCGTAATAGGCCGCCTCCTTGCGCCTTTCAGGGGGCAGGTCGGTCGCTGCGCTCCCTGCCTCGCGGAAGGATTCTGCCGCCGCAGCGAACTGCTTGTCCTGGTAATGACGGTGTCCAGCGGCCATCTTTTCCCGATAGTCGGCCTCCTGCCGTCCGGTCTGGGCCTCCTTGTTGTCGCGTTCGATCTGCAGAGCGTCGCCAAAGTGCTTGCGGGCCTCTTCGAACTTGCCGGCGGCCAACGTCCGGCGGCCCTCGGTCAGGGCCCGTTCCAGCAGCCGTCTCTGTTCACGTGCGATGATGTCGTTTTCGCTCATACTCATGCCTCCTCGTCATCCTCATAAGTCGGTGGAACAAAGCCAGATGCGTCCCAGGCCACCCAAGTCGGTTCATCATCCTCCGCAGAGTCTCCGCTCTCATCAGGAGGTTGAACAGGAATATCGGGCGCTGTCTCGGGGCTATCGCCGCCGTCCTGCATATTGCCTGTGGTCGGGCCTTCCTCTGTAGCCCCAGTCTCGACCTCTGGTCCTGCCTGAGGGTCTTCTCTCTTGTCCCCATCCTCAACAACTGCCGCTTGTTCTAGCGGTTTCTGGTCGGTCGCCTCTGATCCTTCTTCCTTCTCCTCCTTGACTCCTCCAAAGGTGGGTTCATGCTCGGGCAGATCCGATCCCGGTTCGGCGAGAGTGGACCGAGGTTCCGAGACGTCAGATGCATCTGACGTCTCATCCATTGGAACAGTGGGCGCTACACCCGGAGATGGCCTCTTCTTGATAGGCAGTTCCAATCTCTCAACGTCAAAATCGGCTGGGGGTGAACTGGGCGTGTCGTGCTGCTGTAGAAAAGCCCGTCGCTGCTGCTCGAGCTGGGGCAGCAGTTCGTAAGCCTTGCCTGTTTCAGACTGGGCAAAGTATTGTTCGTACTGCTCGTGTTGTTCATTCAACCGGTTCGCCAGCCCCTGTAACTGATGGGCAATCCAGGCCGCTTGGCGCCGTTGCTCTGCCAAGCCCGGCAGCACGACCGGCAGTTGATCTCCCGGCCTGATCCACAGACAGGATTTGGCTTCACCCAGCAGCCGCGAGATGTCACGGAAATCTTCGAACCCCCCGATTTCGGCCAACTGAACGGCCCGTTTCATCGCGGCGGTATGATCCCGCCACAGTTGGGCCTCTCGAAAATTGGCGACGGTATCCCTGGCCTGATCAAACGCACGCTGAGCAACCGTATAGTCCTGTCCACGCAGCGCCTCCCAACCGGCCTCCATATAACGCTGCATATCGGGAGTTTGAGCGGACATCTGCCGGGCCTGATCTTGCAGATTGCGCAGTTCGCGGGCTGCATCATCGGGCGCGATATCCAGGGCCTGGGCCAATCGTTCCTCGGCGGTCTGGGGATCCCAGAACGCCAGCGCGTCCTCAGCCTGGCGACGCAGTTCTATCAGGCGGGCTTCGCGAGCCACTGTGATCTCTTGCCGCAGCGCCGCGACCGCCTCGTTGGGGCCCAGACGGAGGGCCTGCTCGCAGGCCGCCAACCCCTCGGCAAAGCGATCCCGCTCCTGATGGCCTTGGGCCAGGCTGTGCAGTCGGTTCTGCAGATCGGCCGTCGCCTTGATGACGAGATCGTATCCCGCGGCCTCGCGTCGAGCCTCCAATAACTGTTCGACTGCTTTTTCCCACTCGTTGTCGGCGGCGGCATCCTTGGCCTCGTCCAACGATCCGTTCAATCTCTCCACCCGGCCCTGCTGTTCCACGAACCGCTGCCGGGCTGCATCCAGGCGCGGATCGCCTTCAGCCCCGGCGATGGCATTGGCCTCCCGAAGGGCGCTCTCGGCCTGGCTCAGGCGGTACGCCGACAGCGATTCCTCGAATCGGGCCAACACCTGGGACAATTTCCTTTCCCGCTCCTCTTGACGGGCCTGGGCCAGGTCACGACGCAGTCCCCGCACGTGGCGATGGTCATCCAGAGGCGTCCTATCCAGCGCGCCCAGTTCGCTTTCGACGCCGTCCAGATTTTTCTGCTCCCAGGCCAGGAGCGCCCGGGCCAGATGTTCCCAGGTCCCAAGGCCGGCGTCGGACTGACCATCCGGCAGTAGCCGGCGGGCCTGCCGTAGCGCGTCCAACGCATCTGCCGGGTCGTCGTTCTCTTCCAGGCACGCAACCGCGAGGGCTACCTGCTCCTGGCTGTCGCACCAGCCCCGCAGCCGGGCGACGGTGGCGCTAAAGGCTGGCGTGAACCAGCCGGCCGACTCGGCTTGGTCCAACGCGCGCCGGGCGCTCTCCGGGTCTGGCGGCGCTGCCTCCAACGCCCGCTGGGCCTGCGCGACCACGCCTTCCATCAGTCGCTGGCGGCAGCGCTCGGTGTCGCTTTCCAGCAAGGGAGCCAGGCTGGCATCTTGTTCGATCGCCTGCTGATACCCGTGCAGGGCGGATTCCCAGGCCTCCCGGTCCTGGTCCCGCCCAGCCTGGCGCAGCAGGCGCGCCAGGTTGCGCTGCTGTTCGTAGGTCTCGGCAAGCAGGGGAGAGACCTCCGGCATACTCAGCGCGGCCTCGGCCTGGTCGAAATTGCGCTGGCGGACAAGCCCCTGACTACGTTGGATAGCCGCCTTGGTCTCGTCAAAGAGCGCGATGTCCGCCGCCGCCCTCTCCTTCAATCCGATGACTTCCCGATCATTGCCAAAGTCGGGAATGTTCAATACCTGCTCAGCAAGATCGCGGGCCTTTTCCAATTCGGAGCAGGCGGCAGCCTCCTGCAACAGGGACTGGACCTCCGCTACGATCCGATTCCGTTTCTCCCGGCGCTGCTGGCGGCTTTCCTCCTGTTCGAGTTCCTCGATGTCCATCTCCTGGGTGGAAGCCTCAAAGACAACCGGCCCCAGATCCAAACGCTCTGCTTCCTCACGCACAACCTGGAGTTGTTGCAGAGCAGTATCCCACTTGGATTGGTCAGCTAACTGCCGCACCACTTCCAATTGCTGTTGCAGCCTCTGAGTGTGAGCGTCGGTCCACAGGCGTTCGAGTTCTCGGGCCAGGTGATCTGAGGGAGATGGATCCAAAGCCCTCAGTCGGTCCAACTTGGATGCCAGATCAGCCAGCGCCGACTCATCTGCGTTTGGCTTTAACCGGGGGCGCAGATCGTCCAATGATTTCTCCACCCAGCGGTTGACGACCTCAAATTGTTGATTCTCCAATGCAGCCTGAAAGTCAGGCGACGTGGCCCGCTCCAGCGCCTGTTTGCACAGGCTGAGGGCGTCAGCGTACTGGCCATCGCGAAAGCGTGTCTTGATCGGATCCAGCGTCTCGCTCTGCCAGGCTCTCTCCAACTCTTCGACGGTATCCTGCACCTGCTGTACCCTGTCTCGGCTGGCGCCCAACTCGACCGCCTGCTCCAGCGCCTGGCGGGCCTGTTGGAACTCGCGGTTACGGCCCAGCGTCTCGGCCCGCACCAGCGCCTCGTTGGCCTGGCGGGTGGATTCAATCTGTCCTTTGAGACTGATCGCCTCGGCGTAATCCGGGAGCTTGGCGAGAATCACATTGATCCTAGCAAGCGCCTCGTCGTAGCGCCCCTCCTCTACCGCGGCCTGGGCCTCTTCGAACAGGGAGCGGGCCTCCAACGTGCGGTATAACCGCTCTTGCAATTCGAGTGCATCTTGGTGATTGGGATCACTCTGCAAGGCGGCGTTGATCTCTTCCCGAGCGCGGTCCACCTCACCAGTGGAAAGGGCTGCACGGGCGGCGCTGATATGGGCGCGGATCGTTCGCTGCGCTTTTTGCTGCCGCTCGATCTTTTTCCTCAGCCGACGCACCCGCCCGGCAATTTCCTCAGCCCCCGATTCGGAATTTTCATTCAGCAAGGGGCCCACGTCCTCTAAATACAAGAGGGCATCTTCACCGTCGTTCTCCTCCTCCCACAGCCGCTGCGCCCGCAGCCAGAGCACACCGGCCCGGGCCAGGCGCAGCAGGTCGCCGACCTCGGCGCCCAATTCCTGGGCGTGTCCCAATTCCAACCGCGCTTCGAGATACTTCTCCTGGCGAAGGTGCTCACGCCCCAGACAGAGCGCCCCCTCCCGCTGCCGCTCCGTCTCGGCCCTGGTCAGCGCTTCGTCCAGCCGGGCCTGCAGCTCAACCCGCTTGTCTCCCTGACGAGCGGCAGCGACCGCTTTTTCCAAGGCCTCGGCAGCCTGCTGATAGTTCCCCTCCCGCTCATACTTTTCGGCCTTGGCCTCCCACGAACTGCCGGCCACCAGATCCTCCCGCTGCTTGCGCACCTGTTCCAGCGTCTGGTGGTAAGCCTCCCGCTCCTCGACCGGCAGAATCTGGAGGTCGTGCTGTTCCGGCAGGCGGCTCAGGTCGCGCAGGGTCTCATCCAGTTCCTCGGTTGTGGTCGCCATGCGTAACCGCGTCTCGGCGGTGGCGAGGGCCGCTCGCATGCCCTTGCGCACTTGGTCCACCTGTGCCCACTTGATGCGCGCCCGCAGGTCGGTCACCCATTCAGCCAGGCGGGGCGCGTCCTTGAGAAGCGGCAGGGACTGGAGCGTCTTTTCGGCCTCGTCCAACCGGTCGTCCAGAAAGGCTTTTTCCGCCTCCTCCAGGCGCGGCGTCACCTCTGTGTGTCGCTCCTCCAATTGTTTCGCCTGGTCCAACAACTGCTCAGCCTCGCGCCGCGCGCGCTCGACCTCTTCGTACCCTGTCAACAGGCCGGGAAAGTCGCGCTCTATCGGCCCATAGATCTCTTTGTCCAGGCTCCCCAGGTCGCTCAGCGCGATCTTGAAATCGCCCCGTTCCAACGCCTCCTGCGCCCGCCCCAACCGCTTGCTGGCCGACTCGTTCAGTTGGTTGAGCAGGTTCTCCCGGGTCTTGGCTTCTTGCCTGATAGCCGCTTCGTCCTCTGGATGAGACTTCAAGTGCTCCCGGGCAGCGTCGTAGGCAGTCTGATAGTCTTTCAACAGTGTGGCCGAGGCGACGACGCCCCGCTGGGCGATATCCCGCGCCAGCCGGGACCACTGGTCGGCCAACTGGGATCCCCACCGGGCTGCCCAATGCCGGCTCCCCAACTGCCCCAACTGGGCCAACAGTTTTTGCGCCGTCTCCCAATGCCCCCGGTGGCCAAACGCCAACCCTGACTCCTGCTCGTCCAGCCGCACCAACTGCTGCAAGAGATCGCGCGCCTCCTCCGGCAGGTCAGTTTCGGGATGCAGCAGCCGGTCCAGCCCCCGCCGCAGGGCGTCCCGGGCGTCCACCTCGCTCTTGGTAGAGAGCTTGGCCGCATAATCGGTCTCGACCCGGCGCAGCTGCTCCTCCAGCCCCCGCCGCCGCCGCAGAGCGGCGTATTGAGCAGCGATCTCGACATCATCGGGCCGCAGCTCGTAGGCCTGCCGCAGCCGGTCGAGGGCATCCGTCAAGTCCCCGCTCTCCAGGGCGGTGTCCGCTCGCCGGAGCAGCCCCTCGATCTCTCCCTCCGCCCGCTCCCGCAGCAGCGGTTCCAACGCCTGGAACACGGGGTCGTCCGGCCACTTGTGACGCGCCTCCTGCACCCGCCTCAACCCGTTGGCGGCCTCTGGGGATTGGTAGGCGGCTTGCGCGATCTCGACCCGTTGGCGCAGGTCGTCTGTTCGCGCCCGCAGGGGCGGAATCGCCCGCGGGGACGGCCCGCCGGCCTCCTCTGCCGCCCGCTCGACCCGTTCCAGCGCCCCCTCCGCCCGCGCCAGAGCGTCCAGAGGAGGGGCAAAATCGCCGCTCTCGGGCGTCTGAGAGTACCCGCGCTCCGCCTCTTCCAGCGCGGACTGCCCGGCAGCCTCCGTTGCGCGCGCCGCCTCGACCACCGCCTCCCACTCACCGATCCTCTGTTGCAGTACCGACGGCACTGCGCCACCCAGTTCAGCCGCCGCCCGACTCAGCTCCTGGACCGCCCGATCCCAATCCCCCTCCCGCCGGGCATCCTCGGCCCGCCGGGCGAGTCGTTCGTACGCCTGCCACTGGCGGCGCAGCCCATGCACCTGCTCTAACAACGCTTGCGCCGACTGTTTGAGGTCGGGGTAAGGACTGGCTTGCTCGTGCAGCGCCTCCAGGCGGCCGCGCAGCGCCTCGAAATCAGCCGCTGTGGTCTCGGGTCGGCGGTTCAACCGCGCCAACTCCGCCTGCGCCTGTTCCAACCCCGCTTCGAGGCGCGGCCGCTCCTCGAACCCCCGGATCTCGCGCTCCGCCTGTCGGTTCTCTGGGTTGAGCGCCAGCACGCGGTTAAAGTAGCCAACCGCCTCCTTCTGCCTCCCCCCGTCCCGCGCCGCCCGCCCGGCCTGCATCAGC
>DAOTUB010000056.1:0-2718 GCA_034437455.1 Anaerolineae bacterium | reverse complement strand
GCCTTGAACTCTTTGACGTACTTGACCAGAAAGAGCGCCTTGAGCACCTGGACGGCAAAGGGATCCCCCAGGTGGCGCTCGGCGGTCAGCACCGAGTGCTGGATCTGCGATTTGAGCGCCGTGCGGATGCCCTCGAACATCAGGTCAAAGGTCGCCAGTTGGCCCATCTCGTGGTCGCCGATCTGGACGGCGACCTGCTGAAAGACGGCCAGCATCGAGCGCTCGCCCACGCTGCTGTGCCGGCCCTCAAAGGCGTTGTGCATCGAGAGGCCCTGGATGGCCGATTGGAAGAGCGGGAATTGGTAGGGGATAAAGGGATAGCTCTGGATGAAGTGTTCCTGGTCGCGGAAATTGCGGTAGGTCTGCGAACCGTCGGCGAAATCAAAGAGCGTTTTCAGGTTGTTCCGCTCCTCGTCGTAGATGGCGGAGAGCTGCCGCCGCCCGCGCTCGTTCTTGTCCAGCAATCGTTTGCGGATCACCTCCTCGACGTCGGCGCTGGTCAGCTTCATGCGCGTCCCGAAACGGGCCTGGATTTTGGAAAAGTCATCGGTCTGCTGCTTGCCCGCGTCGCCAAAGACGAGGTTCATATCCTCCTGGGCGGTGACGACGATCCAGGCCCGGCCGCGGCTCTTGGTCGCCAGGCTCTCGGCCACCGTCTGCAGGTTGGTCATCAGCTTGACGTTGTCGGCGATGTACTGGCCCACCTCGTCCACGAAAAAGATCAGGTGAAAGTCCGGCCCCTGGCGCTCGATGTATGCGTGCACCTTGTCGGCAAAGTCCTCGATGCTCACCCGATAGTCGGCGCGGTACTTGTCGAGAATGCCCCGCGCGCCCTCGTCCGGCGTCCCGGTCGCCTGGGCGTAGGCGGCGGCGATGTGGTGGGCCTCCAGCAGCGCCTGTTCTCGGCCCCGCTCCCACGCGCTCCCGGCAAGTTCCTGAAAAGCCCGCTGAAAGTCGTCGTATTGACCGCGGTCGTCCAGGTCGCGCTCGAACTGGGCGATATAGCCCTGCTTGCCATAGTAGCCGCACATCTCGTCGAACACCTTCATAAACACTGCCAGCAGCGCGTCCATCTCCGTCTTGCTGATGACGTCCGCCTTCTGGTCGATGTTGAAGAGAATGGACTGGGAAGGCACAGCGACGGCGCGTTCCAGGTCGGCGCGGAGAAAGGTATTGTCGGCGAGCTTGGGCTGGAAGAGATCGAGCACCGGGGCGCCGTCTATCTTCCGGTCGTCGAAGAGCAGGGCCAGCATCTTGAGCAGGTGGCTCTTGCCGGAGCCAAAAAAGCCGCTGATCCAGACGCCGTTGGCGCCCTGGTAGTCGTTATACGCGGTCAGAAACGCCTCCAGCCGCTTGGCGACCTCGTTGGTCAGGACGTACTCCTCGACCTCCTGACGCAGATGCGCCTCGTCGTCAGCCTTGATGACGCCCTCGATGGGCCGGTCGATGGGTTTTGTGAAAATGGTAGACAGCGCCATATATCAACTCCCTTGGCAATCAGATACCAATGCGATAGATGTTGAATGCCCGATAGTACTTGTCGTCGTGCAGGCGGCCAAACAGATCGAGAGACGCGCCCGACTCTAACGACTGTGTGTATGTCCCTGGGAAAAACATCACCGTGGGCTGTTCCTTGGCTGTGCTTTGGAGGTTGTTCAGGATGTTGTGAGAGCGGATGTAGGGAAACACAGGCCCCACGCCGGTGATAAACATCACATCAAAGGCCCGGGTCTGCATCTTGCTAGCGATGGCAGGCACCAGATGGGTTTCTGGGTCGAGGACGCCCTGCAACAGCTCCTTGAGTTCGGCTTTGGTCACGGTTTCCTCGATCTCCAGGATGCGCTCCCAGATGCCCCGCTCCTGCAGTAATTCGATGGAGAGGTCATACAGATCGATCTCCAACACCCCAACGCCGTTCTTCTCCAGCCTGCGGGCCAGTTGCTGCACCATGCGCGTCATCTCCACCGCTTCTTCCGGGGGGAAGGGGCAGATGAAGAAGGGTGCCTCGTTGCCCAGGCCCTGCTTCAGCAAAAACCGCTCGCTGGAAATGAGGTTGAAAAGATGCTCGAAACGCTCCGGGATGGAGAGTTT
Source organism: Anaerolineae bacterium (assembly GCA_034437455.1). GTDB lineage: Bacteria > Chloroflexota > Anaerolineae > B4-G1 > B4-G1 > DAOTUB01. The sequence continues at coordinate 627 of DAOTUB010000056.1, read as the reverse complement.
CTCCGGTTGGATCATCATGACAGCCACTCCTGGATCTCGGTGGGCGATATGGGAAAGGCCAACAAAAGGGACGGCGAATCGGCGGTGATGACGTCGATTTCGCGGGGGGTGGGCATGGCGGGCACGATTTGATTGTCGGACGTCAAGAGATTGGCCTCGCGCATCATCTTGAACACCACCTGGCGCAGCTTTTTGCGCGTGGACTCGGCCACGCCTTCCACTTCTGGACGCCACTCGGCCTTATGGTTGAAGAAAATATCGTACGCGTCATACGAGAGGTTCAAGTCGAGGCGGATGAACTTTTCGTGCATCACCTCTACCGCAAAGTCGTAGATGAAGCGGTAGCGTTTGCAGATGGCCAACCAGAGCAGGTGATTTTGCTCCTGGCGCTCGCCTGTGTGGAGGAGGGCTAGTTGGTCTGGAGTAAGTTGCTTCAGCCGGGAGGCGACCTCACGAAAAACACGTTTGGAAGCATTCAGCGTCCGCATTTGTAAGAGGTTGTCGTCAATGACCCGTTGACGCACTGCGTCCCAATCGTCTATCTCCTCAAAGAGTTTCGCCACAGTAAGCGACTCCTGATAGAGGAGCGTCCCGGTGGTAAATGACATACTGTACCTGTTTTCAGCC
>DAOTUB010000055.1:0-10204 GCA_034437455.1 Anaerolineae bacterium | reverse complement strand
ACCGCTGTTTCCACTGTTGTTTCCACACGCCGCTTGCTCACTCCCTCGCGCCCGCCGCCACCCCGCAGCCGACTGTGCAAATTCCTGTCTGCCAAGGCACAGGCAGGCGGTGAGGTTGCGGTGTTTCTGCCATTGGCGTGTCACCGATGTTTTCACCGGTGTTTCCTTCACTGCTGCCCCGCGTTGCTCTACACCGGTGGGAGCACGCTGTTGATTGCCATTGCTTGGCCGGTGTTCCCTTCGTTTTCCTTGGATGAGAGACGGGGGATTGAGACGGGGGCAGACCCTTTGGCGCAGGCGGGGTTTGACATTGGGTGGGGGAGCGGGGACACTTTGGAGGAGGGATTCGTTAGCCGTCTCGTAGTAGGCCCTTACAGGGTCAACATCGATAAAACTTTGTCGATAAGTCAAACAGCAATGCCGAGTAGTTGAAATAGGGCCTAACCAATAGAATCTTTGCACAGCAAGCAAGGATTTGGCGGTCAACGGTTCCTTTTTGGATCTGGCTCTGCCAGGTTAGGAGAAGATAAATGGAAAGCAAAGATGTCGTTCGTCAAATGACCCTGGAAGAAAAAGCCTCTCTTTGCTCCGGGCTGGACTTTTGGCGACTGAAGGGCGTCGAACGTTTAGGCATACCCTCCATCATGATCACTGACGGCCCCCATGGGCTGCGTAAACAGATAGAGGATGCAGATCAGCAGGAAATTAACCTAACTGCAAGTTTCCCGGCAACTTGCTTCCCAACCGCCTCTGCCCTGGCGGCGACCTGGAACCGTGACCTGGTCCACCAGGTGGGCAGGGCATTGGGAGAGGAATGTCGCCAGGAAAAGGTGAGCGTGATTTTAGGTCCCGGTGTGAACATCAAGCGTTCTCCCCTGTGCGGTCGCAACTTTGAGTATTTCTCCGAAGACCCCTATCTGACCGGAGAGATTGCAAAGAGCTACATCCGCGGCGTGCAAAGCCAGGGCGTGGGCACATCCATAAAACACTATGCGGCGAACAATCAGGAATTCCGCCGCATGACGATTGACACGATTGTGGATGAGCGCACCCTGCGCGAGATATACCTGACTGGTTTTGAGATGGCTGTCAAAGGAGCTCAGCCCTGGACGGTGATGTGCGCCTATAACCGCATCAACGGCGTCTACGCCAGTGACCACAAGGTTCTGATGAATGACATCCTGAAGGAAGAATGGGGACACGAGGGGCTGGTCGTGACCGACTGGGGCGCTATGAACGAGCGCGTGACGGCTTTGCAGGCAGGGGTCGAGTTGGAAATGCCCGGGACGGCCAACGGCAATGATGCCAAAATCGTCGTCGCAGTTCGCTCCGGCGAACTGGCTGAAACCGTTTTGGATCGCGCCGTTGAGCGTATCCTGACCTTGATTTTCAAGTCTGAGACTACTCTCGCACAGGATTTCTCTTACGACCCGCGGGAACATCATGCCCTGGCGCGGCGTGTGGCTGGCGAAGGCGCGGTCTTGCTCAAGAACGATGGCGGCCTTTTACCTATACAGGCGCATGCCAGGATCGCCTTGATCGGTCGTTTTGCCAAATACCCGCGTTATCAGGGGGCAGGCAGCTCATTGATAACGCCCACCCGCCTCGATAATCTCTACGATGAGCTGGCAAAGCTGGTCGGTGGAACCCATATCATTTATGCCCCTGGCTATACCGAAAAAGGTGATGCTGCGGATGAGATGTTGATCCAGGAAGCCCTCACTGCCGCCCACCAAGCCGATGTCGTCGTCATCTGCGCCGGGTTGACCGATATGTATGAAGTCGAAGGCATTGATCGCTCGCACATGAACCTCCCTGCCGGGCACAATGCGCTCATCCAGCGCCTCGCTGCCGCATACGAGAAAGTGCTCGTGGTGTTGAGCAATGGCTCGCCAGTCGAAATGCCCTGGGCTGACGAGGTCCCCGGCATCTTGGAAGGGTATCTCGGCGGGCAGGCGGGCGCGGGTGCGCTGGCAGATATCCTGATGGGCAGGGTCAATCCCAGTGGCAAACTGGCTGAAACCTTCCCGCTCGAACTATCAGAGACCCCGGCACAGCCCTATCCCGGCGGCCCGGCCATGGTTGAATACCGCGAGGGTATTTACGTCGGCTATCGCTATTACGATACCGCCAAAGTCGACGTACTTTTCCCCTTTGGGCACGGATTGAGCTACACCACCTTTTGGTATCGCAACCTCAAGGTCGCCCAGTCAGATGATGTGGTGATCGTCACGTTCAAAGTCAAGAACACGGGAGCGATGGCAGGCCAAGAGATAGTCCAACTCTACGTGCGCGACGTGCAGTCCACTGTCTTCCGCCCCGACAAGGAGCTCAAAGGTTTCGCCAAAGTCGCATTAGAGCCTGGCGAAGAAACCGAGGTCACCCTGACGCTGGGCCAGCGCGCCTTTGCTTTCTATGATGTGGGCAACGAGGATTGGGTCGTGGAAGCGGGCGATTTCGAGATCTTGGTCGGCGCTTCCGCGCGGGATATCCGCCTGAAAGCCTCCCTGCATCTCGCAGACGCGCGCGGCGCCGCATCGCCCGTAAACAGAGTAAAACTCGCCGCCTACTATGGCCTGTCCAAAGATCACCGCTTTACCCAGGCCGACTTTGAGGCTCTGCTTGGGCATCCTATCCCGGCTAAAGTCAAGCCAAAGAAAGGCGAATACACGCTCAATACCCCCATCTGTGAGATGAGCGACTCGTTCATTGCCCGGCTGCTCTACAAATTGATACTTAGCCAGGTCAAAAAGATGATTAAAGACGATGAGGTCACCCCCACGAGCGCCATGATGCGCGTCTTCGTTCAGGAGATGCCCTTACGCACTATGCTGATGTTTGGTGGTCCCCTGAACCTACCGAGACTCGAGACGTTGCTCCGGTTGATCAACGGCCACTTGTTCAAAGGTGGAAAATAGCGCCGAGGCGCGGGGTCAATCCGCCAACGTTATGACCCAGCGTAACGTGCGTCACGGTAAACGCACTGTTTATTCGTCGGAGGGAGCTTGCCATCGTTAAGATAGGCTGGAGGAGATATGGATAGAAATTATTGGGGCTATCCACCGTCCAAGCCGATCCCGGTCGAGGACGGCATCAAGGCCCGCACCAAGCGCGGGCAGTTCGGCGAGCATTGGTGGTCGCAGTGCTGGAGTCCTTCGGCAATCGAGCGCGCCTGGGGCGCGGGCGCACGTACGTCCGCAAGGGGCAGGTGATGAACATCGACCTGCAGCCGGGGCTGGTCACGGCCCTAGGTACAGGGCTCCCGACGCACGCGCTACAAAGTGCGCATCAAGATCGACGCGCTGAGCGACGCACAGTGGGAGCAAGCCATCGACGCACTTGGCGCTCCGGCTTTCTTCTTGGCGCAGTTGCTGGGCGGCGAGATGCCGCCGGAGTTGGAGGCAGCTATCTTGAAGCGCCTTGGAGAACCCTCGTTTTCCAAGCGTCTGGAGGCCTATCGCGCCGCGCTGACTCTGACTTACGACACCGTCACTGACCGCGCGATGGCGCTGGCATTTGGCGAGGGTCATGCGGAAAAGACGTAGTTGATTGATTTCCTGCTGGTGATAACCTTGCTCCGCAGGTCTCCTTGGACATTCCAGCACGCATTAGCATCCAGTTCACGTGGACTTTTCCACAATTTAAGTTGACTCACGGCCCTTGATGGGCTCTTAGAGGGTAGATAACAGAGGAATTATGGAAAGGAAACAGGTTCTCCAAACACAAACGGGGTTGGAATGGTTGATCGGTATTCTGTCGCCGGATGTCTCAGGGGAAGAAGTGCATCGCGTCCATCTATTGATAGCCACGGGGTCGATCATCACGGCTGTAGGAATGTTTTTCCTGGTGACACAGTTGACGATAACCTTGGTTGTTCCTTCTCTTCCCCCCGCACCCTGGACTGACATCGTGATGGACATAGCGGTGGTGCTTACAGGTGGATTCACATTATGGCTCGTGCGATCAGGCCACGTTCGGCTGGCAGCTTGGATAGTGCTGAGCTTTCTCTGGGCCGGCGCCGCTACACAGCTATACCTACGGGGAGAGCCATCGACCGACATTGCAGGTTCTTTTGGGCTCTTTATGGTTGTCGTTCTGGCGATTGTCTTGCTGAATCAACGCCGCGCCTGGATGGCCTGGACTGTTGCTGCCTCTGTGGTCTTTATGAGCGCGCACCTCCTTTGGCTGGGAGGATACCTGCCGACCCTGATGGAACGAGCCCAGAATCGGCCCGGTCAGGCTTTGTTTTCTATCATCTCCTGGCTGACGTGCACCGGCATTATTCTCGTTGTCCTCGGATCGGCCGTGAATATGCTGCGCGATCAGGCCGAGACCCTCGAGCTGCGGATCGCAGAGCGCAAGCAGGCAGAGGAACGATTATCATTCCAGTCGATGCTTCTGGATCAGATCCATGACATGGTGACTGCTACGGATCTGGAAGGCCGAATCACCTATGTGAACAAAGCAGAATGCCGGGCCTTTGGGAAGACGGCTGATGAACTCATTGGACAACACGTTGAGGAGTATGGCGAGGATCCTGATCGCGGCGCGATGCAACAAGAGATCATCGAAAAAACTCTGTCCGAAGGGCAATGGCGTGGGGAGGTGGTCAATATCCCCGAGGACGGTCAAAAGATCATCCTTGATAGCCGAACCCAGTTGATATATGACGAACGTGGTGAACCGATGGGCATGGTGGGCATAAGCACCGACATCACCGAGCGCAAGGAGATAGAGCAGCAATTGCGGCAGCAGGAAAGGCTGGCTGCTGTGGGGCAATTGGCTGCTGGTATTGCCCACGACTTCCGTAATTTACTTTCTACCATCATCCTCTATGCCCAGTTACCCTTGCGCAATCGAAAGTTGTCACCGGACTTGGCACATAATCTCCAGACCATCGTGGATGAATCCTACAAGGCGACTGACCTGGTGCAGCAGATGCTCGACTTCAGTAGCCGCGCGATGATCAAGCCGCGGTCATTGGATCTGGTTGTCCTCGTCAAGGAGGTGCTCGACGTGCTGGCACGTACCATTCCAGAGCACATTTATCTTACGCTGGATGCGCAGAACATGGAGCCGGGCGCCTACACCGTGAAGGCAGATCCGGGGCGTATCCAACAGGTGCTGATCAACCTAACGCTGAACGCTCGCGATGCCATGCCCGAAGGCGGCGCCCTGCACTTTTCACTTTCCGGGGTAGAGGTCAAATCTGGCGGGGCGCCGCCGGTGACGGGTATGGCCCCTGGGAATTGGGTCCATCTGATCGTCTCGGACACGGGGACAGGAATGACGGGGGAAGTACAAGAACACTTATTCGAGCCGTTCTTCACCACCAAGGATGTAGGCAGAGGAACGGGATTGGGGCTGGCACAGGTCTATGGTATCATCCGGCAGCACCAGGGTCATATTGAAGTGGAGACGGAGTTAGGGGAGGGAACAACTTTCCACATCTATCTCCCGGCCTATGAGCAGCGACCGGAAGAAGCAGATGTCAGGGAACGCGTCCCCACACCAAGGGGCCAGGGAGAGACAATCCTGCTGGTGGAGGATGAAGAGGCGCTGCGGGAAGCGGAGCGAGAGATGTTGGAATCGCTGGGCTACCGGGTTCTGACAGCGGCGAATGGGCGCGAGGCGCTGGCGCTATGTCAGTCCCCGCGCTGGTCGGATGGGCCGCCTCGGCGGCAGGTGGATCTAGTCATCACAGATATGGTGATGCCCGAGATGGGGGGCGAGGAATTGGTGAGAGAACTGCGGAAGAAAGACCCGAGCTTGGGAGCGCTGGGGATCACTGGCTACTCGCGGGAGGCAGTCACGGAGGCGTTGCGGAGAGCGGGTTTTCTGGATGTGATCCACAAGCCCTTTGAAATGGAGGCGTTGGCGCGCGTAATCCGCCGGGCGTTGAAAGGTGAGACAACTCCAAACGAGCTATCCCGTTGATTTGGAAAGTGCAGCGACGTACGGTTGTAACAGATGTCAAAATCCAACAGCACTTGCTTGAAGCGTTAATGGCCTGGCTTCTTAATGACGTTGAGACTGTCCTCATTGGTGACGGCGGGTTTAACGCCGTTGATTTGATGTATCGGCTTCAAGAGCGAAAATGGCATTTCAGTCTACGCCTACATAAAGATACTTGGATTTGCCTTGATGACGGTACAAAGGTCCAACTCCAAGACAGCGTTTTCAGCATTGCTCTATAGTTAAATAGATGAGCGGCCCGGCCAGAAAAAGCGCCAGTAGAGATAGATCGCGATCACATAGGTGGTGATCGTGCCCAAAAAGACGGGGGCGAAACCGTACTCGACCTGCAACCAGCCACTGACGGACGGGCTGAACGCCCAGCCCAGGTTCCAACTCATACTGACCAAGCTGGCGACTGTGCCACGCGCCTCGGGCGCTGCCTGCTCCATCACAAACGCCTGATAGACGGGGCTGCTCATATTCATCAGTGCCAGCCGCACCAGGTACGCGCCAGCGCTGAGCCAAAACCAGGGCGCAAAGCCCAGTATGATCAAGAATGGGATCGACAGCGCCTGTGTCAACACCACCACCGTGATCTTACCGTAGCAATCAGCCAGCGGCGGCGCAATGAGCAGGCCGATCCCCATAGCGAGCGAACCCCACGCGAATAGCGTGCCGATGGCAGAATCGGCACTGCCGTGGACGGTGCGGTAAAAGATATTGATGAACGGCATCAACAGACCGGCACCGAGCGAAGTGATGAGCATAGGACTGATCAATTTACTCAACAGCGCTGGGTGGCGCCGGGCGTATTCGAAGGGCGAGAGCACTGCCTCGCCCTTCTGGCGCGTGGTTTTCTGGCGGCCCAGCAGACTTAACGGCAGCAGGCCAAGCGCCGACGCGGCGGCGACGACGCCCAAGGCCAGGCCATAAGCGGTCGAACTGGTAGCCTCGGCGCCTACCGCGCTGCCAAGCCACGCCGGAAGATTCCCTCCGAGCCAGTTTCCCACGAACGACGCCATCATCTGGCTGCCGGAACTGAACGAAAAGAGGTAAGTCCGCTCCGTCTCACCACTGTTTTCGACCAAAAACGGCCCCATCGTCACGCCGCTCAAGCTGTGCGCCAGACCCATCACCACATTCATCAGATAGAAACCGTTCGAGACGCGCCAGACGACCATGCCAACTAAAGCGGCTAAAGATAGCAGGCCGGCGACCAGCAACGATGGCTTACGGCCAAGCCGGTCACTCACGTAACCGGCCGGCAGCGCGCAGAGCAGCGAGACGGCGCTACTGACGGTCATCAGCCGGCCGAGCAGCGCCTCGTCGTATCCCAAACTGAGGACGTAAAAGTTGAACAGCAGCCGAAAGATGCCGAACGCGACACCATTGACCACAACATAGGCCAGGTAGAGACGGGCGTTGGGACGAAAGAGGCGCAAGTTGTGCGCATAGGTGCGCAGGCCGCGCGGCAGAGCTCGCATTCGATCGGTTCTCATTGGTTACGCCTCATGCTGAAAGCAGTGACAAACATCGGAAAACGCATGTCGCCCGCACCGCGCAGGCAGCCGACAAAGACCATCAGCGCCGTGATCATTGGTTGGACAAAAGCGACGATGCGCAGTGGCAGCGACGCCATTTATGCTGACCGACGAGCCAGTGCTCTTTGGCCTGCCACACTATTCCATGTTGAGCACGAGCAAGGTGATGTCGTCTAGCTGGGGTGCGCCGTCCATAAAAGCGCGGGTCTCGACCAGCACGGCGTCGTGCAATTCCCCGGCCGACCGAGCGCGGCCTGGACGGCCAGCAGCAGACGATGCTCGAAAAGCTCGCTATCCTAGTTCCCGGCGTCGGTGTAGAGAAAGGACTTTCTGCCCGGCCCGAGGATCAGACTGGCCTGCTGCCAGGTGACCGTCTCGATCACACCGAGCGCCATGCCGGTGTTGCGCAGGCGTGCGAGATTGAGCTCGCAGGCCTGAAAGACCCAGGGCGGGTTATGGCAAGCATTAGCACAGATGAGCTCGCCACTCTGCGGGTCGAGCTCACCGTAGAAGATGGTCACGAACAGGCTGTCGCTGGCATTCTGCAGGATGCGCTCGTTCGTCTCGTGCAGCACACAGCGTGATCGAAGCAATGGCCATAAAGGGCGAGTATAGCGAGCCGGGTCACCGATCACCCGCGCCTCGGCTGTCGCTTGTCCCCGTTTGCAATAATTTAGCGCCTCATTCAGCTTTCCCTCATCAAAGCGTAGGCTGCCCAGATGGAACCAGGCGTCGGCGTGATCAGGGCCCATCTGCAGTACTCGACGATAGTACGCCTCGGTCGCCCAAGACCAATCAACGCACCGATGATCCATCCCTCGATCGAACAAATTCTCCTCCACGGCCCGCTCTGATTGTACCCCTATTTGGATTTTGAGGCAAACGAACTTGGAAAAGTTGCCCTCAGGGCCCGTTCCTTGCCGCAATCCTTCCCTCCAGACAATTTGACCGCTCTTCCTCCAGTTCCGCAGCTGTTCCATTCAATTTGGCCGGAATGTGCTCTATTTTGATCAAACGATGTGGCCCCTAACACATAGATCACTGCTGCGGTGAAGGTGATACGGTGACGACAACGACACAGGAACAGATCTCTTTTTTCGACGACACTCATTGTCTAAATCAAGTGCGAGACATTCTCGGACCAGATGAGACCCAGCGTCTGAGCCAATTGCCTCGCAACCAGCTCATGTCCGAGTTGCGGGTTCGGCACAGGTGGACACTGCAGGCGAGCGCGCAAGAAAGCGGGTTTTTTCGACGCGGGCGCTCGCCCGCCGCGGGGGCCTGGCGCACTCAACGATCGTGCGCATTGAATACAGCGAAGCAAATCCCAGGATGGACACAATGGAAAAGATCTGCAATGCTCTGGGCATTCCACTGGTGTCTCTTTGCATAGAGAGCCTCCGAGCTGGCCTGGAAACCGTATATCTCGGCCAGGAAGTGCCAGAAGAGGTGCTAGATTCGATGGAGACCGCCGTGCTCTCCATCGAGCGGCAATGGAGTGAAACGTATCAGTGAATAACACTCTCGTCGTCGACTGTTCCCCCGAATACAACCTGGGTGCCGAGCGCCCGCCAGGTGCGCGATGTGCGCCGCTACTACAGCCGCCCCCAGATCTGGCGCTCCGTCCCCTCGTGGGATGATGACAACCGCGCCCATCCCCGGGGGATTGAGGCCCAAGGCTATCTGGCGAACTGGTCCCAGATCGCCGGTCGGATCAAGGGCCGGGTGGCGGTGCGAGCACTGTGATCACCCCAACGATCCCAACGCCGGATACACCCCCACCGTGCACCACATTGACGCACATCCGGCGAATTGCGTGTGTCAAACGACAATCTCGTGGCATTGTGCCAGCGGTGTCACCTGCGCTGGCAACAGCAATGGACGCCAGCGCAAACCGTAATGGATTTCGCCCGGCCTGCCTGGCTGGCGCGTCGCGGGCTGGGCGGCTAATGAGAATCAACGAAACGATAAATGGAGGAGAAGATGCAAACACATACAATTAGCGTAAATCAGGATATCGATATCACAGTTGAAGGCATAGACGACAATGCAAGGTAGTAGCAATAAGAAACACAGACGCGTATCTCATCGTCACGACGATCTTTCTGCTGTTCCAGGCGCTTGTCCAGTGCCTGCTAAACAAGGCCAAGAATCATCCGGGTCATCCGAACTTCCCAGCGCTTTGCACCGATCAGCCTGCGGCCGCTCGGAAGAAACGGCGGTTGGCATGAGAGCGATTGATTTATTCTGCGACGTCGGCGGCGCGACCCTAGGAATGCTCAGCGCCTGCCTGTGCGGGGCACCTGCCTGTGCGATGCACGCAGACAGGCGCAGACAGGCACAGGCAAGAGGCACAGGCAGGCGGTGGGGTTGCGGTGTTTCTAGCCTTGGAGTGTCACCGGATGTTTCCACCGATGTTTCCATCGATGGCCCGCCTTGCTCTCCACCGGGGGGAGTGTGCGGCGTTGATGACCATTGCTTGATCGGTGTCATCTTTGTTTTTCCTTGGATGAGAGCCGAGGGATTGAGACGAGGGCGTTTCATCGTTTTGCGGTGCGTCCGCCCTTGGATCATCACCGCTGTTTCCACACCCCGCCCGTCCACTTCTCCACGCTCGCTACACCCCGCAAGCGACCACTGTCTGCCAAGGCACAGGCAGGCGGTGAGGTTGCAGTGTTTCTACCATTGTAGGGTCGTTGATGTTT
>DAOTUB010000054.1:0-11802 GCA_034437455.1 Anaerolineae bacterium | reverse complement strand
CACGGCAATCACCGTGCCATCGGACATCTCTCCATCCCGAGGACAGCGGCGGTTCACGCTCTCCACCAGGCCTATGCGCTCCACATAGTTCAGCAGCAAGTTGAGCCCACCGATCTGGTAGGTCTCCTTGCTTTTTGCCTCTTCTGCCGCCCCATTCTACCTCGCAATCCAGAATTTGCAATCGGCGGCCGGCGAATTGACAGAATCCCAAGCTTCACGTATAGTATGAGGAGGAGAACGCCAATGACTGAATCCACGTCTGCGATCCGAGCTGACTTTGACCACATCGCGCTACTCCCGACAGATGGCTGGAGCCACAACAGCCACTATCATGATTTTCTTTTGAAGCAAATCTCGGTGCGTTGTACGGATGCGCTTGACATTGGTTGTGGCACCGGTGCGTTTTCACGACACCTGGCGCAACGTTCGGAGCGCGTGCTCGCACTGGACCTGTCGCCGCGTATGATCGAGATCGCCCAAGGACGCTCGAAACAGTATCCCAACATTGACTTTCAGGTGGCTGACGTGATAACGTGGGAATTGTCTGTGGATCAGTTCGATTGCATTGCCTCCATCGCCACGCTGCACCATCTGCCGCTCGAAGAAACCTTGACCAGGATGAAGAACGCGCTACGGGCGAATGGCATGTTGTTGATCCTCGATCTATTCCAACCAGAGGGCCTGTCTGACGCGCTCACAGAACTGGCGGCAGTGCCCGTGCACCTCATATTGAGCTGGATCAAAACTGGCCGATTGAGAGAATCGCGCCAGGCACGAGAGGCATGGGCACAGCACGGGCAAAATGATTCTTATCTGACCTTGTCTCAAATACGTCAGGTTTGTGCAACCGCACTGCCAGGAACCAGGGTGCGAAAGCATCTGCTGTGGCGCTATTCCATCGTGTGGAAAAAGGCGTGAAGAAATCAAGCAATTCTGCAGCTTGCTCAATTGACCGCTTCACAGGCTGTATTCTCGGCCAGGCGGTTGGCGATGCGTTGGGCTTTCCGGTCGAGGGGCGACCTGCCGTGCAGACTGCCGCCGCTGTTACTCCTTTCCCCAGGCAATTCACTCCTCATCCCTGCGGTCTCTTCCCGCCTGGCCAGTACACCGACGACACGCAGATGATGCGCGCCATCCTGACCTCGCTGGTCGAACGGGGCCGGGTGGATGCCGGAGACATTGCGACCGGCTTCGCCTCCCTCTGGCGGGAAAGCGAGATCGTCGGACGAGGACGCGCCACTACCGAAGCGGCGCAGCGATTGATGGCGGGCGTATCCTGGCGCGAATCGGGTACGCCGGCCCCCAGCGCCGGCAACGGCTCTGCGATGCGCACCGCTCCCCTGGGACTGTGGCTCTACGACGACCTTGCTGCTCTCGCCCGCGTCGCTGCCGACGTGAGCCGCATCACCCACGCCGACCCACGCTGTCTGGCCGGAGCGATCGCCATCTCCGCCGCCGTCGCCTACAGCGTGAGCCACGACGCGATAGACGCCGATTCCTTCATCCGTTTCGTCGCCGACCTGGCGCGTCCCTACCACGCCCACGGATTGGAACAATCCGCATTTGCCGCGCTCATCGAAACCCTCCCCCGCTGGCTGGCGATGGACGAGGCCACCGCCGTGCAAGAGATCCGCCACGCCGGGCTTCCCCCCGGACGGAGGCCCGATTGGCCCGGCATCAGTCCCTTCGTCGTCCCCACTGTCCTCGTCTGTCTCTACGCCTTCCTGCGCACCCCTGCCGATTATGGTGAGACGGTGCGCTTTGTCATCGCCCAGGGCGGCGACGTGGACACCACTGGCGCGATTGCAGGCGCGATCAGCGGCGCGTTCAACGGAATCGAGGCCGTGCCAGAGAGCCTGGCCCGCGTCGTCACAGACCGAGGCCGCCACGGCTATGAATCACTCCGCGCTCTGGCCGAACGATTGTGGGCGCTCAAACATCCCACCCCATGAGCAAATCCCAATCCATTCTTCGTCCTTCGTCTTTCGCCATCTTTTTCGCTTTCCTGGCGCTCTACACCGCCACGCTGCTCCCTGACGTTCTTCCCGCCGACTCGGGAGAATTCCAGTACGTCGCAGCGACTGCGGGCGTGGCCCACTCGCCAGGCTATCCGCTCTACACGATGCTAGGTTGGCTCTTTGCTCGGTTGCCGCTGGGACCCAACCCAGCATGGCGTGTGAACTTTTTCTCGGCTGTCACCGCCGCTGCTACCGTCGCCCTCGTGTTCCGCACAGCCCGCCAATTGACCAATTCCATCTGGGGCGGGCTAGCCGCCGCGATGACGCTTAGTTCCGCTACCACCTTCTGGGCCACGGCGACGACCGCCAGCATTCGTCCCCTCACTGCCTTTTTCACTGCTCTCTCTCTCAACGTTTTGACAAATTACGCCTTACGCAATACGCAATACACTCAAGATCGTCGCCTCATCACTCTCGCGGCGGCTCTATCCCTGGGTCTCGCCCACCATTCCTCGCTCATCTTTCCCGCTTTTATCTTTGTTATCTATCTTATTCTCGTTGATCCTGGTCTCCTGCGCCAACCTCACCGCTGGCGCAAACCTATGGCCGTTTTTGTCTTTGGTTTGATCGTGCTGGTCTACTTGCCCTTGCGTGGTCCACCAGAGTTGTCTACGTTACCCGGCTTTCTGGAGCGCGTCCTGGCCCTCGGCTTTCGGAGCGACATGTTCGCGCTCAATCTTTTCGACCGCTTGGCAATATTGCCCACGCTGCTGCGCTTTCAGTTCAACCCGACGCTTCTCCTGGCTGCGCTCGTCGGCGCGTTGCTTCTCCTTCGGCGCGATCGCAAACTGGCGTTCTTGCTGCTTGGCAGCTTTCTCATCCACACCGCCGTCAACCTCACCTACGACGCCCCCCAGACCGTCGAGTACGAAATTCCGGCCTACGTCTCGCTCGCTTTCCTAGTAGCCACTCCTTTCGGCGAAATTTCAAGCCTCAAATCAAAAATCTCAAATCGCTTGCCATCGTTCATTGTTCATTGTTCATTGTTCATTATCCTGATCGCTGGCGCGGTCAATCTCGTTGCTCGCTTTCCCAGTTACCGCGAACTTTCCGCAAGCCGAGATACTCGCGTCGATGCCGAGACTCTGCTGCGCGAGGCTCCTACCGACGCGGTCATTCTCTCGAACTGGCATTGGTTCACGCCGATGCGGTATTTGCAAAAAGTCGAGGGATTGCGTCCAGATGTACTCAACAAGTACGTCGCTCCCAGCGGCGAGCCGTTGGCGCAGACCTGGGTGAGCAAGATCGGGGAATACATCCCACAAGAACCAGTCGTCGTCGTGAATTACTTTGAACAAGAATACGCTGGCCTGCCCTATCGCTTTGATCCGTTGGGAGAAGCGTTTCTCGTCCATACCGAACCTGTCACTGATTCACCTACCGGCTTGGCTCGGCTTGACGTCATCCTGGGCAAGCAGATCGCGCTGCTCGGCTACCGGCTGGAGACGGACAAAATCGAGCCCACTCGATCGCTTGTGCTGACGCTGGCCTGGTCGCCCGTCGTCACCCCCACGGCCGACGTCGCCCTCTTCGCCCACCTGATCGGCCCCGACGGGCGACTGTGGAGTGTCACGCGGGATCCTCGCCACGCGGCGAGTCGTCTCACTCGCGGCGAGATTGTCACGGAGCGATTCGTCGTCTACCCGCTGCTCCACGCTCCTCCAGGAGACTATGCCCTCGTCGTCGGCGCTTACTTGCCGGATGGTCGGCTCGCCACCGCCGACGGATCCAATTCCGTGCCATTGACCACCGTGCGCCTTCAGCCATCCACCACGCGACCCGTTACTAGCCATCCGCACTTTGCGCGCTTCGCTGGTGGCCCCACGCTGATCGGTGCCGACTATGACACCGGCTTGCCCGACCAGATGCGGCTCTATCTCCACTGGGCGGGCCCGGGCGCAGCGGCGGCGCTGCAACTGCTGGATGAAAGCGGCACAGTGCTTGGCCAGGGCCACGTCCCATTGCTGGAGCGCGACCAGTACGCCACCGTCGCTTTCGATCTCCACGCCGCGCCCGCTCGCGTCGCGTTGCTCGATGGCGATCGGCCCCACCGCTGGAACCTGCTTTTGGGCGGATCCGTCCCGCTGCGCTCGCCTGCTTCTGGAGAACGCTACGTTCCCCTGGGCGACGCGCTGGTGCTGGTCGGCTTCGATGGACCGTCCGGCGAACTGGAGCCGGGAACCAACGTCACGCTGGGCCTCCACTTTCTCGGAGCGCGGCCCCTGGAGCGGGATTACATCGTCTCCGCGTCCCTCGTCGGTCTCGACGCCGACGACAAGGTGCCAGCCCTGGGCGCGATTCCTACCTTCAAGTGGATCCGCAGCTCGGCTGTCTTTGACCCGCACCGGCTGACCATCCCCGACGACGCTCCGCCCGGCCCTGTCATCGGCTCTCTCGTCGTCTACGATCATTTCACCCAGGCTCCACTCCTGGCCCTCGACGAGCGGCTTGGCCCCGAGGTTCCCCTCGGCGCCTGGACGATTGTCTCTCCATGACCAACCATCCCTCCAACTCCCTCGCGGCTTTGACAGAGGATAAGCGGCGTGATAAAATGGAATCGCAGCAGGTCGACCAAGGAGGCGACGTGAGAGATTGCGATCGGAAACAAGCGTCAGGCAACCCAATCCCCTCGATGTTGTTGCGTCATTGGCGCGGATACCCACTCTATATCATCCTGATCTATTTACGCGGTCAGTTGACGCTCACCCTGCCCTCGTTCCTGGTGGCGATGATCATCACCCGCATCATCAAACAGTTCGTCCAGTACGAGGTGGCGGGCATGGTGACCATCGTGGTGGCCTTTGTGACCGCCATGGCCTACGTCTTTTACCATCGCTACTCCACCAACATCCGCGCCTTTCTGGCCGCCTTCATCGCTGGCGAGTCTCCTGACGAAAAGCTGGCGACCCAAGCCTGGGTTGAAGCGGTCAATTTCTCCCACATGGTGGTGGGCTGGACGATGCTGGTCGCGATTCTGGCGTATGCCGCGCAGGCGATCTACTTTTTCCTGTCTATCGAATTCCGCATGGCGCTGGCGTTGCAGGGCTGGACCGTTGCCCTGGTCTTGACGGTGGCGATCGCGTTGGTCTTTTTCCTGCTTTATCTTGAGCGAATGATGTACCCGGTCGCTCTGCTCGCGCTGGCGTCGGGGGCACAGGCCAGCCTGGATCATCCCCAGGTGCGGCGATTTCGGATGCCGCTCAAATTGCCGGTGCTCATCCTGCCGATCATGATCGTGCCGCTGGTTACGTTGGGCGTCTTTGGGTACAGCCAGGCCGTGATACAGGGCGGCGATCCCGTCACCAGCCTGCTGCTCACCGGGGCAGTCATGCTCTTCTCCGGTGGCATCGCCGTGACATTGGCCATGTTGCTGGTGCGCAGCGTCCTGACGCCGGTGCAGGAACTGGGACAGGTGATGAGCTCCGTGGCGGAAGGAAATATGACCGCCCGCGCGCAGCCCAGCACCAGCGACGAGATGGCCGATCTGGGATTGCACTTTAACGCGATGACGACAGAGTTGGCCAAGCAGGAGCAGATCAAAACCGCCTTTGGGCGTTACGTCAGCGCCGCCGTGCGCGACGGCATCCTCAATGGTCAGATCCACCTGGGCGGAGAGCGGCGCGAGCTGACCATCGCCTTCACCGATGTGCGAGATTTCACCACCTGGTGCGAGAGCACGCCTCCCGAAGAGGTTATTCAGACACTCAACGCCTATTACGAAAACTTGGTCCAGGTGCTCATCAAGCACGGCGGCACCATCACCCGCTACACCGGCGACGGCGTGCTGGTGCTCTTTGGCGCGCCGCTGGCCGATCCCGACCACGCCCGCCACGCCGTCGAGGCGGCGCTGGAAGCCCACAAGCTGCTGGCCGAGTTCAACGCGATCCGGCGCATCGCGGGCGCTTTCGAGCTGCGCACCGGCTTTGGCATCCATACCGGGGTGGCAGTGGTCGGCAGCATCGGCAGCGAGGCCCGCGCCGAGTACACCCCCATCGGCGACCCGCCCAACGTCGCCAGCCGCATCGAAAGCCTGAACCGCGACCTGGGCACCAACATCCTCATCTCCGACGCCACCTACGAGCGCGTCGCCGACCGCGTCGTCGTCGGCAAGACGACCGAGACGCCGGTCAAGGGGCGCGTCGAGCCGGTCAAGGTGTACGAGGTGTTGGAATTGCGCACCTGACAGGATGCAAGCGATGCGACCCTCAACCGCAACCAAGTCCTTTTTCGAGCGCGTCTATCAAATCGTGCGGCTGATACCGTCGGGCAAGGTCGCCACGTATGGGCAGATCGCCCGCATGCTCGAAGCGCCGCACGCGGCCCGCACGGTGGGGTGGGCTATGGCCTCGTCAACAGACAACGACGTGCCCTGGCAGCGAGTGGTAAACGCGCGGGGACGCATCAGCGGGGCGCGGCGCGTCGAGCTTGGTGTGCAGCGCGAGCTGATCGAGGCGGAAGGCGTCGTCTTTGACGAGGATGGGCGCATCGACCTGGGCGTGTATCAGTGGGAGGGAATGTTCCCTCCTCACCTCGTGCTAAATTCCTCAGACTCTGACAGCGAATAGCGAGCACACAAAAAGACCCACCTTCGCAGGCGGGTCTTTTGCGATGCCGAGACCCAGATTTGAACTGGGGACACCCTGATTTTCAGCATCTGTGTATGACCGAATAAGGAAAAAGACTTGTGAGTTCATAGCCTGCTTTCGAGTCTCGTAAAGTCATACCACCCTATTGCCTCGAAAAGTCGTGCCTGTCATGGCCGAAAAGTATGTCCGTTCTGGATCTAGCCATAACGGGTCCGGAATCACCCGTCTCGGATCGTGTTGAAAGTGGAGAATTGGCAGGTGCAGTCGCTCAATCGCCAATTTATCCCCTCAATCTGGCCAGTATGCCATCAACCCTATCCAGTACCTTCATATGTCTTGGCAACACAATACGCCATCTACTACGTTTTCCTTTATACCAACCCCATCGGATAGATCACGTAATGGCTCATGCGGCATATATTGGGCGGGGTGCTCGCGGACAGGTTGCTTGATCCTCTGATCAAGTCGGGCATTGATCTGTTGCTCGGGTACAAGTAGTTGGTTAGTGCAACACCGTGTTTTTCCAACATCAGTTCTGACCTGGAGTGGGTCAGATCCAGAGCTGTATTCAGAACCAGGGTATGATTGTCCAGCTTTGCCAATTGGCGCAGGGGTATAATTCAGAACTCTGGGGGACAGGTTTCTTTTTTCTCCAGACTGTATCTTTTCAATAAAACGGGGTTATGTAGCCGAGGTTTCCATACCTCGCGGGCCTGCGCGCTATGGAAAGCGCGGCTACGTCGAAAGCTCCCCAGACTTTTGAATTATACCCTTGGCGCAGGCGCTGTTTGACAGGTTGGGAGAGAGCATGTACAATCTGTCGAAGGAAGTACATCGTTTGCCTCTCAGTTCAGGATTGGGAGGCTATGATTGTATCATAAATGGGGAAGTTGGATACCGCTATTAGTGCATTATTAGAACGGACGTACTTTTCGGCCAGGACAAGAGCAATTCTTTGCGCCTGCTGTTCACTGCCCGTCGCACTCCTAGACCGCAAGAGTTTATGCCAAATTTCTCCATAGATCGTATCTTTGTTTCCTCTTTTGCGTTATAACGTGTGGATTTTTCCACCATAGACGCAGCTTTTCAGGAACCGAGGATTAGGCTTGGTCTTTGATCTCTGGGGCCCAAGCCGGTTCCGCCCGATATTCGGTGTTATTATCACAATTGAAGGAGGGTCCACCACGCCTTGTCGGATCAAACCATACAAGGTTTTCCACCTCGTCTGCGCCGTATCACTTCTCTTAAGCTCAGTTCCTCTTGATACAGTCAAATATGTCCGCGCCGCAGTGCCACTCCCCACCAGCCCGGCGCATCTCTCCGCCTTTGTCAGTCGCCTGGCGGCCGACGAAGCCGAACGCGCCGCGCCGCGCTGGCCGAACCGGAGCTTGCGCGAGCGCAAGTTTCTACTGTGAGTAGCGCCTCTCCTGCCAGAATCGTGGCCCCTTCTCCCACGCCGACGACCATCTTTCTGCCGCTAGCAGCGCGGAACTTTAGCACAATAAGCGAAGCCATCGTCACGCCGGAGGAAGGCGGAGTCGCCGTCTCGCCGAATGACCGGTTGCGGCTGAATTTCCCGCCCGGCGCGGCGCTGGCCCCGCGGGCGGTGGATCGGGCGCTCTTTATCGAGCTGGCGGCGCAGGAGCTCGACGGCGGCGCGACGGTGACGCACTTTTCCCACCCGGTGCAGGCGACGGCCCGGTACGACCCTGCGACCCTGTCCGACGGCGGGGAGAGCCGGTTGACGCTGCGCGTGCGGTCGGGGCCGGGCCAGGCCTGGCGCTCGCTGCCCTCGCAGATTGACGCCGAGGCGCAGACTGTCTCTGCGCCGCTGTTGCACTTTTCTGAACTCGGTCTGTTCACCACCAGCCTCTTTTCCGACGTCACACCGATCCGACTGGCGCCCTTCATCCCGCTGGCGCCGAGCACCGGCTCGGGTGTCTTTTACGCCCACACCGCCGTCGTCACCTACACCGAGGGGGAGGTATGGCTCTCTTCCACGCCCGACGGGCAAGGCGAGCTGTTCACCGACGACGTGGTGGTCATCACCGTGATCCACGAGGGCGGAGACTATGCTATCTACACCCACGACTATTACGACCCGTTCGGCTCTGTCTACACGACCACCGCGCCGGTGGAATTGAGCGCGCTCTTTGCCCCCGGCGTGAACACCGTCGCCATCGCACTGAACCGGCTCGACATCCTCTCGGGCAACTTTATGTGGCGCGAGAGGGACCTGTCGGTCTTTGGCCTGGGACCGGCCGTCGTCTTTCAGCGGACGTACAATAGCTTTGACGATTCCAGCGGCATCTTTGGCGCCGGCTGGAGCAGCCCTTTCGACAGCCGGTTGTGGCGACATTTTGACGGCTCGGTCGAGGTGCGGCGGGCCGACGGCCAGCGGGCGTTGTTCGTCCCCCAGGGCGGAGGCTTTGCGCCCGAGCCGGGCGTTTTTGACCGGTTGGAACGGGACGGAGCGGGCTTTGTCCTGACCGAAAAGCGCAGCCTGACCGAGTATCACTATGACGGCGACGGCAAACTGCAAAGCATCGCCGACCGCCACGGCAACGCGGTTGACATCGAGTACCTCGGCGCAGAGATACGGGTGACCGACGCGGCCCAGCGGGAGTACACGCTCCACCTCGGCGACGGGCGCGTCGTCCGCATCACCGATCCCGCCAACCGAACTGTCCGCTACACCTATGGTGCGGGCGAGAGCTTGTTGACCTTCATCGGGCTGCGCGGCGCGCCGATGGAATACGGGTACGACCCGCTGGGACGCTTAACCGCCGTCACGAACACATTGGGCGTGCGCGTGGCCGGTGTGACGTATGACGAATATGGCCGGGTGTGGGAGTACGAGGGCGCGCTGAGCAGCGGCAACACCATCCTGCGGACACAGGCACACGAGGCGACGTTGATAGACGCGGAGGGGTACAGTACGGTGATGTATTACGACGACCGCTGGCGGGTGGAAAAGCTGATCGACACCTTCGGCAACCCCGTCCGCTATACCTACGACGACCGCGATCTGCGCCTTTCTATCTCGGACCAACTGAACCACACCACGCGCTTTGGCTACGACGAGGCGGGCAACATCACCACCCTCGCCAACCCGTTGAGCTACACCTTGACCTACACCTACAACTCGCTCGACCTGCCCGTTCAACGCGTCAACGCCGACGGCGCGGTGATTGATTACGCCTACGAGGAAGCCGACCTGACCGGCGTCTACCAGTCTGGGCTGCTGACGCTGACGATTGATTACGACGACGCCGGGCAGATCAAAAAGCTGGAAAACGGAGGCGGCAACGGGCTGGAACTGGGGTACGACGACCACGGCGACATCACCGTTGTGAGCAGCACACTCGGTTACACCACCACCTACGAGTACGACGGCGTGGGGCGCATCGTCAATCGCACGGACACGCAGAGCAACACCATCGGCTTTGGCTACGACGTGGGCGGCGCTGTGACGACGATCACCGATAGCAAGAACCTGACCATCACCTACACCTACGATAGCGAGGGACGGGTGTGCACGCGCACCGAGTACGACGCGCTGGGCCGCCCGATCCACGAGACGGACCCCTTGAGCGGGACGACGGGGTACGAGTACGACGCGGTGGGCGGCGTGACACGCTACGAGTACGATGGCCTGAACCGCCGCACGGCGATGGTCAACGCGGAGAACCAGCGCACCGAGTACGAGTACGACGGCGCGGGCAACCTGACCGTCGAGCGGGTCTGCCTGGATGCAGCTTGTGTAACCGCTCACACCAAGCGGTACGCCTACGACGCGGCCAACCGGCTGATCGTCGTGACCAACACGCTGGGCCATCCGACCCGCTACGCCTACGACGCGGCGGGCAACCGAACGGTCATCACCAACGCGCGCGGTTTCACCACCACCTATGGCTACGATCCGCTCAACCGGCAGGCCGTGGTCACCGACCCGCTCTCGCACACCACCCACACCGCCTACGACGCGCTGGGGCGCGCTGTCGCCATCACCGACGCCGAGGAGAACCGCGCCCGCTACGCATACGGCGCGCTGGGGCGGCTGATCACGGTGACAGACGCGCTCTCTGGCACGACCGTCTACGAATACGACGCGCTGGGCAACCGCGTCGCCCAGACCGACGCTAACGGGAACACGACCACCTTCGTGTACGACCCGCTCGACCGGCAGGTGTTGGAGCGAGACCCGCTGGGGAACGAGTGGGCCTACGCCTACGACGCCAACGGCAACTTGGTGCGGCGCGAGGACGCGAACGGCGTCGTCACGCGTTACACCTACGACGCGCTCGACCGCCGTGCGCGCATCCACTACCCGGCGGACCCAGCCCAGGACGTCGTCTTTGGTTACGATCCCAACGGCAACCTGACGCAGATGACCGACCCGCTGGGCGCGCTGCTGGCCGAATACGACCCCCTCAACCGCCTGACGAGCGTCACGGATTACGCACTACGCACCACGCAGTACGCCTACGACCCGGTGGGCAACCTGACCCGGCTGACCTATCCCAATGACGCCGCCGTCTCTTACACCTACAACCCCAACGACTGGTTGGAGACGATGACCGATCCCAACGCCAACGTCACCCGCTACGGATACAACCCCGACGGGCTGGTGACGCAGATTCTCTACGGCAACACCACCTGGGCCGACTATGCTACGACGAAGCGGACCGGCTGACGAGCGTCTACGTAGGCTCGCCGGAGATCGAGACGGGATTGGTGCGAGCCTACGATTACACGCTCGACCGGGTGGGCAACCGGACGCGGACGGTGGAGCGGTATACCCAGGGGGAGGTGCGCACCATCGAGCGCGAGCACGAGTACGACGCGCTCTACCGGCTGACGGCGGCGGTGGAGGTCTACGAAGGGCCGCCGGGCGAGGTGATCAGCAGCGCCTACAGTTACGACGCGGTGGGCAACCGGCTGGAGATGACGACCAACCGCCCGGAGAAGGGCGGGCCGCCGCCAGAGCCGCCCGTCACGACGGAGTACAAGTACAACGAGGCGAATTGGCTGGTGGGCGAATCGGCGAATGGCGTATCGGCGAGTTACAACTTAACTCCTGCACATTAACAACCTCATACGCCGAGTAACGCGCAAGCGACTTCGGGGTTCTGCCTCGTCTGGAAGAGATCGTAGAGCCACTCCACCAACGCACGCACGACTTCTCGTTTGACGGC
>DAOTUB010000053.1:0-15754 GCA_034437455.1 Anaerolineae bacterium | reverse complement strand
CTGTTGTTGGAGATTCACTTGCCGAACGTGGGTATCTTTCCCGATGACGATTCGGCGGACATGGTCGAGGCAGGACGGCGGATAGCGATGAATCATTTGAAAGAACTGGTCGAGTTGAAAACAAATCCTCTGCCGCCGCGCTGGTGGAGGCGTCTGAGATCTGTTCTGTTCCGGCTCCGGAGCGCGTGGACTTGGCTTCGGGAATCCGAATATCCACTCTATCCAAGTGAATCGAGTTTGGTGTCCGTGCGTTCGTTACGTCCTTAAAGATATTCTGGCCTGAGTAAAGACGGTAGATTATGCCGATCAAGTATCCCATTTCATCGGGTCGCCACTCGATGTCCAGGAACTGGAACCGGATGAGGAGCGAGACCCCTTCCTCGTAACCGACCAACCCAATTCCAACGTTTTCAACCAATCCCGTCTTTAGCCCCAACGCAGCCCGTCGGTTGGGAGGCGGTGACCTGTGCTATCATAGTACGCAGGTTTTCTCTGTTTGAAGTAAGAGCAACAGTAAGGAGGACAAGATGGCCAAGATAGTAGGAATCGATTTAGGAACGACGAACTCGGTCTGCGCCGTGATGGAGGCTGGCGAGCCGACCGTCATCCCCAGCGCCGAGGGCGGGCGATTGTTCCCCTCGGTGGTGGCGTTCGCCAAGAACGGGGAGCGTCTGGTGGGACAGACGGCCCGGCGGCAGGCCGTGGTCAACTCGGAGAACACCGTGTTCTCCATCAAACGGCTGATGGGCCGCCGGTACGACGACCCGATGGTGGAAAAGGCGCGCCAGATTCTGCCGTACAAAATTGTAAAAGGATCGGCGGGCGACGCGCGGGTCTATATTCCGCAGACGGACAAGGAGTATCCGCCGCAAGAGATCTCGGCCATGATCCTGCGCAAGATCAAGCAGGACGCCGAGGCGTACCTGGGCGAGGACGTGGATCAGGCGGTCATCACCGTGCCGGCCTATTTTAACGACAGCCAGCGCCAGGCGACGAAGGACGCCGGCCAGATCGCCGGTCTTGAGGTGCTGCGCATCATCAACGAGCCGACCGCTTCCTCGCTGGCCTATGGCCTGGACAAAAAGGCGGACGAGACGATCCTCGTCTTTGACCTGGGCGGCGGCACCTTCGACGTCTCTATCCTCGACGTAGGCGAGGGCGTGGTCGAGGTGCAGGCGACCAGCGGCGACACGTTCCTGGGCGGCGACGACTGGGATCAGCGCGTCACCGACTATATCGCCGACGAGTTCAAGCAGGACCAGGGCATTGACCTGCGCGGAGATCGCCAGGCGTTGCAGCGGCTCAAAGAGGTGGCGGAAAAGGCCAAGATCGAGCTTTCGACCGTACTCGAGACCGAGATCAACCTGCCCTTTGTCACCGCCGACGCCTCTGGCCCCAAACACTTGCAGATGAAGCTGACGCGGGTCAAGCTGGAGCAGCTCACCGAGGATCTAGTGGAGCGCTGCCGGGGGCCGTTCGAGCAGGCGCTGGAGGACGCCAAGCTCAAGGCGAGCGACCTGGATGAGGTGGTGCTGGTGGGCGGCGCGACGCGTATGCCCATGATCCAGGATCTGGTGCGCGAGCTGACCGGCGGCAAGGAGCCGCACAAGGGCGTCAACCCCGACGAGGTGGTCGGCGTCGGCGCGGCGATCCAGGCGGGCGTGCTGGGCGGCGAGGTCAAGGATGTGCTGCTTTTGGACGTGACGCCGCTGACGCTGGGCGTGGAGACGCTGGGCGGGGTGATGACGCCCCTGATCGAGCGGAACACCACCATCCCGGTGCGCAAGAGCGAGACCTTTTCCACGGCTGAGGACGGCCAGACGGCGGTGACGATCCACGTCCTGCAGGGCGAGCGGCCTATGGCGGCGGATAACATGAGCCTGGGCCAGTTCAACCTGGAGGGCATCCCGCCCGCGCCGCGAGGCGTGCCGCAGGTCGAGGTGACGTTCGACATCGACGCCAACGGCATCCTGAACGTCTCGGCCAAGGACAAGGCGACCGGCAAGGAGCAAAAGATCACCATCACCGCCACGACCAACTTGAGCGAGGGCGACGTGGAGCGGTTGGTGCGCGAGGCGAAGCAGCACGAGGCGGAGGACCGTCGGCACAAGGAGCTGATCCAGGCGCGCAACACGGCGGATCAGTTGATCTACCAGATGGAAAAGATGCTGCGCGACCTGGGCGACCAGGTTCCGGCGGAGGACCGCGGACGCATCGAGTCGATCATGGAGGATTTGGAGAAAGCGAAGGACGGCGACGACGCGGCTCGCATCAAGCAGTTGACCGAGCAGTTGCAGCAGGCCAGTTACGCCATCGGCCAGCAGATGTACGCTCAACAGCAAGGGGCGGCCGGTGGACCGCAACCCGGCGGCTACGCCCCTGGGGCCGGCGCTCAGGCTCCTGGCGGAGACGGCTCAGGCCAGAGCGAGGAAGAGGTCATTGAGGGCGAGTTCCACGAGGTATAGGGACGAGATGGATAGAAAAAAGGCGACCGTTCACGTCGAGGAGGAGCGGATAGACGAGACGCCGTCCGCTCCTCCCGTTAAAGAGACGGTGAGCGAGATAGAAAAGACCGCGTCTGACCTGGAGATGTGGCGCGACCGCGCCCAGCGCCTCCAGGCCGAGATGGAGAACTTTCGCAAGCGCCAGCAGCGGACGGCCGAGACGCGCGTTCTCGAGGAGCGCGAGCGGCTGCTGCGGGGTTTTCTGGAGGTCGTCGATAACCTGGAGCGGGCGTTGAGCGCGGGCAGGATGGATGTGAAGAGCCTCAAGCAGGGGGTGAGCGTCACCTATCAGGCGGCGACGCAGCTCCTGGATCGGGAGGGCGTCGAGCCTGTCGCGGCCGCGGGCGAGTTGTTCGACCCCGTCTGGCACGAGGCGGTAGGCTCTGTCCCTGGTAGGGGCAAGGTCGAGCCGGGCACGATCGTCGAGGTGATGCAGCGGGGATACCGCCTGGGCGATCGCTTGCTGCGGCCCGCTCGCGTCATCGTCGCGGCCTGAAGGTTTGTCATGGAATATAAGGATTATTACGAAACGCTCGGCGTGAGCCGGGACGCCGACGAGAAAGAGATCCGGAGCGCTTTCCGCAGGTTGGCCCGCGAGTACCACCCGGACCTCAATCCGAACGACGCGAGCTGCGAGGAGCGCTTCAAAGAGATCAACGAGGCCTACGAGGTGCTGAGCGACCCGGAGAAGCGGGCCAAGTACGACCGGCTCGGCGCCGAGTGGCAGCGTTACCAGCAGGCGGGCGAGCGGCCCGGCGGGTTCAACTGGGGGCAGTGGACATCAGAGGCGCCCGGCGAGGGCCAGCGCGTTCACGTGCAGTACGGCACGCCGGAGGATCTGGAGGACATCTTTGGCGGCGGCAGTCCCTTTTCCGACTTTTTCACCTCCATCTTTGGCGGGATGGGCGGGAGAGCGCCCGGCGGCCGGCGGCAGGGCTATCAGTACCAGCCGCGGCCTCAGCGCGGGCAGGATTACGAGCAGGAGGTCGAGATCACCCTGCGGGAGGCGTACCGGGGAACGAAGCGCATTTTGCAGAAGGATGGTCGGCGCCTGGAGGTGACCATCCCGCCCGGCGCCAGGACCGGCACCCGCGTCCGCATGTCGGGCGAGGGTGGGCCGGGGGCCGCCGGCGGCGAGTCGGGCGACCTCTACCTGCGTGTCCGGGTCCTGCCCGACCCGGTGTTCGAGCGGGAGGGGGATGACCTGCGGGTGACCGTGCCGGTGGATCTGCCCACGGCGGTCCTCGGCGGCGAGGCGCGCGTGCCCACGCTGAACGGGCCGGTGATGCTCACCATTCCCGAGACCACCCAGAACGGAAAAGTATTTCGCCTGCGGGGCAAGGGCATGCCGCGCCTGGGGAATCCGCAGCAGCACGGCGATCTCTACGCCCTGGTGAACGTGCGGCTGCCGACCTCTCTCACCCCGCGCCAACGGGAGCTGTTCGAGGAGCTGCGGCGCGTTGGAGAGGCGGGTGAGCGATGACAAAACAGACGACGCGCATCACCATCCGGGTCGCGGCCCGGCGGGCGGGAGTATCGCCCCGAACCATGCGCCGCTACGTCCGGCGGGGGCTGGTGAACGAACCCCTGACCGAGGACGACCTGGCGCAGCTACGCTGCGTTCGGCGGCTTACCCGGCTGGGGATCAACCTGGCGGGCGTGGAGGCGATCCTGCGCATGCGGAGCCGGATCAAGGAGTTACAGGAGCGGCTCGAGGCGCTGGAGGCGCGGATGTCGCCTTCTTCAAGATTGCCCGAGATGCCCGAGGCGTGGATGCTGATCTCACTGGATAAGTGGAACGAGGCGGATTGACCAACCAAATTCCAACGTTCCCTCTCAAGCCCGTCCTCGAATCTAACCAGATACGGCAGTTGAAGGATGGTTTCTGTGTTAGCATGTGGATAAGCAGGCTTGCACAAGCAACAGGTCTTTCCTAGAGATTCCTCTGAGAAATAGAGGAGATAAAAGTGGACGAACATCAGTACATATTAGTTGTGGATGACGATGAACGGGTTCTTTTCGTCCTGAGCCGGGCTTTGCGCGCCTTGGAAAATGGATACCGCGTCGAGACAGCCCGGAACGGTAAGGAGGCGCTACAGAAGGCTCAAGCGAAACGCTACGACATTCTCATCACCGATATTGTGATGCCGGGCATGAATGGCGTGGAGATGACGGAGGCGATCCGGGGGTTGTATCCCGACACGGTGGTGATCTGGATAACGGCTCACAGCAATCAGCGCTTCCAGTCGGATGGCAAGCGGTTGAATGTCTATCGGTACCTGGAAAAGCCGCTCGAGATCGGCGAGATCCGCCAGGTGGTGGTGGATGCGGCGGAGCAGGCTAAAAGCTGAAATGGCTCCGCTGAAAGAGATATGGAAAAGATATTGGGCCATTTACACGCCCTTTCTTACGAAATTGTTCACCGGTTGTGGGAGAGCGAAAAGATAAGGGTATGTTTCATTTCGGTTGGAGGTAGTCGCGGTTTCCATACCGCGCGCTATGGAAAGCGCGGCTACTCGACCCATTTGAAACACACCCAAAAGATAAGACTGCTTTAACCCAGGAGGTAAAGTTCAATGTCAGAGTTTGTGAATCCGTTCAGTGGTATGACGCCCGACCGAAAGCTCACCAAAGAGGAGCTGATTCGGGCCATTCGCCTCAACGTGGCCGCCGAGCACGAGGCGATCCATCTCTACATGGCTCACGCGGATGCGACCGATCACCCGCTGGCAAAGCAGGTGCTGACCGACATCGCCAACGAGGAGCGGGAGCACGTGGGAGAGTTCATGCGGTTGCTCGAGATTTTGACCGGCGACGAGGATTGGTGGCTGGCGGAGGGGAGGCGGGAGGTGGAGGAACTGGCCGCCCAGGTCGGTTTGGAGAAATTGACAGATCAGGAGGATGAAAAATGAGACTCACAGGCAAAGATTTGGCTATCAAGGACTGCGATTTCGTGGCCGAAGGAAAGACCCCGGCAGATATCGTCAAGCCGGTCGTCGAGCACCTGCGCAGCGAGCATGGGATCGACATGCCCAATGCCGAGGATATCCTCGACAGGAAGGTGCTGGAACCGGTCCGTGTCCCTGGAAGCAGGCCGGACGAGCAGGTTCAGTTGGTGGTGACGAGGTTGCGGGAAGAGCTGGGGATCCAGACGGAACCTTCGTAATCAAAATTTGAGAAGAGTTTTTTCAGAGGGAGGATCTATGTTAACGTTACTTGCTCGCAATTGGTGGGTGGTCGCCTTGCGGGGGCTGGCGGCTGTGTTGTTCGGTATCGCGGCTATCGTTTGGCCTTCTATCACCCTGACGGTGTTGGTGTTTTTGTTCGGCGCCTATGCGCTGATGGATGGGGTTTTCACCGCCATTTCCGCCTTCAGGTGCCGCGAAGAATGTGGTCAGTGGTGGTTACTGCTCGTGGAGGGATTGATCGGCGTCGTTCTTGGCGTGCTGGCCTTCATTTGGCCGGGCATGACCGCGTTGGCGCTGCTCTATCTCATCGCCGTCAGCGCCATCGTTACCGGCGTGATCGAGATCGTCGCGGCCATTATGCTGCGGCGGGCGCTGGAGGGCGAGTGGCTGCTGATCCTGGGAGGCATTATCTCGGCCATCGCCGGTGTGCTGATGGTGATCTGGCCCGGGGCCGGAGCCTTGGCCATGCTCTGGATCATTGCGGCAAACGCCATCCTTTTCGGCGGGCTGTTGATCGCCCGGGGCTTTTGGCTGCGAGGGTGGCTCCAGGAATCCGAACAGGCGATGGGGCTGGCCTAGATAGTTCTCGGTACAAAACTATCCGGGATGCCCGGCTTCAGCCGGGGAAACCCCGCTGAAGCGGGACGTCCGCCGCGTTTTGTACCAAGAACTAGATAGTTCTATCAGGCACGCCATACCTTTCCGGAAGCTATATTTTGGAGCTTCCGGAAAGGTCACACTGGACGAGAATTTATGACAAAAGGGAATTCAAACAGTTCACGTGGCCATCGGGAGCGTGCCGACGCTCAATCCGGTCGCTCCGATGGTCGAGAGGAAACGGCGACGGCCCACGATGGGCGTGACGGCGAGCGCCAAGGTCATGGAGAGCAGGGCGGACACGAGCAGATGTTCCGCCGCAAGTTCTGGATATCGACGCTGCTCTCGATCCCGGTGCTGCTCTACAGCGAGACGCTTCAGGGGTGGCTGGGCTTTACCGCGCCGGCCTTTCCCGGCAGCGCGTGGATCACGCCCGTCTTTTCGGTGATCGTTTTCGCCTACGGCGGCCTGCCGTTCCTCAAGATGGCGGTCCCGGAGGTGCGCCAGCGCAAGCCGGGGATGATGACGCTGATCTCGCTGGCCATCAGCGTGGCCTTTGTCTACAGCCTGACGACGCTCCTGCTCCCCACCGGCAAGGCCTTTTTCTGGGAACTGGTGACGTTGATCGACGTGATGCTGCTGGGCCACTGGATCGAGATGCGCAGCGTGCGTCGGGCCTCGCGGGCGCTCGACGAATTGGCCAAGTTGATGCCCGATACCGCCGAGCGCATCCTGTCCGACGGCGAGACGGAAGAGGTGAAGGTGAGCGAGCTGCAAGAGGGCGACCTGGTGCTCGTCCGCCCCGGCGCCAGCGTCCCCGCCGATGGCGAGGTCGTGGAGGGCGAGTCGGACGTCAACGAATCGATGATCACCGGCGAGTCCAAGCCAGTGGAAAAATCTCCAGGGGAACAAGTCATCGGCGGCACCATCAATGGCGACGGCAGCCTGCGGGTGCGCGTGACCGCCACCGGCGAGGATACCGCCCTGGCGGGCATCATGCGGCTGGTGGAGGAGGCCCAGGAGAGCAAATCAGAGACCCAGTTGCTGGCCGACAGGGCGGCCGGCTGGCTGTTCTACGTGGCGCTGGGCGTGGCCGCGGTGACGGCGGTGGCCTGGTTTCTGGTCCTGGGGTTCGGTGCGGACGCGATCCCGCGCGTGGTTGCGCGGGTGGCGACGGTGCTGGTGATCGCCTGCCCGCACGCTTTGGGATTGGCCATCCCGCTGGTGGTGTCCATCACCACCTCGATGGCGGCGGCGAACGGCATCCTGGTGCGAGATCGATTGGCGCTGGAGGAGGCGCGCGAGATCGACGTGGTGATGTTCGACAAGACCGGCACCCTTACCAAGGGGGAGTTTGGCGTGGCGGATATGACCACCGTCGAGGATGGGGACGATGACCGGGCCTTGACGCTGGCCGCCTCGGTGGAGGGAGACTCGGAGCACACCATCGCCCGCGGCATCCGCCGAGCGGCCGAGGAGCGGGGATTGACCCTGCGCGACGTGCGCGATTTTGAGGCGCTGAAGGGACGCGGCGTGCGGGCCGCTCAGAATGGACACACGCTCCACGTGGGCGGCCCGCGTCTGCTGGAGATGTTGGAGGTGACGTTGCCCGATACCCTGCGGCGCTTTTCCGACGAGGCCAGCGCCAAGAGGCAGACGGTCGTCTACTTGCTCCAGGACGAGCGCCCGGTGGCGGCCTTTGCCCTGGCCGACCTCATCCGTCCCGAAAGCCAGCGGGCGGTGGACCGATTGAGAGAGATGGAGGTCGAGGTGGCGATGATCACCGGCGATAGCGAGGCGGTGGCCAAGGCCGTGGCCGACGAACTGGGCATCGAGCGCTACTTTGCCCAGGTGCTGCCCGAGCACAAAGATCAAAAGGTGACCCAGTTGCAGGAGCAGGGGCTCCGTGTGGCCATGGTGGGCGACGGCGTCAACGACGCCCCGGCCCTCGCACGCGCCGACGTCGGGATCGCCATCGGCAGCGGCACCGACGTGGCGGTCGAGTCGGCGGGCCTGATCCTGGTCAAGAGCAACCCGCTGGACGTGGTGGGCGTGATCGAGCTTAGCCGGGCCAGCTACCGCAAGATGGTGCAGAATCTGTTCTGGGCGGCGGGGTACAACATCATCGCTCTGCCGCTGGCCGCGGGGGTGCTGGCGCCGGTGGGGTTCGTGCTCTCACCGGCGGTGGGCGCGCTGTTGATGTCCCTGAGCACGGTCATTGTGGCCGTCAACGCCCAGTTGCTGCGTCGTGCTGGGATAGGTACATCGTAAGGAGGTCAAAGATGGCAAAGCTAGTGCAGATGAAATGCTCCGCCTGCCGTGGCGACGAGCCACCGCTGACGGGCAAAGAGATCGAGGAGCTGATGCCGCAGGTGCCCGAGTGGGAACTGGTGGAACGGGATGGAATCAAACGGTTGGAGCGTATCTTCAAATTCCGCAACTTTGCCGCTGCGCTGGCGTTCACCAATGAGGTCGGGGCAGCGGCGGAGGCTGAGGAGCACCACCCGGTGATCGAGTTGACCTGGGGGCGCGCTACGGTCACGTGGTACACGCACAAGATCAAGGGGTTGCATCAGAACGATTTCATCATGGCAGCCAAGACGGACGAGCTGTATACGTCCGAATAGCGGTTCAGAAAAGGAGACGTGTGAGCGACAAGATCAAGGTGCGCATCGATCGCGATGAGTGCATTATGTGTGGCGCGTGCCAGGCTACGTGCCCCGAGTTTTTCGAGGAGAACCCGGACGATTATCTGAGCCAGGTCGTCGCCGAGTACCGGGTGGACGACGATCCCGGCGCAGGGGAGGCTCCCGCCGACCTAAAAGACTGCGTACAGGAGGCTGCCGAGGACTGTCCGGTTCAGATTATCCACGTTGAGGAATAGTAACAGGAAGTTAAGGAGGTTGGAGATGGAGAGGTACAAATACGTGATCATCGGCGGCGGGCTTGCCGGGCAGAGAGGGGCCGATGGCATTCGCAAGGTGGACGAGGGGGGTAGCGTCGCTCTGGTGACGATGGAGCGCCACGCGCCTTACCAGCGTCCGCCTCTTTCCAAAGGATATCTGATGGGGAAGGATGGGTTGGACAAAGTTTACATCAAGGAGGATGCCTATTACGATGAGAACAACATCGACGTTATCCATGGCGTGCAGGCCACCTGGCTGGCACCCGATACGCACGCCGTGACTCTGGACAATGACCAGATGCTGGAGTACGAAAAGTTGCTGTTGGCGACCGGCGGTTACGCCCATCGCCTGCCAATTCCGGGTAACGAGCTGCCCGGAATCTATACCCTGAGAACGATTGAGGATTCAGACGCTATTCGCAAAGCTGCCGAGGACGCCAAACGCGCGCTGATCTTGGGCGGCAGTTTCATCGGTTCCGAGGTGGCCTCTTCGCTGGCGCAGATTGGGCTTGAGGTGACGATGGTCTTTCCCGAGTCGCGTCTGTTGCGGGCGATCGCGCCGGAGGAATTGAGCGTCGCGCTTCACGCCACCTATGAATCGAACGGCGTGCGCATATTGGCCGGTGATACTCCCGACCGTCTGAAGGGGGATGGCAGAGTCGAGCAGGCGGTGCTGACCAGCGGCGAGACACTGGACGTCGAGTTGGTGGTGATGGGCGTCGGCATTCGGTTGAACACCGAGCTGGCCCGCGTGTCTGGCCTCGAACGGACAGAGCGCGGCGCTGTCGTGGTGGACGAATACCTGCGCACCAGCGAACCTGATATCTACGCCGCGGGGGACATTGCCGCGTGGCCCGACGCCACCTTTGGCAAGCGGCTGCGGGTGGAGCACTGGGACGTGGCCCGGCGTCAGGGGCGGCGGGCCGGGCAGAATATGGCAGGGAACGCAAAGCCCTACACGGCGCTGCCCTACTTTTTCTCCGATCTCTTTGACCTCAGCTTTGAGGTGTGGGGCGACCTGACGAGTTGGGATCAGGCAGTGCTCCGGGGATCGCTTGAGAGCAACAGCTTTGCCTATTACTACTTTGACCAGGGCAGGTTGACGGGTGTATTGGCCGCGGGCCGTCCTGACGGGGAGCGCAAGCCAATGCAGGCATTGGTCAAGGCGCGACCAGCGCACGGGGAAATAGCGAGCAGGCTGCCCGACGAAGCGGTGGACTTGAGCGTGTTGGTTGAGTGAGGCTGAAGGATTTGCTGGATGAGCTCGAACCGGATGGCGATTAGCCAGGGCGCTGCGCCCTGATCACAGATCGCCCCTATACAATTGGAGGTAACAAGAAATGCCACGCTACGGAGTTGAAACCAAAAAGAGTCCCAAAGAAGCCATCCAAGCGGCGGTGGCCTACTTTGGGGAGGATGGGCTTGGCCTGACGACAGAGGAACAGGATTCCTGCTGCGCCTACTTTGAGGGCGGGGGTGGATTCGTCCGCGTCACGGCCAGCGAAGGAGAAAAGCGAACGTCGGTGGACCTGGAGACCCGCGAATGGGACTATCACGTCAAGCGTTTTATGGGCAAGATTGGCTAACAACGAGATTTCGCTATCTCCGTCACCCTGAGCGGAGCGCAGCGTAGTCGAAGGGTCTCCAATCCCGCCAATGTGAGATTCCTCGATTCCACTCCACTGTGCTCCGTTCCACTCGGAATGACGAGAATCTCAAAGTCTCGTTATAGTACCAGATGGACCTGTGGAGGTGGGAAACCGTTGGATATAGCGGTTTTGAATTCTGCTGAGTAAATAGAAGGAGTCACCATGAACTCCATTCACCCAGAAGGACGAAAATGTAGGGCGGTTGCGGATTGGGACAATCCGACGCTAACCGTCATTGAGTCGGATAGCAAATCCGACCTACAGAGTTATTTTCGGAAGAGTCACCATGAACTCGGTTCACCCAGAAGGACGAAAATGTAGGGCGGTTGCGGATTGGGACAATCCGACGCTAACCGTCATTGAGTCGGATAGCAAATCCGACCTACAGAGTTATTTTCGGAGGAGTCACCATGAACTCCATTGACCCAGAAGGACGAAAATGTAGGGCGGTTGCGGATTGGGACAATCCGACGCTAACCGTCATTGAGTCGGATAGCAAATCCGACCTACAGAGTTATTTTCAGAGGAGAGTGTGACAATGGCACGGACATACGTGATGTTCGACGGCAACGAGGCGGCGGCGTACGTGGCCCACAAGACGAATGAGGTGATCGCCATCTACCCGATCACGCCGGCCTCGCCCATGGGCGAGCACGCCGACGAGTGGAGCGCCTTTGGCAGGACGAACATCTGGGACACGGTGCCCCTGGTGATCGAGATGCAGTCGGAGGCCGGGGCGGCCGGCGCCGCCCACGGCGCGCTGCAAAGGGGCGCGCTGACCACGACCTTTACGGCCAGCCAGGGCCTGTTGTTGATGATTCCCAACATGTTCAAGATCGCGGGCGAGCTGACCAGCTCCGTTTTCCACATCGCCGCCCGCACCGTGGCCACCCACGCGCTCTCCATCTTTGGCGACCACAGCGACGTGATGGCCGCGCGCGCCACCGGCTGGGCGATGCTGTTCGCGGGCAACGTCCAGGAGGTGATGGATTTTGCCCTGATCGCCCAGGCCAGCACGCTGGAGACCCGGGTTCCGTTCCTGCACGTCCTGGACGGCTTTCGCACCTCGCACGAGATCCAAAAGATCGAGCGACTGTCTGACGACGACATACGCCAGATGATGGACGACGCCCTGGTACGCGCCCACCGCGAGCGCGCCCTCTCTCCCGATCGCCCCTTCATCCGGGGCACCGCGCAGAATCCGGACGTCTTTTTCCAGTCCCGGGAGGCCGTCAACCCGTTCTACCGGGTCACGCCCGATGTCGTACAGGCGGTGATGGACCGTTTCGCCAATGTAGTGGGTCGGCAGTACCACCTGTTCGATTACGTGGGGGCGCCAGACGCCGAACGGGTGATCGTGTTGATGGGCTCGGGCGCAGAGACCGCTGAGGAGACGGTGAACTATTTGACGGACCGGGGAGAGAAGGTCGGCGCGGTCAAGGTGCGCCTCTACCGCCCCTTCTCCGTCGACCATTTCCTGGACGTGCTCCCCCCCACGACGCGCGTGATCGCCGCGCTCGACCGCACCAAGGAGCCGGGCGCGGTGGGAGAACCGCTCTACCAGGACGTGGCCACGGCCATCAGCGAGGGCGTTGCGAGGAACTTGTTCCCATCCCCCGCCGCCCTCGTCATCGGCGGCCGGTATGGGCTTTCGCTGAAAGAGTTTACCCCGGCGATGGTCAAGGGCGTTTTTGACGAGATGGCGCGGGTTCAGCCCCGTAATCACTTTACCGTCGGCATCGAGGACGACGTCAGCGGTGAGAGCATCCCCTTCGATCCCCAGTTCGGCATCGAGCCGGACGACGTCGTGCGATGTGTCTTTTGGGGGCTAGGCTCCGACGGCACGGTGAGCGCCAACAAGAACTCGATCAAGATCATCGGCAAGGAGACGGACAATTACGCCCAGGGCTATTTTGTCTACGATTCCAAAAAGGCCGGTGCGCGCACCATCTCTCACCTGCGCTTTGGCCCCCGGCCCATCCACAGCACGTATCTGATCGAGCAGGCCAGCTTTGTGGGCGTGCACCAGTTCGGTTTCCTGGAACGCTACCCGGTCCTGGAGGCCGCCGCCGAGGGGGCCACACTGTTGATCAATAGCCCCCACGACCCCGGCGAGACCTGGGAGCAGATCCCCCGGTCGGTGCAGGAGCAGATCATCGAGAAGCGGCTCAAGGTCTATGGGATCAACGCCTATGCCCTGGCCCAGGAGCTGGGGCTGGGCAATCGCATCAACACGGCGCTGCAAACCTGTTTCTTTATCATCACCGACATCCTGCCCCAGGACGAGGCGGTGGCTCAGATCAAAAAGGCCATCCAGGAGACCTACGGCAGCCGCGGCCAGGCGGTGGTGGACAAGAACTATGCCGCCGTGGACGCCGCTCTGGGCGAGCTGTACGAGATCGAGGTGCCCCGGCAGGCGACCGGCGACGTCGAGGTTCCGCCCGTGGTGCCGCCAGAGGCGCCCAAGTTCGTGCAGGAGGTCACGGCCCCCATCATCGCCGGTCGAGGCGACTCGCTGCCGGTGAGCGCGCTGCCCGTCGATGGCACGTTCCCGAGCGGCACCACCCGCTGGGAGAAGCGCAACATCGCGCTGGAGGTGCCCGTCTGGCAGCCGGACGTCTGCATCCAGTGTGGGCGCTGTGTCCTCTACTGCCCCCACGCCGTGATCCGCTCCAAGGTCTATGACGCGGGCCTGTTGGACGACGCGCCAGAGACCTTCAAGGCCACCGATGCCCGCTGGCGACAGGCAGAGTTGAAGGAGAAAAAGTATACCGTGCAGGTGGCGGTCGAGGACTGTACCGGCTGCGCGGTCTGCGTGGAGGTCTGCCCGGCCAAGGACAAGTCCGCCGTGGGGCGCAAGGCGATCAACATGGAGCCGCAGCTCCCGATCCGCGAGCAGGAGCGGGAGAACTGGCGGTTTTTCCGCAGCCTGCCGGAGGGGCCGCCCGAGGCCGACCTGGAGTTCGACAAGACCAAGAACGTCCAACTCCTCCAACCGCTGTTCGAGTTCTCCAGCGCCTGCGCCGGATGCGGCGAGACGCCCTATCTCAAGCTGTTGAGCCAGCTCTTTGGCGAGCGGGCCATCATCGCTAACGCCACCGGCTGCACCAGCATCTATGGCGGCAACCTGCCCACGACGCCCTGGGCCTTTAACCGGGAGGGACGAGGCCCGGCCTGGTCGAACTCGCTGTTCGAGGATAGCGCCGAGTTCGGGCTGGGCTTTCGGCTGGCGCTGGATAAGGAGCGCGAGTACGCGCGCGAGTTGGCGCAGGCGCTGCGCGATTCCGTCGGCGGCGGGTTGGTCGACGGCTTGCTCGAAGCCGACCAGAGCGACGCGGCGGGGATCCAGGCCCAGCGAGAGCGGGTGATCCAATTGCGGGAGCGCTTGGAGGGGCTGAAAGACCCCCGCGCGCGGCGCCTGCTCGACGTGACCGACGCGCTGATCAAAAAGAGCGTCTGGAGCGTGGGCGGCGACGGCTGGGCCTACGACATCGGCTACGGCGGTGTGGATCACGTGCTGGCCACCGGGCGGGACATCAACCTGCTGGTGCTCGATACCGAGGTCTATTCCAACACCGGCGGCCAGGCCTCCAAGGCCACCGGGTTGGCCGCGGTGGCCAAGTTCGCCGCCGGGGGCAAGCCCACGCCCAAGAAGGATCTGGGGATGATGGCGATGACGTATGGCTACGCCTATGTGGCCCAGGTGGCGATGGGGGCAAATGACCGGCACACGATCCGCGCTTTCTTGGAGGCCGAATCGTACGACGGCCCCGCGCTCATCATCGCCTACTCCACCTGCATCGCCCATGGGATCAATATGACGCTGGGGATGGAGCAGGAGAAGCTGGCCGTCAAGTGCGGCTACTGGCCGCTCTACCGCTACGATCCGCGACGACGGTCGGAGGGCAAGAACCCGCTGCAACTGGACTCGAAAGCGCCCAGCATCCCGTTGAAGGAATACGCCTACAACGAGAACCGCTACCGCATGCTGGCGCAGAGCAATCCCCAGGCCGCCGAGCGTCTGCTCGAAGAGGCTCAGCAGGCGGTCTGGGAGCGCTGGCGCAGATACGAGCACATGGCCAGGATGGAGGTGAAATCCGGCACCGGATCGGAGGATAGCCAGGAGACGGAAGATGACCGAGCCGCGATCCACTCCCAGGATCGAGACCCTGGATGAGAATGTAGAGAGGAGGTTGATATGGATCTGACGACAAACTATTTGGGGATGGAGCTTGATAATCCGCTGGTGCCATCGGCTTCGCCGCTGTCCAGGGATCTCGACACGATTCGCCGCCTGGAGGACGCCGGGGCCGCGGCGCTCGTGATGCACTCGTTGTTCGAAGAGCAGATCACGTTGGAGAGCGATCAGCTCGATCACTATTTGAGTTATTTCACAGACGCCTTTGCCGAGGCGCTCTCCTGGTATCCCAAGATGCCGGACTATCAAGTAGGGCCGGAGGAATACCTGGAAAACATCCGGCGGGCCAAAGAGGCCGTCGAGATCCCGATCATTGGCAGCCTCAACGGCATCTCCACCGGCGGGTGGACCTCGTATGCCAGGGAGATCGAGCAGGCCGGGGCGGATGCGCTGGAGCTGAACGTGTACTACATTCCCACCGACCCGGCGATGGAGGGGGGGACGGTGGAGCAGATGGTGGTGGATGTGCTGGATGTCGTGAAAGAAAGCGTGTCCATTCCGGTGGCCGTCAAGTTAAGCCCCTATTTTAGCGCCACCGCCAACCTGGCCCGCCGGCTGGCGGACGCGGGTGCCGATGGGCTGGTGCTGGGGTGATGAAAATAGGCTCCGGGATGTCTCCTAATTGGTTCCATTTTTGTTCCGCTTTCCGTTCCAGCACTCATCGCGTTTGAGTGCCAAAAGGACGCTGGTCAGATGCCGTTTTGCCATAAATG
>DAOTUB010000052.1:0-3907 GCA_034437455.1 Anaerolineae bacterium | reverse complement strand
GGCAACCGGACGGCCAGGGCTTTCAGCCGGGTAATAAACGTGTCCACTACGTTGCTTTTTGTTTTCATGCTTCTATTATACCAGCACATGCGTTTGGTCAAAGCCTTGAGTCATAATTGGAATTGCTGTATACAGGCGAGGCATATTGTGCCGATGCACTTTCCCCCAGGCGATATGGGCGACGTGTTCAATCTTTTGAAGGACTATTTTCCTCAAGTCGTTCTGTTCCGCGAGGGAATGCAGAGCTGGGTACTCTCAGATTAGAAAGAGGAAAGCAAAGCGATGAAATATCTTTTAACGAAAATTCTCTCAAGCCCGATATTTCCTCTCATTGTGGCGCTCCTGGTTTGCCCATCGTGTACGCGGACGGGTGCCACGCGTGCATCTCATCTTTTTGACGTCGCCTGGGACGACCGCGCTATTTTTCGCCAAGGCCTGGTCGACGAAGCACAGGAGGCGCTCGACCGGTTGCCGGGCGCGAGCGTGTACCACATCGAATTTCAAATCTCCGACGACTTGCTTACTCTGCGAGGGCGCGAGGAAATTCGCTACACCAACCAGGAGGACGAACCACTCGGTGAGGTCTACTTGCGTCTGTTTCCCAACATCGCTGGCGGCGCGGCGAAAATCTCGAAAGTCAAAATTGACGACCTGGACTTGGAACCCATCTACGAATTCCAGGATAGCGCCATCCTCGTGCCGCTGCCGGAGGCTTTGCAGCCTGGCGAGCAAATGGTCATCCAGATGGATTTTGACGTGGAGATGCCCCAGGAGGTGGGTGAAAGCCGGGGTCTGTTTGGCTACTTTGACGGCGCGTTGATCCTGGACGAGTTTTACCCCGTCATTCCGGTCTATGACGACGAGGGATGGAACGTGGAGGGTCCGCTTCCCCATGGAGACGTCACGTATTTTGACGCCAGCTTTTACCTGGTGCGCGTGATTGCGCCGGAAAACCTGGTGATCGTCGCTACGGGAGTACAAGTCGAACGCGAGTTCGATGGGGATGACCAAATCCTGACTTTTGCCGCTGGCCCCGCTCGTGACTTTTACCTCGTCGCCAGCGAGCACTATACCGTCATCAGCGAGCGCGTAGGAGAGACGACGTTCAACAGCTATACCTTTCCAGGGCGAGAGGAGGGAGCGGAACTGGCCTTGCAGTTCGCAGTGAATGGGTTGCAGGGGTTCGGCGAGCGGTTCGGCAGCTACCCCTACACCGAATTTGACGTCGTAGGCGCGCCGATGAAACCGCTAGGCATGGAGTACCCCGGTGTCATGGCGGTATCTCTCGAGCTCTACGGCCCGGAAACAATTGCCACCGATTCATCGTCCCAGGCCCTGCTCGAAGTCGTCGTGGCGCACGAGGCCGCCCACCAGTGGTTTTACAACATGGTCGGAAACGATCAGATAGACGAACCCTGGCTCGACGAGGCGCTCGCCCAGTACGCCACCGGGCTCTATCAAGCCGACGTTCACGGCGAACATGTGGCCCAGAAATATCGCGACGGTTTCTGGTATGGCTTTTGGGACAGTGTGAAACGGGCCGAGATTCCCGTTGGTCTGTCTGCGAAAGATTATACGGAGGACGAGTTTGCCCCAATCGTCTACGGCCGGGGTCCAATTTTCGTGGCGACTCTGGCGGAGGAGATGGGCCACGAGACGTTTGATGAATTTCTGCGTGATTACGTGGCGTCCCAACGCTGGGGAATTGGAACCGGCGACTCGTTCAGGCAGCTTGCCGAACGCCATTGTCAGTGCGATTTGACCGCTCTATTCCAGGAGTGGGTTTACGAAGAATAGACCCTTGATGGGTCTGAGTAATTTAGGAAGAGATTAGCAGGGTATCTCAATGAGGTCGTGATGAAGAAAATCGTTTTTGCGTTCACGTCTCTCATCGTGCTTCTGGTGCTGGTCGCGTGCGCGCCGAGCACGACGCCCACCCCAGCCCCGACCCGAGAGGAACCGACAGCAACGTCGCCTGCTCCCACCGCCACTCCGACCGAAGAGCCGACATCGACCCCGGAACCGACCCCAGCACCAACTGCGACCCCAATTCCTACCCCTACTTCCACCCCAAAACCAACTCCCTGGGAGCCGCAACGCTCAGAATTGTTCTGCGAGCCATCCGATACCAAGACCTGCAACATCCTGTACATCCTTGTCGATCAGTATGATGACGAGCACGTGATCAGGACACGCCCTCATTTTGAGGAAATGGGCTATACGGCCTTTGTGGCGTCGAACACGCTGGAAACACGCCGCGGTTTCCACGAGTGTTATGGGTTTACCCCGGCCTACCCCGATTTATTGATCGGCGACGTGGTCGTGGCGGACTATGACCTCATCGTGTTCACTGGGGACGACGGCAACACAGTCGTGCTTCACAACGACTCGGAGACCCACCGTATCGGGCGGGAGGCCATGGAACAGGAAAAGGTGATCGCTGCTGCCGGAGATGGGCCGGTCATCCTGGCCAAAGCAGGCGTGTTGGAAGGAAGGACGGTGACCGTTTTGAACAACGTCCAGTGGTTTGGGATTGGCGATCAATGGATCGACGCGGTTGAGAAGCGCGGCGCGACTTTTATCGATCACTCGCCTGTACGGGATGGGTTGCTGGTCACGGCGGATTTCGCGACGCCCAACTTTTTGTTGGGGCTTATCGAAGTGCTGGAAGAACAAAGCCAGACCGGATAGATCTGCTCAACAGACTGATGCATAGTCACGTATCCATCTATGAGGTATACCATGATCAAAACCAGACCAATACTAGCAACGGCCGGTAAACTCAAAATCGAACCACCGCCTTTGGTACGGTTTCTTATCCGCCGCGTCATTTACATCTTTGTTGCCATCGTTGTGGCTACCGTTGCGCTCTATGGCATCGTGGCGATGACACCGGCAAAGACCCGGGCGCAATTGTACATGCCTCCCTGAGATTCCCCCGTCGGCACGGGGGAGTTGTTACAGACGATCATCAAGGAACAAGGGCTGGACGACCCTTTCCCGGTTCAGTATGTCCGTTGGGCCTCCCGCTTACTCCAGGGCGACTGGGGTTGGAGCCCCATTATGCGGGAGCACGTGCTGCCGGCCATGCTCAGGCGCACCCCGGCGACGGTGGAATTGACGCTCTACTCGCTGCTGCTGTTTATCCCGCTCGGTCTGACCAGCGGGGCGATAGCGGGGTGGAAGCGGAGACGCCTCCCCGACCGTGGGTTCCAACTGATCGCCTTCATCGCCACCTCGATCCCGCCGTTTGTTCTCGCGCTGGTGCTGCTGGCGATCTTTTACGTCGCCCTGCCCTGGTTCCCACCCGGGAGGAACGGTATGGCCGCCCGGTCCATTCTCTCCTCCTCTTCTTTCAGGACCTTTACCGGCCTGGTGACCATTGACGGGTTGCTCAACGGCCGGTTCGACGTCACGCTCGATGGGTTGCGCCACCTGGTGCTGCCGGTCGTCACCTTGAGCCTGAGCCACTGGGCCACGTTGGGGCGGGTGACACGGACGGCGATGATCGAAGA
This sequence comes from Anaerolineae bacterium, assembly GCA_034437455.1. Taxonomy (GTDB): domain Bacteria; phylum Chloroflexota; class Anaerolineae; order B4-G1; family B4-G1; genus DAOTUB01. The sequence goes on along the minus strand of DAOTUB010000052.1, from coordinate 392 downwards.
GTTGAGCAAGGATTACGTAAATACCGCGCGAGGGAAAGGGCTTTCGACGCGGGAGGCGGTCTGGGTACACGCTTTGCGCAACGCCTTCATCCCTGGGATCAATAGCAGCGCCGTCTAGGCGGCTTCGCTGGTCACGGGGGTCTTTGTCGTCGAGATCATTTTCGCCTATCCCGGCGTCTCCAAAATGATCGGCCCTGCCCCTCTCAACATGTAACGTACATGGGAGCGGCTGTGCCAGATATGGCGGCGACGATGGGGTTTGCCCTGGGGTGATGAAAATAGGCTCCGGGATGTCTCCTAATTGGTTCCATTTTTGTTCCGCTTTCCGTTCCAGCACTCATCGCGTTTGAGTGCCAAAAGGACGCTGGTCAGATGCCGTTTTGCCATAAATG
>DAOTUB010000051.1:0-6985 GCA_034437455.1 Anaerolineae bacterium | reverse complement strand
GAAATGGTACAAGCCGCGGAAGACCATTTCCAACGATATGCGGTCAAAGGGGAGCATCAGTTCTTCTGCCACCGCATCGGCCAAGTCAACGAGAATGGCGTAGAAGAGCCAGGTGCTCCAGACTTGCAGCAGGACGCCATTGATGGAGCCAGTCCATAGGTATGACAAACCCAGAAGACGCTTGAGAACGGCAAATGCTTCTTCAATGCGCCAGCGGCGGCGATACAGGTCAGCGACGTAGGCTGCTGGCAAGATGTACGGGTCAAGCACACTGGTAACGTAACGATACCACTGGGTGCCATACTGCACCTCGATAAGTCGTAGAAGATGCTGACCTTGGCTGGTAGGGCCGCCCAACCTGATAATGTGCTCCCGTACCCGATCTGTCTTCAGCAGGGTGCGCTCAATACTGAACACAGCATTCGATTTGAGCCGGGTGATGAAATGGGCTCCTCGTTCAATCAGAGCGTCGAAAAAGGTGAAATCGTAGAACCCCCGGTCGAAGATAAACAGCACCTTGGCCTTCGCCATAGCCAGTACCTGGGACAAGAAATTGCTGTCATGGTCACTGGCATTCTGGCGAAACCAGGTTTCAACTGGCAGATGGGTGACCAAGTCAATGACCGAGCAAATCTTACCGGCTAACTGCCCTACAGGAACGTCTTTCAACGCCTTGAGCTTGCGGAACAGAGCCTCCAACGTAGAGCCGTCCACAGCCCAGATGTGGTCGAAATGCTGTCGGGCGTGCTCGACCGACTCGGGTAACGGACGCTCCCGCTTCAGTGCGCGTTCTCGCAGTGTGGGCACCAGTTCCAGCAGCACACGCCGGAACATTTCGTATGGGAATAGCAGGAATCGCTTGGACAATGCAGGCTGCGACACCTCCACTGGTGGCGCCCAGAGGAATTTCTCTCGCGCCAACACGCGAGTCAATTCGCACACGGATGGTACTTGTCGCCAAAGCAGTGTGAGTACAGCGGCTACCATCACCGGCAAGGACAAGATGCGATCCCGCAACCCCAGGCTGCGGAAATATGCCAACTGGCCTATCACAGCAGGCAGGACAAGCTCTTCGATCCGTTCTGCAATGACTTTGTTATCCGGGCTAGGCGCGTTGTGTCGGTGAACATGGTCAGGGTTTCTGGGTTTCGATTTGTTGTTCATGCCCCTGACTATAGCGCAAGTCCTCATTTTAGTCCAGGTTGATCGGCTGAATTGGTAAGGTTCAGAGCCGCTTAAGTTATGACGGATGGGCATGGCATTACTCGGGTATTCCCTTCACATGGAAAAGCTTGTATTTGGGATGGGTACCTCAGTCAACAGTTTTTCAGCCTGGAGTGGATCGCGATCGCTGGACTGTACCAGAATGGCAAGATAATCCCCGGTTTGAGTGGGATCACCCCATAAACCAACCTGGATCAGAATTGGGACAAACTATGCGACAAAGCTATGGCTTCAAGCGTCCATACTTTGAACAGACACACCACTATTTTGCTTTCCTGAAATTTGCATACCACGTAGGTGGTCCTCCTATCAAGTGGATGCACAAGGAGCGCGAGATCAAAGATCAATTGCAAGATGCCATCGACCACTGGGAAGAGGACAATCCTGACTATCCTCAATACTATGCCTGGATATATCGGGAATCAGTCTACGATCTGTACATCGTTGACGAAGCTGTGAACCTGGCCTGCGCAATCGCGATATTTGGTGTAGATGTGATACCGGACTATCTCGAATCCAAGTGGTGTGCAAGCGGTGGAGCAGATGTGTGGTCTTTGGAGAGCGAGGTAGATCAGCTCTATTTTGAGTTTCCTGAAGAGTATTGGCCAGACGAGCAGTATTGGCCAAGGAGATAGTGTCAGATGCCAACCCGATTTAATTGCACGGGTAAACTAGTGGTAATATGTACCATAGCGCTTGTTGTGGCTACAGGGTGTTCCAAAGCCCACCCACTATATCCCAGCTACGAAGAAATAACGCAAAGAGGATTCTATGTGTACGTTTTGCCAGACAGAGAGATAGAACAGCACGAGTGGTCCCAGACAATATCCATCTGGTCGTGGGATAGACATTGCAGGGGTGTTGAATCTACTGAATCTTCTAACCCTATCTATATAAAATATGCTGGACAACAAGAACAACCCGGGCTTGTCCTAATCATTGGTCCCTGGAATATGGCATGGGATCATCGTAAGCCCACGAAGGAAATAAAAATCGACACTCTATGGGCAATGGATAGTGTAGCTGTGTACTACACAACTGAGGACTATACCCGTCTCAAGTTCAAAGACCGATTCGAGATTCCTGTCCAGGTTGGCTCACGCCTGCCCATCGCTGAAATAGTTCAGTTGATCAATCAACTGGAGTACATAGGCCCTCCCCCTGAATCTGTCATAGATCCTTGGAATGTTAGCAAGTGCAAAGGACAGTAAGCGTAATCTGTGATCACTGTCCGGCTGGGCTCAGTGCAGGCACCGCCGACGGCCTGCATGTGGCGCAATCTGTTGACGGCGAGCAATCCGTGTTCTCCTGGGACTGGGCCGCTGGCCTGCCGGAGATGTTGAGCGACGGCGCCAGCCTCTACCTGGTGGGCCACGACACGCTGGGCCGGTTCGCGGATGGCGAGTGGGCTTATCACTTGCCCGATGCGCTCGGCTCGGTGCGGCAGATCGCGGATGGGACGGGGTCGCTGGCGAGCAGCCGCGAGTGGACGCCGTTCGGGGTGGAGGTTGGGGCGGCGCAGGCGGGGTTGGGGTATGCGGGGGAGTATTGGGATGCGGATGTGGAGTTGCAGTATCTCCGGGCGCGTTGGTATGATGTCTCGGTGGGAAGGTTTTCCAGCAAAGATCCATTCCCAGTGATGAATAGATGGCTTTATGCTGATGCTAACCCCATCAATTTCACAGATCCGAGTGGACAGATTTGTTTGGATCCCTGGGCACCATCAGGTATTCATTTTGCTCTGGATCGTGGATGTGATTATCCCGAAGGAAGTACAGGAAGTTTTTGGTGGAGAAGAGACCCACTTGGTGAAGACACTCAAATAATTGACATGCCATGGGTAGATGAACAATCTCCAGAAATGTGGAATCAGTACCCAAATTCTTGTGGTGCAGCGGCTTTGTATATGTTCCTTAAGGGTGAAAAGGTTGGTGTAAATTTCGATACGCTTGTACAGCAACTTCAAAGTGAAAGACCAGCAGGTTATGATGGTTATTGTTGCCATAATCGAATAACGGGAGCAGATGGAGTCACTATTCTTCCGACACCAACTCCAGATCCACTTACGTGGTGCAATCGAGCGTGTGTATCAGCGGAAACATTGGCAGATGTAGCCAGAAAGTATTATGGTCTGGATATTTTGTCGGGGGATAACTGGACCCATAAGACCGTCTATCAAAAAGTAAGAGATGGACACCCTGTACTAACATTGATCCGATCAGAGCTAACAACAAGTCTCTTCGGACATTTTGCTGTAGTCAGAGGTTTTGTCGATGGGGGATGGACTGTGGTGTTCAATGACTCGTACCCAGGAGAAGCATATTGGGACAATGCAGGTGGTTCTTCTTCGCAAAGGCGCGATGTGGGCGAAGAGCGATTGGCAGAATGGGATAAATTCGATGTCTCTTGGTCAAGCACAGTGGACAAAGGCTATGATCCCTTATCACCGGACGGTCATGTAAGGTGGGCAATGGCCGTAAGATAAACACGCGAAACTCTCTGCATAGGAGAAACCGGCTATGAAAATACTATTGCTATTCTTGCGACCTAACTGTGTAAAAATCACACTCGTGATGATTCTTACACTGCTTTCCTCAATCGTGACGACTGGGTTTGAAGCAACATCAAAAGTGACGTGGTATGCAAACCGAGGCTTTCCTTTTCCAGTTGTTACCATCTCTGATTATGTCACTGGAGGACGATGTTCACATAATACTATTTGCCTTGCAGCAAACATCCGAAACTTCTATCCCTATGCTTTGTTGTTAGATATTCTGGGATGGTATCTGGTTTCTTGTGCAATAGTCTATGCGCATCAAGCCCTGAAAAAGCAACGTAGAGCAAGCAATCTTGGGATATAACAGGCTGTAACCACAACGCAACGTTTACTCGATATGCTGTTACATCAAGCCACCTGTTTAGATTGTGTACCGCTGAGGCGTTGAAGCTCGCTGATAGCGCTGAAAGGGTTCGCCGTTCAATGAAGTTCAGCGCCATCAGCGATTCCACAGCACCGGCCGCTCCAATCCATCGCAGTCGAACCCTCTCAGGTCGGCGACGGCGGCAGACTGTGGGCAAACGACGCCCACAGCCTGCCTTCTTGCGCTATCCACCTACTCAGTCGGTCAACAAAAAGCGGCGGCCTGCACACGACGCAGACCGCCTCGTCTGTCGGCGGTTCTACTCAGCCCCGTCATTCCGAGCGAGCGTAGCGAGTTGAGGAATCTCCGTTTGCAATGGCAAAATCGACTCCTCTCCAGAGGGGATTGCCCGAGGATACAGAGCGGTACATTCGACGTATCCAATTGACGGAACCGCCATCTCGCGGTATACTTGAAATCGTTCAAGGCTGGCCAGTAAGCCAGCAAGGAGAAACCGAATGGACAGTACAGTGATGGCGATTTACGAAAACGGCGCTTTACACCCGCTCACCCCGATAGTCTTGCCAGAACGCGCTCACGTAGAGATTCGCGTGGAGCGTGTGGTGACGCCCACGGAACCTGGTGAACACCGCCGCCTGGTACGCGAGGCGTTGGTCGCGGCTGGGTTGAGTCTGCCGATTCCTCCCCCTTCTCCTGCCCTCGATCTGATTTCGGAAGAACGACGCGAGGAATTGGCTCACCTGTTCGCTGCCGGGCGACCGCTTTCTGAGATCATTATCGAGGAGCGAGAGGGTCGCTAATGGCCGACTATTACGCCGATAGCAGCACGTTGGTCAAGCGACACGTGCACGAGACAGGCACAGGCTGGTTCCGGGCGGTATGCGACCCCGCCGCTGGCAACGTGATCATCACAGCTCACATCAGTATGGTCGAGGTCTATAGCGCGCTAAATCGCCGACGGCGTGACGCGAGCCTCACCGTCGTAGATTATGCCGACATTGTGACCGATTTCGCTGCCATCTGCGCGGCCGAGTACCAGTTCATCGAGTTGACAGCCCCCGTCGTCGAGCGGACAAAATCGTTGTTGGAACGTCACCAGTTGCGCGCTTACGATGCGGTGCAATTAGCCTCGGCACTGTTGGCCCAGGACGTACTCCAGTCCGCCGGTTTGCCGCCATTGACCCTCCTCTCCGCCGACGACCGCCTGAATGCTGCGGCTTCCGCCGAAGGTCTGGCGGTGGACAACCCCAACGACCATCCCTGAGCACGTGGATTTCAGGATGCAGTCCGTGTTCTTCAGTCAGTGAGAACTGGCGGCCTGCAACCGTGGAGCGATGGGGCCGCCCCGCAAGGGCATCGGTTCCTGCGGGACAATGCCCCACGACGCCCAGCAAACAGCGCGGACGGCCTTTCTCAAAAAGAAACCCCAATCTGATGATCGGGGCTTCTCTCTGCTCATTGCCACAATTACGCCTGCGTTCCCATCGTCGACCGCGCCGCCAGAACGACCAGGTATGGCAAATCCTCCGGTCGCTCCACCGGCAGGACGCGGCGGGCCAACTCGGCGGCCCGTCCGGTCTGCGGCCCTTTCCTGGGAAGAGGCACGAGCACGACCGTCGTGCGCGCCCGTTTCCTCTCATCCCAACCGGCGGGGACTCCCACCTCCGCGTCGGTGACCATCAAGACGTCAAAGGCCGGGTAGCGTTCGAGCAGTCTGGGCAACCAGTCCAACTGCGTCCCATACCCTCGGATGCTCAGGGCGTGTTCCAGACTGTTGGCGATGGTGTAGCCGCACCAGAACAGCACGATCTCCACCTGCCCGCCGGTCTCTTTTGCCGCCAGTGCGACGGCGGCGACGACGGTGCGAGCGATGTGGAGATTGTTGCAGCCGTGAGAGTACATCGAGTCGGACACATCGAGCAGGAGCAGGAGCTTTTTGGGCAGGCTCCGGCGCCGGCTCAAGGGCAAGGCGAAAGGCGGCAGACCACGCCCGTCGAGGCGAGGGTCGTAGCGGCCTACGCCGACGCCCACAGACCCCTGTTGTCGCTGCGTCCACCCCTGGCGAATCTGGCGGGCCAGGCGATGACCCTTCGCCAACGCCTCCCGGTCTGGAGGTCCCTGTTCGTAGACAAAAGACCCTGCGCCCGCTTTCAGGTCGTCCCCGTCGGGCAACAGCTTGCCCTGCTCCTGGACGGCCTGGATCGCCGCCTGCCCCCGTTCGCCGACGCTGGGATGACGACCGCTCCCCATCAACCACAACCACCAGGGCGGCGGCTCGGGGATCGGGATGTCGTATTCCCGCGCCCAGCGAAGGATGTCACGGGCGGCAGCGAGGCTCTCTCGAGGGCCTTTGTCCAACACCTGCTCGATGCGATCCACCGCCGAACCGTGGAACAGGTACTCGTTGGTCGCAAAGAGATCGCGCCCATCCTCATCGACCGGTCGGGCCGCCGACCAGGGCAGAGCCGGGTTGGAGAACCGCATCCACCAGAGCAGGTCCCAGAGCGTCCGGGGCGTTTCCTCCTCGTGCCCCTCGTCCAGCACGGCCTGGCGCGTATCGGCCAGCCAGTTGTCGATAGGCTCGTCCATCATCCGGCTCTCGTTGCGAATGTCCTCGACGACGCCAAACACGGTCTCGAGGAAGGCGTGCTCTCCCTGCTCCTCGATCTCGCGGACGAGCCGCAGCACCTCCTCCAGATCGGAGAGGTGGCCCATCTCGTGCGCCGCCAGGCCCAGGAGCAGGCTTGAACTCGACACCACCTCCCGCCCCGCAAACTCGCGCGGGATGGTGATGACGATCTCCTCCGCTCCCTCCCGCTGGCCCACGGACGCCGTGTCGGCGTCCTCCAGAACCACGTGGATCGGCAGGCTCGTCACGG
>DAOTUB010000050.1:0-10137 GCA_034437455.1 Anaerolineae bacterium | reverse complement strand
GTGGAGGGGAGCGTTCTGCGCGACCTGCTGGCGCACAAGGGGCCCCAGGTGGTCGTGGCAGCGACGACGCAGCGGGGGCAGGACGTGGTGCGGGAGATGAAGCGGTGGCTGCCCGAGGGACGGGTCACCGAGGTGGAGCTGACGGGAATGGGCCAGGCTGAGGGCCGGGAACTGGTCGAGAGGGTGCTGGGGAGGACGTTGGAGCACCCGGAATGGGAGCGGGCGGAGAAGGCCGGCGACCTGCTGGGCTGGCACCCGGAGGGGCTGCGGTTGGCGGCGGCAACCGCCAGGAAGTTGGGATGGAACGCGGTGCTGGCAGACCTGCGCAACGCGAGGGGCAGCGTCCTGTGGAGTCTCTTGGAGCGATTGGTGGACGGCCATTGGGAACGGATGGAGCCAGAGGAGCGGGAGCAAGCCGGGCGGCTGCTGATGACGATGGAGCGGGGCTGGCCCTTTGGCGTGCCGTTCGCGGCGGCGGTGTGGGCGGTGGAACCGGAGCAGGCGCGCGTGCGGCTGTTCCGGTTGGAGCAAGACGGCCTCCTGGAGCGGATGGCCGCGCACCCGGTGGAAGACTGGTGGGCTGAGGGTGGCGAGCAGGAGCAGTGGCGGGCGTTGCCCATCGTGTACCAGATGAAGGTGGAGAAACTGAACACGTCCGACCAGAAAGAACGGCGCTTACGAATGATGAGATGGCGCTGGAGACACTACGTTCAGAGCCTGTTCCGAAAGGAGCAAACGCCGTTCCCTGGGATGCCAATCTCCCTGGCGGTAGTGGCGACGGCGGCCAGCCTCGTCTTTGGCTCCATCAAGGTCGTCGTCACCGCGCTGTTGGTCCTGACGGGGATCGTCCTTCGGCAGCAAGAATGGACGCGACGCTGGGTCAACTGGACCGTCGTCGTCGAGGCCGAGCGCCACCTGAGAGCGCGCTGGGAGCAGACCGGGCTTCAGCCGACGGAGGAGCTCTGGTTGTTCTACATCTGGAAAAAGCGGCTCGTGTACGTCTTTCTGCTGCTGGAAGTGGCGGCGTTCGGGCTTTTGCTCCTCGTCGCCCCGCACTCGCTTTTCTGGACGTTGTTTGCCGCGGCCATCGTGATCGTTACGTCGGCGCTGACGGCTTACCAGGTGGCCTGGCGCATCTGGGTGGCCTGTCTCTACGGTGTGCGCACCTGGGACATGGAGGCGCTGCTACGAGCAGCCTCGTGGCTGGCGCGCGCATTGAGGTGGATACCCAGGATGCGAGAGGAGCAAGACATCCTCTTGGAATCGCTGAGCAGAGTACAAGAGAGCAAATAGAACTGGAATCCACTTTTCCGCGAGCAACCAAACCACTCTGTCAGCGCCCCTTCGACAAGGTTTGATTTGGGTGTGTTTCATCTCAGTTGGAGGCGCTGATTGAGTAGGGCAATGTTCCCCTGCCCGTATCGAAATCAGCGCTCCTGGGTCTCAATACGCAGCAGAAAACGCTGCTACTCGACCGGCGTCGCTGACTTTTCAACTCAAATGAAACACACCCGTTTCATTTCGACAAGCTCAGTTGTGGCTTTTGCAATTTGACTTCACAAAACGTTGTGATACAATAGCGCGGACGCCAATATACCAACGATTGTTAGCGAATTACGTTGATTCTCACCTCGTCGAAAGGAGGGTGACGTGAATCCCCGTTTCCGCTTCGCGAACCGATCCCACCGCTTGCTCATCGTAGCTTCCATCGTGTTAACGAAAACCTATACTTGCGAGTACCATCGTGCGTGTGGCGCAACCCTCGGCTGATCTCGTTGAATCTCGAGACTGGGGCGCGTCCACAAGCCATCCGTAGTGTTACGCACAAATCGTGTTGTTAGGTTCCGCCAGCCCGGCTGGCAATGCGAAAGGAGTCTATCGATGTATACCTCACGTTGGACGTTCCGTTGGATCAATGCCATCACAATTTTCTCTCTCTTGGTAAGTCTCGCACCGGTACAGACGCAAGCCTCATCCAGTATTTCCCCCGATGCGGTTCGATCATCATCCGCCTTGCCGCCCCCCGCGATCTCGGACGGCTGGGCGGCCGCACGCCTCACGTCGGGAGAAGTGGAAGTGACCGACCGCCCTCCCGCGATGGATGTGCTTCCCAGGTGGTGGACCGCCGTATTTGATGAGGATAGTTCACAGCCAATCGAAAAGCCAACGAGCGATACAGCATCTCAGGTGGAAACAACTTTGCCAAGCTCGCCACTGATGTTCATCAAGAACGTCGGCCAGTTCGCCGAGGATGCCCGCTTCCAGGTGCGCGGCGGCGGGCGCACGATGTGGTTGGCCGAGGATGGGCTGTGGGTGACAGTGATGAAGCCGACGTCTCCCACGCTCGCTCTCTCCCCTCACCTTCCTGACAGAGAACGAGAGCGTGAGAACACACCTGGCCGTGGTGTCCACCTCAAATTGAGCTTCCCTGGCGCCAACTCTCACCCGCGCCTGGAGCCTTTCAATCGCTTGGACACACACATCTCCTACTTCACTGGCGACGATCCGGCGCAGTGGCATACCGACGTGCCTGTCTGGGGCGGCGTGCGCTACGTGGAACTCTACCCAGGCGTAGACCTGGAAGTGACCGGCGAGGAAGGCCGCTGGACCTGGCGACTCGTCAATCGCCGTTCGCCATTCGCCGTCCGCCATTCAGACATTCGTCTGCGCGTGGACGGTGCAGACACATTGGCCCTGGACGACGCGGACCGCTTGCGCCTCACCACCGCCGTGGGCGACTTTGCCTTGCCCTTGTTGCAGACAGTCGCCGCCAGCAGGACGACCGTCGAACAGACGACGACCCAACCTGAAATAAACGGCCTTGAGGTCGCATCTCCCTTTGCCACAGATGTTCCTCATCTTGCTTTGCAGGAGCAGGCAGGGGCTGAACCTCTTTCCTCACAGAGCAACTCCTCAGACTTGCTCTACGGTACCTTCTTGGGAGGAGATGACAGTGATTACGGTCGTAGCATCGCCGTGGACAAAGAAGGCAACGCCTACGTGACAGGTGAGACCTATTCTTCCGGCTTTCCCACCACAACGGGGGCCTTTGACCCGGCCTACAACGGCGAGCATGACGCCTTCGTGGTCAAACTGAATGCCGACGGGACAGATTTGGTCTATGCTGCCTTCCTGGGAGGAGAAGATGATGACTCTGGCCTTGGTATCACTGTAGACGAAACAGGCAATGCCTACGTAACAGGCGGGACTGAATCTGGCGATTTTCCCACTACACAGGGGGCCTTCGATCAAGTCCATGGTCCCCATTACTGTTCTGCTAACGGTCATCCAATTCTCTGCCTCGATGCCTTTGTAGTCAAAGTAAATGCCGACGGCACGAGTCTGGAGTATGCCACCTTTCTGGGAGGGAACGATGACGACTGGAATGATGTGGGCCAAGCCATCGCTGTGGACGAGGCGGGCAACGTTTACGTGACAGGCGAGACCGAGTCTGATGACTTTCCCACCCAAGAGGCCTACGATGCCACTTACAATGACTGGAGTGACGCTTTTATGGTCAAACTGGACCTGGCTGGCAACGGGCAGGCTGACCTGCTCTACGCCACCTTCCTGGGAGGGAGCAACGACGATTATGGCTACAGCATTGCCGTGGACGAAGCAGGCAACGCCTACGTGGCGGGCGAGACTTGGTCCTCCGACTTTCCCACTAAAGACGCCTACGACACTGACTGCGGTGGGTGTCACGACGCCTTTGTGGTCAAACTGGACCCGGCTAGCAGCGGAGAGGATAGCCTACTCTACGCTACTTTCCTGGGAGGCGAGGATAGTGATTGCGGCTATGGCATCGCCGTGGATGAAGCGGACAACGCCTATGTGACAGGCGAGACCCAGTCCTCTGATTTCCCCACCACCACGCACGCCTTTGACACATCCTACAACGATGAATACAACGGTGGCTTTGACGCCTTTATGGTCAAACTGGATCTGGCTGGAAACGGCGACAACGATCTACGCTACGCCACTTTCCTGGGAGGGGGCAGCGGCGACTATGGCACAGGTATCACCGTGGATGAGGCAGGCAACGCCTACGTCACAGGCTATACCTGGTCTTCCAACTTCCCTACCACTACGCACGCCTTCAGCACGACCAAGAGTGGTGAAGTGGATGCCTTTGTAGTTAAACTGAGTCCGGCCGGCAATGGCGATAACGATCTACGCTACGCCACTTTCTTGGGAGGGGATGGTGATGACTATGGCTACGCCATCACCGTGGACAACGCAGGCAACGCCTACGTGACGGGTTGGACCGATTCCACCGACTTTCCCACCACCACGCACGCCTTCGACCCGTCTTACAACGGCGGTTACTGGGACGCCTTTGTGACGGCGATCAGAATTTCTCCTCTGATTGACGTATCAGTCTCGACGCACACCCTGACGCTGAACGAGGAAGGCTGGCCGTCGCCCAACCCGCTCGTGGTCACGGTGACGGTGAATAACGTCACCACCAGCACGATGCCGAACGCGACGGTGTTCTTTACCATCACTTCGCTGGCAGACCAGGCGCGCTTCCTGGTACTGACAGAAGAGGAGTTGGCACGGGCTGACCAGGACAAGGTATTCTCACGGGGCGAATGGGGGCCTTTGTTGCTCGAATTTGGCTCACTGGATCCGTACGAGAGCGCGTCCATTGTCCTCCCTTTGTGGGTGCAGCCTTCGAACGTGGACATACTGACGCTGCACGCCACGCTGACAGCAGGGCTGGGTGAAGAATGGGCGACGGTGATTGGAGCCAGCGACCGGGAGGAAGTAGCCATCCCCACCGCCGAGATTCATCCCGTTGTCTTTATGCACGGCATTCTAGGCTCGATGCCGCCCAAGAACAGTGTAATCACCAGATGGCCTCAGAACCTAAAGACACCGATGGCCAGTTTCACTGAAGGTTATCTCGACCCCTGGCTCGATTCCTACAGCCCCCTCATCGAGAACTTGATGAAAATGGGGTACGAATTGGAAAAGACTCTCTTCCCGATCACCTACGATTGGCGGAAATCCAATCGCGACTCGGGGGCCTGGCTGGGAGAGGCGCTGGCCGGAACAGTCATTCCCAGTTCACAGAATGTGTCCTACGTGAACCACGATGATAACCAAGCCGACGTGGTGGTGCATAGTATGGGTGGACTGGTCACCCGCGCCTACGTGCAAGGATTGGCAACGAACAGACCGTACCAGGGCGACGTCAACAAGGTCATTTTCATCGCCACGCCCCACCGGGGCTTTCCGGTCACCTACCGTACCTGGGAAGGGTTAACTTGGGAGGAATACCTTGGCCGAGAAGTAGACCCGGAGTCTAACCTTGTGCTGCCCTTTCAGGCATTTGGCTACTTCTCGTTGCGGCAGCTGATGGATGAATTGCTATGGCCGTATTTCATCTTGAAGCGATATCGCCCCGAAGCTGGACAACCGTGTTGGTATCTAACTATTCCCATGGGGGGCTTGCTTGAGATGCTGTGGAGGCACTGGGAAGACCCCTACCTTTGCCCTCTGAGCACATTGCAGGAGTACAGTCACAGTACTGACCCTGACCATCCCGGCATCGGCTCGCTGCCAGAGATGCTGCCGCCAGTCTCGGATGGCGACTACCCGGAAGCAGCCTCGCGTCCGATTCCCCCTTATCTCTACGACAGTGGGGGGAGCTACCCATACGGCTACCAGGTCAACCCTCTGCTGGAAAAAGAGGGCTTGAATGCGCCCGGTGTGCAGGCGACGTTGGATGCAGCGCTTGGGTTGGACAACATCTACGTCATCTACGGCGATGGCGTGGAAACTGCGGTACAGTACGAGGTTGAATCCCAGGAGGACGATAGCGAGCTGCCGTGGCCTAACGGTTTTGCGCCGGCCCGGGATTGGCGCGAATACCCCAAGGAAGGCGACGATCTTATTCCCACCTACAGCACCCGGCTACGGGACAGTGAGCCCGGACAGCCCGGACAGGGACTACTGCCCAACCTTCCCGAAGAAAACGAAATAGGTATCGCAGGTGCTGAGCATAAGGGTATCGTGTATCATGAGTATGCACAACGAGCCGTTGGTTTCATCTTGACAGGCAATGGAAATGTCATAGACGATTTTCCCCTTCACACGAACTATAATTCAGCTAACTTTTTCTTCAACAACGGCGACGTGATCGTCGTGATTGTCTTCTGGTCGCCGGTGGACGGAATGGTCACCGACCCGTCGGGGCAGCGGGTGGGGTACGACCCAGACACGGACCAGATCGTCAACGAAATCCCCGGCGCTTATTATAGCGGCAATACGGGCGAACTGGAATTCTTCCTGTTGCCCGGCGGCTTTGAGGGAGATTATACCGTCACCGCCTCTGGGACCGGCAGCGGCGACTATCTGGTCACGATGTACCGCGCGGATACGAGCGGCGCGCGTTTGACGTCCGCCATCACCGGCACGGCCAGCGTGGGAGAGGTGGTGACCGGTACAGTCGCCTATACCGTGCCCACCACGTCGCTCTTTTTCGACGACCTGGAATCCGGCGGCGGTGACTGGCTGGCCGAGGGCAGCTGGTCGCTCATTACCGACACCGCCCACAGTCCCGTCGTCGCCTGGGCTGGCGAGACGGTCACGCCGGGTATCCCACTTACCCTCACTTTGCAACCGTCACTCGACCTATCCACGACGCGGATGGCTCGTCTCACCTTCTGGCACTCGTACACCCTCTCGTCCGAGGCCCAGGCGCGGGTGGAACTCTCGACCGACGGCGGCGTGACCTGGGGGACGCTCTCCGCCCGTCACGGGGCCAACGGGTGGATGCCGGTCGAAATCGACCTGACTCCCTTTACAGGGCCGGATTACGCGCCGCTCCGGTTGCGCTTCCGGCTGCTGCCCGCTCGCGCTGGCGACCGTTGGCGGATCGACGACGTGGGCGTGGAAGACCTGGAGACTCCCTGGCTCTTTGCCCTGCCCTTCGAGGACGATGTGGAGGGCTGGCGCCGCTGGGACGGGACGGGCGACTGGGTGGTGGTGACCGGCACGGTGCACGGCGGGCAGCACGGTTGGGTGGCCACGCAGGAGGGGAGCACGCTCGTGCTGGTTGGCCCGCTCGACCTACGGGAGACTGTCTCGCCTACTCTGAACTTCTGGTACACGATGACCGCAAACGGGGCTGGTCTGGTCGAGGTCTCGACCGATGGCGCAATCTGGCAGCCCGCCGCGACGGTCACGGAGACGACGAATTGGACGCAGGCGGAAGTGGATTTGAGCGAGTGGGCAGGGCTGACGCCCACGCTGCGGCTGCGGCACGCGGGCCAGGCCGGGAGCGGCTGGGCAGTGGACGATTTCCTCGCGCGTAACGTCGTCCCGCCAGTGATGCACGCACTCCCTTTCATCGACGATATGGAGACGCCGGGCAATTGGCAACCGTTCGGCGGCTGGGAAACCGTCACGGAGACGGCCCACAGCGACACGACCGCCTGGCATGGGACCGCAAGCGATTCCGCGCTGGTGCTGGTAGATCGACTGGGCCTGACCAACACCGCATCGCCGATGCTTACTTTCTGGCAGCAGTTCGCCTTGCCCAAAGGGAGTATAGGCTACGTCAAGGCCACAACTGACGATGGCTTGACATGGCAGCCTGTGTTGACTATAACCGATCCCATCCCTGGCTGGACACAGGTTCAAGTGAATCTAAGCGACTATGCTGGGCAAGAGATTGGGCTAAAGTTCTACCTGGATGAGGTAGTGACTAGCAGTATGGCAAGTGGTGTACGACCAATCGCCAGCTCCAGGCAAGAAGTATACCGTCCGACCAACCATCAGGGAGAAGACAAGCAAACCGTTACGCCGGGCGTGATGTTTCTGCCGCCATTGACACTGGCTGTACTGTGCTGTGGCATGGTGTTGACGACCGAAAAGAGAGGACGTCGTCGGGTGTTCGTGCTACTTGCCATTCTAGGGATGAGCAGCGTGATGCTGGCCTGTGGTCGCATGTCCGATGAAAGACGGTACGCACGGATTAATAAACTCACCGATGTACTTGGCGAAGTTGAATTGATTGTAGGAGCTGAACGCCAACCTTCCTACGCTCTTCTTTCTCCTGGAGGCAAATGGCTGGCCGTTGAGTTGGGTCCGGACCATACTGATTGGTTATTCGTGAACCTAGCCACAGGAGATATAAAGAAGTTAGAACAACCCATTCGGGGGGTTCAGTGGATAAATGATGAGTACTGTGCTGCTCGTTACTCTACTAAATCCTATCTGATTCACCTGCCTGATTTGGCAGTTACCCGACTGGTGCAGACAGATACAATAGAGACCATCAAAGGTGCTGAAGATGTCTACGTTTTGTGGCGACTCGGGGCCAGAAACGAAAATGCTGTATTGACGACCGATCCAGAGTTCCCTTACATTGTACTGGATTATTTTACTCAGGAAGAGATTGAACAACGGTTGGGGAACACCCTGTATGAAATTGTATCGTGGGATACTTACATAGACCCAACCGAGCGCGTCTACTCTCCCGACGGGCGGTACTATCTCTATGCCATTGGCGGTCGCCGGACGGCGATCTACGACGCACAAACGGACGAGGAAGTAGCCCACGCCTACAAACGTCTGTGGAACCACCAGGAACTGGGCTGGGCCTACGATTCCAGCGGCGTCTATGTCATCTACTTTGGCGCGACAGTGGACGAAGGCGCGGCCAATCCCTACCATCCCATCTACAAGTGGTTGGTACCGGGGGCCACGCCGCGCGGCACGCCTGCCCTTTCGACAGACTCAGGGCAAGCCCCTGCTGGCGAGAGTCGTGTGCCGGGCAACGGGCAACTGCTGTTGGTTTCTCACCTCCCGGCCCCGGCAGCGGAGGAAGTGGCTGCTGGCTGGTACGTGGACGACGTGGTAGTCAGAGACCTCCACCTCCCGGCGGATCAGACCTACGCCCCCTGCGAGTATCCCATCGGCTGCACGACCCACCACACGAACTGGGCCGGGGATGCCATCAGCACCCGCATGGGCAACTATCACTACAACCAGCAGGATTTTTCCATTCCCGTGCTCGGCGACCCGCTGCGCTTCGAGCGCAGTTACAACAATCAGACCATCGGCCTCTATACCACCTCAATGGGCCACGGCTGGACCCACAACTATGCTATGGGCCTCACCTTCCCCGATAACCCCGACGGTAAGGCGTCCACCGTCATCGTCGAAGGCTATCGTGGTTCCCGCTTTCGTTTTATGGACAACGGCGATGGAACCCACGAGCCTTTCCCCGGTGTCTGGGCCACGCTGACCCGTACCTTGACTTTGCCCTACACCTATACGCTCACGGGCGTAGACCAGAGCGCCTACGTCTTTGACGACGCGGGCCGGCTGGCCGAGATGTGCACCCCTTGGGGCCATGCGGTCACTCTGGTCTACAGCGGCACGCGGTTGGCGCGGGTGGAGGATGCTACCGGGGAGCGTTTCCTGGCCTTCGAGTACGACGACGATGGCCGCCTGGTAGAGGTGCGCGACCCCATCAGTCGCACGGTACGGTATGGCTACGACGCCGACACGGGCGACCTGGTGGTCGTGACCGACACGCTCACGCATACCTGGACCTACGTCTACACCGGCGCCCTGTCCTGGCCGAAAAGCTCATCCGTTCCGAAGCCAGCCCCAATGGATTGAGAATCGCGCGTCTCAGATGGTGTGGGAAGCAGAGAATGGGTGGGGAGAACTGGTCGGTCAGGGCGATATTCCCTTGATCCAGCAAGTTGGAGGTCGATTGAGAGGGCTTTCGAGCTGGCAGGGAGCAGAAACCGTCGTCAAATAGGCCACGGCTGGCGCGCGCCATCTATCCGGTCTGTGGAGAGGGGAATGTCCGGCAGTGTGAGCAGTTAGTGGAGACAGCTCGAGGGCTGGTGCGCTGCTTGCCCAGCACTGTCTGCGGTTTGCCAGAAGTAGTCGTGATGCAGACCACCCAGCACGGGGCGAGATGCGACTTTGCCGCCAGCGGGAGGCGCATCTGGTCGCTCTGGCCGGCACGGGATGTGTTGCTCGATGCCCTGGTGAGGCCGAGCGTGATTGAAGTACTGCTGGTACGCCTTCACGATTCGGTACAGATGTCGCTCGCCCAAGATCAGGAAGTGGTCGAGGCACTCTCGCCGCAGGCTGCCCAGAAAG
>DAOTUB010000049.1:0-10737 GCA_034437455.1 Anaerolineae bacterium | reverse complement strand
TGTCTAGGACTTGAATCCTGAACAGAAAGGCCAAACCCCTATATATACCGGTTCGCCAAGCGAAGAACGTATATGTGGTGGTAGGCTAAAAACTTTTATCCAAAGTCCAAGTATATGAGCCGGATTCGGAAAAGTGGGCAGAGTTCAAGGTTAGGAGGTGAGATGACAACAAGTATGAGAGAAGAAAAGCTCGTGGAGCAAAAAGTCACCTACACATTGTTGAAGGACGGTAAGTTTTTCATCATCGAGCACGTACCAGCGCGAGTAGATGCAGAGACAGGGGAACAATTCTTTTCTCCGCAGACCGTTGAACTGTTGCAGCGCATTATCTGGGGAGAACGTCAGCCGGTTCGATTTATTAAAACGCCGGTGTTTGAGTTTGCATGATGGAGACAAAGCGCTGGAGCCGAATTTGAACCATGCATCACTATATGGAGGTGAGAAAATGGCTAGCTTACTCGAAAAAACAGTCCTACTGGGCCTGGGCGTCCTGACCCTGACCCGCGATAAAGTGAAAGAGGCCGTGGACGAACTGGTCGCGGAAGGAAAAGTCGAGCCGGAAGAATCGCGCCGGATCGTCGATGTCCTCGTCGCCAAGGGCGAAAAGGAACGGGAGGAACTGCGCAATCTCATCCGCCAGGAGATGGAGAGCGTCAAGCCCGTCGCCCGCAAGGAGTTTGAGGAACTGAGCCGCAAGATCGATGAGCTGATCGACCGACTTGAACCAACGGAAGAAGAGTCTGCCGAGGAAGAGGCGGACTGAACCGTCGCCTGTTAGGGTTCCTGGGGACACAGATGAACGCGGAGCTTTATCCGCGTTCATCTGCCCCCCCTGCTCTCAGAGCGCGAGTACTTCGGTCGCGGGTTTCCCCCGGCCATTGCCGCCCGCCACCGCCGGTTCACTCTCCTGCTCCGGCGTGATGGCCAGCTCGAGTACCTCGTTCATATGATCGACGAGCGTAAAGTTCAACTCGTCCCGGATCTCTTGCGGCACGTCGTCCAGGTCCACCTCGTTCGCCTGGGGCAGGATCACCGTCTTTAGCCCGTGCCGGTGAGCGGCAAGCACCTTCTGCTTGATGCCGCCGATGGGGAGCACTTGGCCCTGCAACGTCACCTCGCCCGTCATCCCCACGTCGCCGCGTACGGGCCGCCCGGTCAGCACCGAGGCCAACGCCGTCACCAACGTCACGCCCGCCGAAGGGCCGTCCTTGGGGACGGCGCCCGCCGGAACGTGCAAATGCACCGTCTCTTCCTCCAGATTGTCCTCCGGCAGACCTAACCGCTCCAGCTCGCCCTGCACGTAACTGAGCGCGATGCGGGCCGACTCCTTCATCACGTCGCCGAGCTGCCCGGTGAGGATCAGGTTGCCCTTATCCTTCATCACCTTTGCCTCGACGAAAAGTACCTCGCCGCCGGCAGGGGTCCAGGCCAGGCCGGTCGCCACGCCGGGCAGTTCTGTGCGCAGCTTGGTCTCGTCGCGGAAGCGCGGCTTGCCCAGGGACTCGCGCACGTGTTCAGAATCTATGACCACGGCGCATTCGGCAGCACATACGGCGATCTGCGTGGCGACCTTGCGCAGCGTCCGCCCGATCTCGCGTTCCAGATTGCGCACGCCCGCCTCGCGGGTGTGGTCGCGGATGATGGTCTGCAGCCCGTCCTCGGTGAACTCGACCTCGTCCTCTTGCAGGCCATTGTACTTGACCTGGCGCGGAACCAGGTACCCCTGGGCGATCCGCACCTTGTCGTACTCGGTGTAGCCGTCAAACTCGATCACCTCCATGCGGTCTTGCAGCGCCGGGGGGATCGTGCTCAGCGTGTTCGCCGTGGTGATGAAAAAGACCTGGCTCAGGTCGAAATCCACGTCCAGGTAATGGTCGCGGAACGCGTTGTTCTGCTGCGGGTCGAGCACCTCCAGCAGCGCGCTCGCCGGGTCGCCCCGCCAACTCGCACCGATCTTGTCCACCTCGTCGAGCATAAAGACCGGGTTTCGAGTACCTGCGCGCTTGAGCGCCTGGATGATGCGGCCGGGCATCGCGCCGATGTAGGTGCGGCGGTGACCGCGGATCTCGGCCTCGTCGCGCACGCCGCCCAGGCTCATGCGGGTGAACTCTCGCCCCAACGCCCGCGCGATGGAGCGCCCCAGGCTGGTCTTGCCCACACCCGGCGGCCCGACGAAGCAGAGGATCGCCGCCGCGTGTTCCTCATCGTCTTCCACGCCGCGCTCCAGCCGCAACTTGCGCACCGCCAGGAACTCCAGGATACGCTCCTTGACCTTCTCCAGTCCGTAGTGATCTTCTTCCAACACATCCTCGGCGTGGGCCAGGTCGAGGTTGTCCTCCGAGAGGTTGTTCCACGGCAGGTCAATCAGCCAATCCAGGTAGGTCTTGATCACCCCGGCCTCAGCCGATTGCGGATTCATCTGCGCCAGCCGGTCCAACTCTCGCTCGGCTTCCTTGCGCGCTTCTTCCGGCAGTTCGGCCTCCTCGATCTGGCGTCGATAGTCCTCTGCCTCTGAACCTTTTTCGTCCTCGCCCAGTTCTTTGCGAATCGCCTTGAGTTGCTGGCGCAAGAAATACTCGCGCTGCGATTTGTCCATCTCTCCCTGAGCTTCCTCACGGATCTTGTGACCCAAGGCCAGCACCTCCATCTCGCGCCGCATGACGGAAAGCAACGCGCGCATCTGGGCTTCCAGGCTGCTGCCAGCCAGCACCTCTTGTGCCTGGTCGATCTCCAGGCGGATGTTGGAGGCGAGCGCGTAGAGCAGCGCGCTTGGCTCGGCGATCTGATCCAGCATATCCACGACGCTTTCGGGTACCTGGGGGAGAAAACCAACCATACGCCGCGCCGCAGACAACAACTCGCGCCGCAGCGCCTCGATCTCGTTCGTGTCTCTGGATAGCTCAGGGGCAGGTTCCACCCGCGCCTTTAGATAAGGCTCATCGGTCAACCACTCGGCGATGCGCACGCGCGCCAACCCGCGCACTACGATCTGGTAGTTGTCGTCAATGCGTATCGCCCGCTCGACCTGAGCCAGCGTGCCCACCGGGTGGACGCCGTCATAGCCAGGCTCCTCGATCTCAGGGTCGGTCATCGCCGTTAACACCAGCAATCGGTCGCCTTCGAGCACATCTCCTAGCAGGTGCATGGATCGCGGCAGACCGACGGCCAGGGGCAGCAACGTGTTCGGAAAAGCCACCACGTTGCGCAAAGGGAGCACCGGCAAATCGGGGAGACGGTCGCCCTTCCAATTATCCAGCTCTTGTTCGTTTTTTCCTTGAACCAACGGTAACAACATGTATCACCTCGTTTTTGTTTTATCTTTTTTGGCACGATAATTATCTCATCAAGGCGTTATAAACGTGTATCCAAGACATTAGAAACATGTTAACAACCCGGCCGCGCCAATGATCAATGGAAAGGTTTTCGGGTAAGCGTTCGCCTTGCGCTCGCTGTAGCTATTGGCAGGGTTATGGGGACGTGTTATAATGATGTCAATCAATTAACTTTATCCACCGGCGCGATTATCACGCCCTCACATTTTCATATCCTGGCCCCGCGAGGAGCGGGACAGTTTCTTGGTGTTGGTGGGTAATCCTATTCTGCTGAACCGGTTGGTGCCTGTGGAGGTAAAAGTACACCAATGACCGCTCAGAGCCATTCGGGCCTGTATCTGGCCGTGCAGGACTTTCGCCGCGCGCGCCGCCAGGCGGCCATGGAGCGCATTATGGCTCGCCTGAAGGGTCAGTCAGCGGACCTGCTCTCCTACGAGGACGTGCGCCAGAAACTCAAGATCAAGAGTAGCACGAGACAGGAGCGCCGGGAAATCCCCCTGGATGCGATCGTCGGCAGCGTGGGACGCTACACCGACTTTACCCGCAGTTTCTTGCCCCGGCAAGATAGTGACGAAAGCCGCTGGGCCGGGGTCAGGGTCGCCGTGACCGGTCTAGTCGGATTGCCGCCCATTGATGTGTATCAGATCGGCGAGGTATATTTCGTGCTGGACGGCAATCATCGCGTGTCGGTCGCCCGGCAGCTTGGCGCGACGCACATCGAGGCTTATGTCACCGAGTTTCAAACCAGGGTGCCGCTCTCGCCCGACGTCCAGCCTGACGATCTGATCTTGAAGGCCGAACACGTGGACTTTTTGGAGCATACCCGGCTGGATCAACTTCGTCCGGGGGTCGACTTGAGCTTGACGGTCCCCGGGCGGTATCGTGTGCTTGAGGAGCACATTGAGGTTCACCGCTACTTTATGGGCCTGGATCAGAAACGGGAGATCCCTTACGGAGAAGCGGTGGTTCACTGGTATGATGAGGTCTATTCGCCGGTGGTACAGGTGATCCGGGAGCGAGGCATATTGCGCGATTTCCCCGGACGTACAGAGACCGACCTCTATCTATGGGTCTCTCAGCACCGCGCCGCGCTGGAGCAAGAGCTGGGGTGGGAGATCGAGCCGGGAGCGGCAGCCGCCGACCTGGCCGCTCAATCCAGCCCCAGGCCAGAGCGCGTCGTCGCCCGCCTGGTCGCAAAGGTCCGAGATACCGTGATGCCCGACGAGCTGGGGATCGGTCCCACACCTGGTGAATGGCGGACGGCGCATCTGGCGACGCGCCGGGAGGATCGCTTGTTTGCCGACATTCTGGTGCCCGTCAGCGGCGAGGAGGCCGGCTGGCACGCGCTGGAGCAGGCGCTGGAGGTGAGCCGTCGCGAGGGTTCGCGGCTTCACGGACTGCACGTGGCGCCTTCAGAGGCCCAGAAAGATAGCGAGGAGGCACGGGCAGTGCAGGTCGAGTTCAATCGGCGCTGTGAGGCAGCCTGTGTTCCAGGGGAACTGACCTTTGCCGTCGGAAAGGTGCCGCGCCAGATATGCAACCGGGCGCGCTGGACCGATCTGGTGATGGTGAACCTCGCCTATCCCCCGCCGCCCCAACCGCTCGCCCGGTTAGGGTCGGGATTTCGCACCTTGATCCAGTGCAGCGCCAGGCCGGTACTGGCGATACCGGGGGCAACGTCCCCGCTGGTCAGCGCGCTGTTGGCCTACGACGGCAGTCCCAAGGCGGACGAGGCGCTCTTTGTGGCGACCTACCTGGCGGGGCGGTGGCACATCCCGCTGGTCGTCGTGACGGTGATCGAGAGCGGGCGCGTCACGCCAGAGACACTATCGCGCGCCCAAACGTACCTGGAAACCCGGGGAATTCAGGCCACGTTCGTACAGGAGAACGGGTCAACGGCTGAGGCGATTCTCGGTACGGCTGAAGTGTACCGAAGCGATCTGATCGTCATGGGTGGATATGGCTCCAACCTGGTGCTGGAGGTCGTGCTGGGGAGCGCGGTGGATCAGGTGTTGCGCGAGAGCCGCAAACCGACGTTGATCTGCCGGTAGTACAACAATTCTCAGAAATGACAGAGGCTTGAAAAGGAAATCCGTATGGAAGAGCGATTGCTAACCATTGCCAAGAGATTCTGGCCCGAGCTGGAGACGATGGACGAGCGGGAACGCGCCGGCGGCGTGCTCGACGTCGTTGGTTTCTTCTACTCGCTGCCGCTGGCGCTGGCGGGCGCGGTGTGGCTGATCGTCGCCACCGATCCGGCTCTGATTCGCGCAGAATGGCCAACGCTGTTGCTTTTGTTCGTTCTGCTGTTCCTATTCTTGCAGTTTGGTTTCTTTCTTCTTGTCGAGATCAAACCAGGGGCTTTTGTTGATTTTGCACGAGATCTCGGCAGCGTCGTGACGTGGTCGGCGGCCTTGCTTTTCGGGCCCACCGCCCTGTGGCTGGCCCTTTTATGGCAGTTGATTCACGCTGCACGCGACTGGCGGCGATCTATGTCGACTCGCTTGCGTTGGAATCTTGTGCGAAACTTGACGCTGGGAATTGCGTCGGATACCTTCACCGGCCTGATCGCGCTGGCCTTTTACAACCGATGGGGCGGTGTTTTCCCTCTGCCCGGATTGACGCTCGATGTGATTCTGCCGGCTTTTTCCGCCACGTTCGTTTGGGTCTTGTCGTCGTGGTTTGTCCTGATGCCGATCCTGGTTCTCTTTAGCAGCTCCAAGTCGTTGGCGTTGACGGCAACCCCGTCATCGTTGGGGACATTGATTCGATTCATCGCCGGCGCACTGGTCTTGCCGGCTCTGATGGCTCCCTTTGCCATTCTGGCAGCAGGGCTGCACACGCAACATGGCCTCTGGGTGTACCTCTTCTTCATCGCCGGTGCATTCCTGGCGAACTTGTTGGCCCATCAGTTGAGCCAGGCTTTTGGACGCAGCCAGCAACGCTCCCGCGAACTGGAGAAATTGGAGCAGTTGGGGCGCGCGATCATCAACGCGCCCCCGGACGCCTCCACGCTGCCCGACGTGTTGAAGGAGCACGCCGCCGACATGTTTCCCCATAGCGCGATCGAAATTCGCGTCTTTCCCGCCCAGACCCTTTTACATCACCCAGACAGTCTTTCTCCGGTGGCAGATTCGGCCTGGGAATGGCTGCGCACGACGCCTGAGACGCACTGTTTTTCACCAGGAGAGATCTTGCCCTGGGACGAACGCCCCACCCATGACGCTGTGGTGATGGCGCCGGTTGTTAAAGTCGAAAGCGCGGAACCAATAGGCGGTATCTACCTGACGCGCCGCCGGAATCCTGAGGCGGTGGCCAGATTGTTACCCGCCGTCCAATCCCTCGCGGCGCAGGTCGCCTCGGCGCTGCACAGCGCCACGGTCTATGAACAGACCCTGGCGCACCAAAAGGTCGAGCAGGAATTGGCCCTGGCGGGAGAAATCCAGGCCAGCTTTTTGCCCACCGATCTTTCGGGTGTGAACTTGTCTGCCGATTGGCAAATGACGTTAACGTTGGATTCGGCCAGAGAGATGTCCGGCGACTTTTACGACCTGATCCCTCTACCCGGCGACCGGCTAGGCATCGTGGTCGCCGACGTGGCCGACAAGGGAACGGCAGCGGCGTTGTACATGGCGTTGAGCCGCACGCTCATCCGCACCTACGCCCTGGAGTACGACACGCAACCCGAACGTGCGCTCAGCGCCGCCAACCGCCGCATTCTGATGGACACGCGAGCCAGCCTGTTCGTCACCGTCTTTTACGGCATTCTCGATTCGGCCACCGGCACGTTGACGTATTGCAACGCCGGGCACAACCCGCCGTATCTCTTCAGCGCGCAAAACGACGGAGCGGCCCAGGCATTATCCAAGACCGGCATGGCGTTGGGTGTGCTCGAGGATGTGACCTGGGAGCAAGGGACGGCTCACATCGAACCAGGCGACGTGCTGGCGCTCTATAGCGACGGCGTCACCGAGGCGCAAAATGAACGCGGGGCGTTTTTTGGCGAGGAGAGGTTGCTGGAAGTCGCACGGGCCAATCTGGGACATCCCGCGCTGGATATCCTGAACGCCGTGCTGGCGGAGGTGCGGGGCTTTGCGGGCGACGCGCCCCAATCCGACGACATCACTCTGATGATCGTAGCTCGGTACTCGGCGGAGCAGGAATCCAAACTCGATTAACCGCTCTATCACACGTGACGGTCGCGCGATCGAGACCACAGCACAAGCATCAACCCCGCCGCGAATAGCCCCGCGCAGAGCAGATACACCACGCCCAATCCTGTCCAGGGCAAGAGCGCGTAAGCGACCAGCGGCCCGATGGCGCTGCCGAGATCGCCGATCGTGTGCACCAGGCCGATGGCTCGTCCCCGCTGCGCCTGGCTCACCAGGTCGCCGGTGAGAGCGGTGGCAATGGATTGCACGCCGCCGCCTGCCACCGATCCCAACGCGATGCCCGCCAGGATCGCGACTGGCGCGCTCCCGGCCAGCAGCGCCAGGCCGATCGCCCCACTGCCCAGGCTCCACGCGGCTACCCGCCAGCGATCTTTTGCCCAGTCCGATAGTACGCCCGCCAACGGGGCTGCCGCCATGCCAAGAAGCGTCCGCCCTGCCAGGAGCGCGCCGGTCAGCGTCGCCACGCCCAGTCCTATCTCGACGGTTCGCACCCGTTCCTGCACCAACAGCCCCACCGTGGCCGCCAGGACGCCGGCGGTGGCAAAGCGATTGATCCCTTGCAGCGATGCGACGACCCACAATCCGCGATGGGAGCGCAACCTGGAGCTGTTTCTTTCAGGAGGAGGACTGGCGGCAGTAGCACGAGTCTCTCGCGTCTCTGGCAGTAAGAACAGCGCCACAAGACCGCCCAGCGTCGTCAGCGCCGCGCCACTCCACATCGTGGCGGTGTACCCGATCCAGTCGGTCAGCAGGCCACCGGCAAAAGCGCCCAGCCCCGCCCCCACGAAAAACCAGGTCTGATACAGTCCCGTCCACCGCCCGCGGTCTCGATCCACCGTCACGTCGAGGATAATCGTCGCCCCGCCGATCCAGATGCCCGACCAGGCCAGCCCCCACAACAACCGCCCGACCAGCAGCGGCCAAAAGCCGCGCGTGGCGGCATAGATCGCCGTGGAGAGCGCGCCGATAAAAAGCGCCGGCACGAACAACCGCCGTCGCGGCCAGCGGTCGTAGGCCAGTCCTGCCGGTCCATTCAAAAAGACCCGGATGATCCGGTTGGCGGCCAAGATAACCCCCACGCTGCTCAGAGCGATACCCGCGTCGACCGTATGGGTGGGCAACACCGTGTACATCGTCGCGTCTCCCATCAGGGAAAACGCCGTACCCAGCCCCAACGGAAAAAGTACCTTTGCCGGATGAATTCTGCTCATAAGAAAATCAAAACGGCGGCGATTGCGCAGATGGCAATCGCCGCCGCCCTCACAAATTACGCATTACGCATCACTTTTTTACGACCGTCTTTTCCTCGAAAGCGATGCCCAGCCGCTCCAACTCATCCAACACCGGGTTGTAAATCTCTGGCAACACGGGGATGTGCACGCCTGTCAGGGCGATCTTTCCGTCCAGGATCATGCGCACGCCGATGGCTGCGGGCAATCCCACCGTGCGGGCCATCGAGCTATCGCCGCCGGGAATGCCATAGTCGATCAGCGTCGAGCTGATGTGCTCCTGGCGGTCGGGGTACGCGGCGACGAACTTGTGGGCCATGATCAGCATATCGCGCTCCCCCTCACGATAGGGCATCTTGACCAGCATCTGGTCGGCCAGCACGTCGAGCACCGTGTCCGTGTCCGAGACGGGATCGTCGCTCAACAGCCCCAGCCACTCGAACGCCATCATCACCCCAGAGGTGGGAGAGATGTTGAGGCGAGCCGCCATGTCAGCCTTCAGATTGGCCGTATCCTCTTTGCCGATCAGTCCCGCCGTCACCTGTGCGAAGGTCTTGCCCGCCAGATCCGTTCGCTCGTCCAGGCTAAAGTAGCCCATCTCGTTCAGCTTTTGCATCACGTCGCACCAGCCCACGTTGCGCAGCGTGCCCCGGTACATCGTGTCGGTCTCGGGAATGCCATAGAGGTCGATGTAGGGGAGCGAGTTGCGGTTGGGATACGCCTCAAAGTCGCCCAGCCCCTCGATCCAGGTCAAGTAGTGAGTGGCAAAGAGACGGGAGTTGGGGACGTCCACGATGTGCCCGTTCTCCTTGTAGCGAGCGTCGTTGCGTCCCGCCAGCACCACCCCGCGCGGGCTCCAGGAGAACTTGTAGCCCAGGGGATTATCGTTGACGTCGGGAGCGGGCAGGCCGCCGCAGTAAGAAAGGAACGACTTGATCTCTCCGCCGTCGGCATGTACCTGGTCAATTATGCGCTTGGCCGACATGTGGTCGGTGCCGGGGTCCACGCCGATCTCGTTGAGCAAAATAACGCCTGCATCGCGCGCCGGGCCATCCAGCGCCCGCATCGCGTCGCTGACATAGCTGGTCGTGACCATCTGCTTGCATTGCTGGACGCATGCTTCGGCGATCTGCACGTGATAGATGTAAGGCAGCATGCTGACGGCCAGGTCGGCCCCGGCGATCAGTTCGCCCAATTTCGCGCTGTCCTTTGTGATGTCGAACGCGACGGCCTTACCGTGTGGGTGATCGCCGACCAGCGCCTCGGCCTTGTTGAGCGTGCGGCTGGCGACCGTCACTTGATAACCGGCCTCCTCGAGCAGATATTGAACCAGAGGCCTGGTGACCAGGCCGGCGCCGAAAACGAGTACATGTTTCATTTGTTTTGCCTCCATTAGTTTAAGAATAGTAACTTTCCTGGGTACAGGTTCGTCATTTCCTTTCTCAAATTACCGCCAACCAGGAGGGCATCTTTCCCGATTCGGCGAGCATTCTGAGCAGATTGGGCATGCTTTCAACCGTCGACCAACTGTTGCCTGACGGCGGGATCATCAGAGCGCGCAGCGCACAGGTGACAGTTGTAACCGCAATACAGCAATTCCCGTTATGGGAAAAAACGAGAGTTGTAGCCGCGATTTCTATATCGCGAAGGATGCTTCATGTGGCAAAATGCACGCGCTATGGGAAGCGCGGCTACAAAACGGGAATTGCTGACCGCAATACCCGATCATCTTTTCCATTCAGGAGTTACGCAGTCAATAGCAAGCCCGTCGGTTGAGTAGATGTTCTAAGTCTTGTCAAGTGATTGAACCTTAAAATCTCGAATAGCAATTACCTGCCGCGCTTTGTACATAGGCCGCCCGATCCCCATCCCCATCTTAGGAGTCGTCCAAAAACAACTTCGTACTTTTACAACTGAACTCATACGGTTGCACAGCGTGGTTTGATCTGATAGTTCCAGTCAGGGCATACTCGACGCCATGTGATGTTGAGAGCATTCATCTCT
>DAOTUB010000048.1:0-13819 GCA_034437455.1 Anaerolineae bacterium | reverse complement strand
CTACCCTCAAGCAACAGCAGCGCAATGTGCTGGACTATCTCACTGAAGCCTGCGACGCTGCCAATTGGGGCAAACCTGCACCGTCTCTGCTCCCGACAGCGCCTACCCCCTGAACGCTTACAGTTTCGTTGAACTTTATCGTCAAGTTCTTGATCCAGCGGATCAACCGGAAATGGGAAAAAGAGCGCGTATTTTTCGATCAACAGGATTATCGAGACATCAATCAAGCGTATTGGAACAACTACACCCATCAAATGCTCTCCGTGGAGCTTTCTGAGGCTCAGACCCGTGCCCTGGTCGAGCGATGTAGAAGAAAAAAGGTTACGGTAAATTCTGCCCTGGCTGCCGCCTTCGCGGGCGCACAAAACCTGGTTCAAGGCGCCCAGTCCTATCATTCGAGCGTCGGCGTTGCCGCTGACTTGAGGGGCCGTCTCCAGAAACCCGTTGGCGAGGTGATGGGATTTTACGCCGGGCTGGTCACGCCAAAACACAATCATGATGCACGAATCGGTTTCTGGGAAAATGCCCGCGAGTTTCATCGCCAAGTAGAACCGCTCTATACAGACAAAAATCTGTTTCAAGAGCCTCTATTATGGTGCCACCTTGAACCAAGCATCCTCGAAGCCTTCAATTTCAAAAGACTGGGCGGACTTGTCCCGCCGCATTCTACAAGATATGACAAGCTTTCAGCGTTCAGCGAGCGAGATGATGTAATCTTGTCTCTTCTCAAAAGAAACAAGTCGGACTCTCTGGATGAGACCATTATGGGAACGGCGGTGACGAACCTCACACGCATGGATTTCCCCACCAGGTACGGAGCGTTAGAGCTGGATCGTTTGATCATGAATCCTGGTGGCGCCTTTCCCCTGGCTATGGTCAACGTCGTGTTAGGGGCCGTCACGTGTGCTGGAAAGCTCAGCCTCATTGTAGAATATGCAGAACAAACTATTGATACAGGAACGGCGGAGAAAGTAAAGGATAAAGCGATGGAATTCTTACTGGACGAATAAAAGAATTCTCTTGCTGCCGGGCGTGTGGTGATGGAGGAAAACAATGTCAGTCTTGCGTGTGTACGGTCAGTGGATCATCGTGACGGTGATGGTCGCCGTGATGCTGTTCGCGTCGGCAGGACGGGTGGATCTGCCCATGTTCTGGGTCTATCTCGCGGCTCACTCTGGCGCGCAGTTGGCGATGGCGTGGTTGGTCTTTAGGCAAAACCGCGATCTGTTGGAGGAGCGACAAAAGCCAGGCGAGGGCGCCAAGACGTGGGATCGTCCTTTGCTCAGGATCTATACCCTGTTCACGTTCTCGCTCTTCGTGGTGGCGGGCCTGGACGTAGGGCGGTTTCACTGGTCCGATACGGCGCCGCTGTGGGGGCAGATTGTGGCGCTGGTAGGATTCGTGCTCTCGTTCGCGTTCAACATCTGGGCGATGGCGGTGAACGACTTTTACTCGCGGGTCGTGCGCATCCAGCAGGATCGGGATCAGGTCGTGGTCACCAAAGGCCCCTATCGGTTCGTGCGGCATCCGAGTTACATCGGCGTGATGGCCTCCTGGGCCTGCGCGGCGCTGGCGCTGGGATCGTGGCTAGCCCTGGTGCCCGTCGCCCTGATCGCTGTGACGTTCACGGTGCGCACGGCGCTGGAGGACAGGGCGCTTCAGGAAGAACTTGCTGGATACAAGGAATATGCCCAGCAGACGCGCTATCGCCTGCTGCCAGGTGTGTGGTGAGATCGAGGTGTGAGTATGGACAAAGAGGTTCTGTTTCGCGTGGCTCTGCTGGTGATGGCGATTGGGTACATCGCGCCTCGCTTCTACTTTCGCTCGCGAGCTCGCCGCGTCGATCCCCAGAGCCAGACGATACTGCGTGGCACGACCGAGAGCAGGGTCCGTCTGGCTCTGATGGGAATCAGCGGGCTGGGCACGCACTTGTTGAACGTTGTCTGGCTCGTCAACCCGATGTGGATGAGTTGGTCGCGCCTGCCACTGCCCGATTGGCCTCGCTGGCTGGGGATCGCTGTGGGCCTGGCGACCGTGTGGCTGGGCTACCTGGCCCACCGCACCCTGGGCGTCAGTTTTACGCCTACGCTCAAGATTGGGGAAAGCCGTCATCTTGTCACTCAAGGGATCTATCGCCGCATACGCCACCCGATGTACACGTCATTTTTTACCTATCTGGCTGCGAGCTTTTTGCTCACCGCGAACTGGCTCATCGGCGTGTTGGGATTGGTCTATTCGATGCTGATCCTGGAGCGGGTGGGCCACGAGGAGCGCATGATGCTCGACACGTATGGCGAGGAGTACCGTCACTACATGCAGCGCACGGGACGGCTGCTGCCGCGCCTCATTCACAGATCGGATTAGGTCTATGGTTTTCAAAAATCTCTTTCGACGCAAAGGACGCACGATTCTGACGCTGGTGGGCATCTCCATCGGCGTGGCGGCCATCGTCGCCCTGGGAGCGGTGGCCAAGGGGCTAAAAGCTGGCTTCTCCGCAATGTCCCAGAGCAGCCAGGCCGACTTGGTGCTCAGCCAGGCCGAGTCGATGACTTCTCTGATGAGCAGCGTCGACGAAAGCGTGGCCGAGGATGTGCGCATTCTCCCAGGCGTGGCTGCTGTGGACGGCATGCTTTATTCAAACGCTCTGATTGATGATGAATCGTATCTTTTCCTCTTTGGCTACGATCCGGAAGGCTTTGCCATCGAACATTTCCGCATCATCGAAGGAGAATCGCTGGCGGACGCGCACGGCCATGGGCCGCGCGTGCGTGGCAAATCCATCATCCTGGGCAAGCGAGCAGCGCAGAGCATGAGCCTGACGGTGGGCGACACGCTTCGTATCACCGGCAGCGCCTTCCGCGTCGTCGGCATCTATGAGACAGGGACCGGGCTTGAAGATGGCGCGGCCGTCATCTCACTCCAGGAGGCTCAAGCGATGACGCTGCGACCGCGCCAGGCCTCGATGTTCTACGTCAAGCTGAGCAACCCCGATGAGGCCGACAGTGTAAAAGCGCGGATAGAGCGGCGATTTCCCGACCTGGCGGTCTCTACGTCGTCGAGATTTGCCAGCGAGGAGCAATTGCTCGAGCTGTTGGACTCGATAGGAATAGCGATCGCGGGGCTGGCGGTCGTCATTGGCGGGATCACCATGACCAACACGCTCTTTATGTCGGTCTTTGAACGGACCCGCGAGATCGGCGTGCTGCGCAGTCTGGGCTGGCGGCCACGGCGGGTGCTGGGCTTGATCCTCGGCGAGGCGCTCGTTCTCGCTCTGTTGGGCGGGCTGATGGGTGTCGCGCTGGGCGTGCTGACCGTCGTCGCCATCAACCAATCCGATTCTCTACTTGGCATGTTCGGGAGCCAATTTACGCCCAACCTATTCGTGAGGGCATTCGTCACCGTGGGTGTGTTGGGTATAGTGGGCGGAGCGTATCCGGCCTGGTGGGCCAGCCGCCTGCTGCCGATCGAGGCGCTGAATTACGAGGGCGGCGGCAAGGCGAGTGCGCCTCGTTCGGATGTCGTTTATCCGCTCCTGCCTGGGATGGCGCGCAATCTCTGGCGGAGAAAGACGCGCACGGCGTTGACTCTGTTGAGCATCGGCGTGAGCATCGCCGCCGTCGTCGCCCTGGGCGGGGTCGCACGGGGGATGTTGGATGCGTTCACCGGGATCATGATGGGCAGCCAGACCCACTTGTTTGCCGCCGAGGCAGGCATTGATATGGACTTTAGCGCCATTGACGAGCGGGTGGGAGCGCGCATCGCCGCCCGGCCCGAAGTGCACGCGGTCTCGGGTATGTTTTGGACGGGCGCCGTCACCGAAAAGATGCCCATGTTGATCGTATACGGCTACCATCCGCGCGAGTTTGCCATCCGTCGCTATCGCATCATCGAGGGAGAGCCGTTGACAGGCCGTCGCCAGGTCATCGTCGGCCGGATGGCGGCGGAGCAATCGGGGCTGGAGGTAGGCGACACGCTCCGCATGCTAGAGAGCAACTTTCGCGTCGTCGGCATCTACGAGACGGGCGCCGCCTTTGAAGACGCCGGTGTGGTCATTGGTTTGCGGGAGGCGCAGTCCGTCACCGGCAAGCCGCGCCAAGTGCAATTTTACCTCATCAGCTTGCGTGACCCCGATCAGGCTGAGACGGTAAAGGAGGAACTGAAGGCGGCTTTCCCGGAGATTGATTTTTCTCTCTCCTCCGAGCTTGGCGAGAGCACGAGCGATTTCCGCGTCATGCAAGACATGGCCGATCAGCTTTCGATCATCGCGGTGTTCATCGGCGGAGTTGGGATGCTGAACACGATGCTGATGAGCGTGCTGGAACGGACGCGCGAGATCGGCGTGCTGCGCAGTCTGGGTTGGCGGCGGCGGAAAGTACTGGGAATGATTCTCCAAGAGTCGCTGGTGCTGGGGGCAGTAGGCGGCGCCTGTGGTATTCCCCTGGGGTTGGGGTTGGGCGGCTTGATCGGCGCGGCAGGGATATGGGGAGGGGCGATGGAGCCGATCTATACGTCCGAGTTGTTCGTACAAGCGATTGTAGTGGCGGCGATCGCCGGAGTTGTCGGCGGAATCTACCCGGCCTGGCGGGCAACGCGCATGCGGCCCGTGGAGGCATTGAGGTACGAGTAGATGATTTTCAAGAATCTCTTTCGCCGCAAAGGTCGCACCATCCTCACGCTGGTCGGCATCGCTATCGGCGTGGCGGCTATCGTCGCGTTGGGGGCGGTGGCGCAGGGATTGAGAGCTGGTTTTTCCTCCATGACCCAGGGCAGTCAGGCGGACCTGGTGCTCAGTCAGACCGAGGCGCTCACGGTCCTGATGAGCAGCATCGAGGAGTCGGTCGCCGACAAAATGCGCGCCTGGCCGGAGGTGGCCGAGCTGGACAGCGTGCTCTTTGGCAATGCCATACTCGATGAATCGAGCTACCTTTTCCTCTTTGAGCACGACCCGGAGGGCTTTTCCATCGCCCATTACCGCATCGTCGAGGGACAGGCGCTGGCGGACGCGCGGGGAGTGCGAGGAAAACCCATCATCCTGGGGCGGCAGGCGGCGCAGAATATGGAAAAGCAGGTGGGCGATGTCCTCCGTCTCACAGGCGGCGCCTTCCGCGTCGTCGGTATCTATGAGACAGGGAATGCCTTCGAGGACGCGGGCGCGGTCCTTCCATTGGAGGAGGCTCAGACGCTCATGCTTCAGCCCCATCGCGTCTCTATGGTCTACATCAAACTGCGCGACCCTGCTGACGCCGACCGGCTAGAGACGCGTGTGGAACGCCACTTTCCCGACCTGGGCCTCTCCACGACGTCCGGATTCGCCGACCAGGAGATGATGACGGAGATGCTGGAGGGCATGGCGATGGGAGTTGCCGGGCTGGCTGTGATCATTGGCGGCATCGGGATGACCAACACGCTATTCATGTCTGTCTTTGAGCGCACGCGCGAGATCGGCCTCCTGCGGGCGCTGGGTTGGCGGAGATGGCGGGTATTGGGATTGGTCCTGGGCGAATCGGTGACGCTCGCCCTGCTGGGCGGACTGGTGGGCATCGGCCTGGGAACGGCGGCGGTCTTTGCAATTGGCCGCTCCAACTCCTGGCTGAGTATGCTCGGCGCCCATCTCTCCCCCGAACTCTTCATCCGCGCCATTGCCACTGTGGTGATGCTGGGACTGATGGGGGGCACGTATCCGGCCTGGTGGGCCGGTCGCCTGCTGCCGCTGGAAGCGCTCCACTACGAGGGCGGCGGCAAGGCGAACGCGCCTCGCTTTCTACCTGGGATCGCGCGCGGCCTCTGGCGACGGCGAATGCGGACGGCGTTGACTTTGCTGGGGATCAGCGTGGGGATCGCCGCCATCGTCGCGCTGGGCGCTCTCGCCGAGGGGGTGGCCTACGCGATGACGGAAATGTGGCGAGCCAGCCAGATGGACCTGTTCGCCATCGAGGCCGGCGTCGATTCGGATTTCAGCGCCATCGACGAGCGGGTGGGCGCGCGCATCGCCGCCTGGCCCGGCGTGGAGGCGGTCTCTGGCTCGATCATGACCGCCGCCAACACCGACAAGATGCCGATGATGCTCGTGTTTGGCTACCACCCGCGCGAGGTCGCCATTCGCCACTTTCGCATCATCGCCGGTGAGCCGCTGACGGCCCGCCACCAAGTCATTGTCGGCAAGCGCGCGGCAGAGCAGATGGGGGTGACGGTAGGCGACACGCTCCGCCCGATGAACAGCAGCTTTCGCATCGTCGGCGTTTACGAGACGGGCGTCTCCTTCGAGGAGATCGGGGTAGTCATCGGCCTGCGGGAGGTCCAGACGCTCGTGGGCAAGCCTCACCAGGTGCAGCTCTACGGGGTCAAGCTGCGCGACCCGACGCAGGCGGAGGCGATGCGGGACACGTTACAGGCGGCCTTCCCCGAGGTCGAATTTTCCCTCGTCGCCGAGGCCGCCGAGAGCGTGAGCGACATGCGAGCTTTGCGGGAGATGGTGGGGCAGATCTCGTTCCTGGCGGTCTTTATCGGCGGGGTGGGCATGTTGAACACGATGCTGATGAGCGTGCTGGAGCGAACCCGCGAGATCGGCGTGCTCCGGGCGCTGGGTTGGCGACGGGCGCGCGTGCTGAGGATGGTGCTGCAAGAGTCGCTAGTGTTGGGCGTGATAGGCGGCGTGTGTGGTATCTTGATGGGGTTGGGGCTGGGAAAATTGATGGGGATGGTGCCGGGAACGTATGGGTCCATCGACATGTCCTACACGCCGCAGTTGTTTGTGCAAGCTATCGTCGTGGCGATGATCGCTGGAGTGGTAGGCGGCCTTTACCCCGCCTGGCGAGCGACGCGGATGCAGCCGGTGGAAGCGCTGCGGTATGAATAATCAATGACAAATGGAGGTAACGATGATGAAGAAAATATTTGTTATGGGACTGGTAGTAATGACTGTGATTCTCTCCGGCTGCGGAGGGAGCGTAGAGGAGACGCCGACGCCGGAGGTGGAGATGGAGTTCGCACCCATAGTCTCCGTCACCGGAGAGGTGACGCCAGCAGTGTGGGCCACTCTGAGCGCCCGGACTGGCGGCACGGTGCAGGAAGTGCTGGTGGAGCCGGACGACGAGGTGGCCGAGGGCAACGTGGTAGTGCGCCTGGACGATACCGATGCACGCCTTGCAGTGCGGCAGGCAGAAGTAGCCGTGGAGACCGCCCAGGCCCAACTGGCGCTGTTGAAGGCTGGCCCTCGCCCGGAGGAGATCGCCGTGGCCGAAAGGCAGATCGAAGCGGCCCGGACGGCGATCTCGCAGACGATTGCTCAGCGGAATCAACTGACCGTGGGCGCGACTGAAGCCGAGATCGCCGCAGCCGAGGCGGAGGTAGCCGCGGCCGAGCTTGCGCGCAAGGCGGCCGAGGATCATTACGACCAGATTCGAGGCAAGATCCACGGTTGGATCGAGGAAGAGGCCATTCTCCAATTGCACGCGGCAGAACAGGCGTTGGAGGCGGCCCAGGCGTGGCTGGCTCAGGTGCGGGGCAGCGCCTGGGCGCAGATACACTCGGCTGACGCGGCGATCCAATCCGCCGAGGCCCAGCAGCGCATCGCCCAGGCGCAACTGGATCTGCTCAAGGCCGGAGCCACCGCCGAGCAGATCGCCGTCTCCGAGGTAGCGGTGGCGCAGGCAGAGGCGGCGCTGGAGACGGTTCGCGTGGCGCTGGAACACTGCGAGATTCGCGCTCCCTTCGCGGGAACTGTCGGCGCGGTGAACGTGCGAGTGGGAGAGCTGGTTACGCCAGGCCAACCCTTGATTACTCTCGGCGACCTGACCACGCTGCGGGTGGAGACGACCGACCTGGACGAGATTGACGTAGCGCGGGTGGAGGTCGGGCAGCAGGCCGACGTCACGTTCGACGCTCTCCCGGAACAGGTCTTTACCGGGCGCGTCGTGCGCATCTCGCCCATGGCCGAGCCGGGCACGGGCGGGGTCAACTACACCGTCATCCTGGAGCTGGACGACCTTGACCCCCGTGATAACGGCGTGATCCGCTGGGGGATGACGGCGTTTGTAGATATCGAGGTAGATCAGTAAGATGGAGAGCCAGCAGATTGGCGCATTGGATACCAGTATTCTAACCTTTGTAGGTGTGCTCCCCGCGTCGAGCTACTTTATCAATGACAACGACTTGTTCCTTGTCGTGAATACTATAGATGATTCTGTACGGACCGACGCGGATGCGGTGTACCTTGCCGCTCAATTTTTTGACTCCCACCGGCCTGGGATCGTTCGTGAGAGCATCAATGACCGCCGCTACTCGTGGGTAGTAATCGTCGTGCACCCGGTCCAGTTGCTTTTCGACTTGCTTGCTGGCGACCTCAACTGTATACACTGCCTTTGGCCTTTCGCTCGGCAGCGTATTCACTGAAGGGTCGGCCTTGCCCTGTCGCGTACTCAGCTTCGGAGATGGCAGCGTCATGGAGGTCTTGGATCTCTTCCAGCAATTCGAGCAGGGCATTGTACTGGGCAGGGGGGATCAGGAAGCCTTTTACTTCCTCATCTTCCACCAGACGGGGAGGATGGATGTCGAGAAGACTGAACAGCACGTCCATAGTACTATCGGGGATGGATATTGTTCTCATCGCGTCTTCCTCCTGCGATCTATCTATAGGACAATTATAGCACACTCTACGTTGGGAACAATAATCATCGAGAATCTGAATGAAACTATCACCCCCGAAGGAAGGTACAAGATTATGGATAACCAAACAATCGTCGAAACACGCGACCTGGTAAAAGTTTACGGCGACGGTGCAGAGGTGCGGGCGCTGGATGGCGCAGATCTGTGCATCGCGCGGGGCGAGTTCGTCTCTGTGATGGGGCCATCGGGCAGTGGAAAATCCACACTGCTCAACATGATCGGCGCGCTGGACCGGCCTACCGGCGGCACGGTACTGGTCAACGAGCAGGACATCATGAAGGTACGCGATCTGGACACCTTTCGCGCCCGCACCATCGGCTTCATCTTCCAGTTGCACAACTTGATTCCCACCCTCACCGCCCTCGAAAACGTCGAGGTGCCGATGATGGGGCAGCCCGTGGGGCGAAGGAAACGGCGGGAGCGAGCCAAAGAGTTGTTGACGCTGGTGGGGTTGGCCGACCGGATGAGCCATCTACCCAGTCAACTTTCCGGCGGTCAGCGGCAGCGAGTGGCCATCGCGCGGGCGCTGGCAAACCAGCCCGCCATCGTCCTGGCCGACGAACCCACTGGCGACCTGGACTCGGAGAGCGGCGCGGAGGTGATCGCCCTGATGCAGCGTCTCAATCACGAATTAAACACCACCTTCATCGTTGTCACTCACGACCCGGCCGTGGCCCGCCAGACCAACCGTATCTTGATCATGCGAGATGGCTGCATCGTGCACGAGCACACGGTCGGGACTCCCTTCGAGGAAGACTTGGCTGCGTTTCGACGCTCAGAGCTGGGAAAGGCGATTCTGAACCAGGACAAGGAAGCGCTGGCCTCGTTCGGCTCTAACGAGCGGGCCGCGCTGCGGCGGCTGTTGGAAGATGCAGGGTGATGGAGTGATCCACGCATATCTCAGTGCAGATCCCACACTCGATCCACCCCGGCTTGTAAAGATGAGGGCAAGGCATCACGCCTGGCTCGACGAGATGAGAGGCGCATTTAGCGACTGGCATGCACCACCAACCTTTTGACAAGGTTTCACTGCGACAAGCTCACCCCGACAGCTTAGTGCAAGCGGTTACCGCATGACGAGTGGCAAATAGACCGGCCAGCCTACTTGTACCTTCACTTCCAGCGGACGCGCGGCCAGACCGGCATCGTCCTCGGCATAGATGACCAGCCGGTACTCGCCCATTTCGTCGAATGTGTTGTACTGCTTGCCGTACCAATCGTTTGTCTGAGGTGACAGGTACTCGCGCAACATCGGCTCCGCCTCCAACTCTTCCCCTGGCTCTGGCGGTGGGTAGGACGGTGGGTAGACCAACACCCAAACTTTGGCTACCCGCTCGTCGTCCTGTACCCTGGCCCATATTTGCCCTCGACCCCGGACGACGTCCAATTGCCTCACCTCCGCCAGCTCGATGTACGGCGACCATTGCTCTGGCTCCGGCAGCCGGGCGCAGGCAAACTCCCGCCCGGTCGCCCCTTGCTCGTCCTCCGCTTCGTTCGGCGTCCCGTCTCCATCGCCGTCCAGCCAGGGCGTCTGGTCGGGGTGCGCCTGCTCCACGGCCCACTTTCCCTCCTCAAAGGCCGTCCTGAGACTGATCCTCTGTCTCAGTTGGTTGAAGAACGCGCTGGAGAACAGTGCCCCTTCCTGGTCAGCGTACGCCAGGTTGTTCGCCCCCGTCGAGGCGATCACCACCCGCCCCTCCTGGCTCACCGTGTGCAGCGGGTCGATGAAGCTGCCCGAATGGCAGGCATCTACCACCACGTTCACCTCCACGCCCGAAACTGCCGCCTCCAGTTGCGCCAGCCACCCGCTTATCTCCGTCGGAGTGATCTGTTTGCCAACCGTTCCATCCAGGTGAAAAACATCATAGTCACCGTGATCCATCATGTAGAGAGTAAAGAGTTGATCCGGCCCCACGTGATTTACGGCCCATTGCGTGATCGCCTGCTCCAAATTGGCCTCGGTGGCCAGGTCATCCACGTCAGAACCTCCGCCGTCGGCGTCTAGGGTGAGGTCCGTGACCAGGTAGTAGATCTGCTCCGCGGTGCAGCCATTCTCCCGGGCGATCCGGTGCGGCTGTCTTCGACCGTCCCGCCGCAGTTGGCAGCCGAGGCGGTGAGGGCAAAGACACCGGGAACGGACCAGGTATAGGTGGCCACGCTCGTCCCCTGCCCGCTGACCAGTCCGTCGGTCGACCGGGTGTAGGTGACCGGCTCCGTGGCGTCGGTGGGAGTGATGGCGGCGGTTGTGAAGCTCCATACGGGGCCGGCGGTGGAACTGATACCATCGGTTGCTGTGATGCACCAGTAGTAGGTAGTGTCATCGTTGAGTACGCCAGGATCGTAGGTTGTAGAAGGGTGATTAGTCTTTACCAGAGGTGGAGGAGTAGTGACGCCGAGGGCGACGTCGTAGGGCAGCGGAACTTTGGTGGTAAAGACCGCCGTCATAGTCAGCGTGCCACTGACGCCATATCCCCAGACGAAAGCGGTATTGGTGATGGGGATAGAGGACGGGCTATTTGGATCGAGCGTGGCGACGAACTGGATGGGACGCTGCTTGAAGGGGCCGAGCGCGCTGTACCAGGAGATGGTGCGCGTGGCGGTGACGCTACCGCTTACGTAGGTCACGGAAACAGGCAGTGTGTCGGTGAGGTGGACCAAAGTCGTCGAGAAGGGAGCCTGGTTGAAGAGGGTGATGGTGTAGGCGACCGGATCGCCGGGCGCGACGTCGGCGGGGAAGGCCATCTTGGTGGATCCGATCAAGTCCGGACCGCTGGAGGTGAGATAGGGCGCATAGTCCACGATGCCTTTGCCTGGGTCGTCGTTCCAGCCGAAAATCATCCCCTGAATCGCGGCGTCGCTGGTCACGCTCCACCAGTTGTTGCGGGCGTCCAGGCGTGTGGAGCCGAAATCGTTGTCGTTGTAGAGCGCGTGGCCGTCGTTGCCCTGGAGGGCGTTGTAGTGGATGGTGGGATAGCCGTCGTAAACGCAAACCCCTCCAATGCTGTCGGAGGCGGTGTTGCTGACGATGGTGTTGTAGGCAATGTCGCCGTTGCCATAATGATCGATGCCACCGACATAACCGGCAGAATTGCTGCTGATGTTGTTGCCGCTGACAGTGCTGGCGGCATAAACACCGCCGCCGCGGTTGCCCGCGCTTTGGTCATTCGCAGCGTTGCCGCTGATGATATTGCCGCTGATGAGCGTGCCATCGCCGTTGATGTCGTTGTATATGCCGCCGCCATAATCGCCCGCGATGTTGTCGCTGATGGTGTTGTCGTTGATGGTGGTGTGAGAGCCGCCATTGTAGATACCAGTCACCGTTGTGGCTGATGGTATTGTGGGTGATATTATTCCCATCATCTCCTACCCGCAGCCCGCCGCCTCTGTTGTAGCGAATGGTGCAGTGGTCCACGTAGATGGCGGTGTCGGGGGCATCTACCGCGTAATCGAAACTCCCCCACCTGGCATACTCAACAGTGACATACTGCAAGGCCGAGCCGCCCAGATAATTTCCCTCGCCGTCGAAGGTGGCGTCCACCGCCGTATCGCCAAAGACGATGCCTGCCCAGTCGTCCGGCTGGCCTTGCGCGTGCCAGGAGGTGAAAGTGATGGGCTGAGTGGCGGTACCGCGGGCGACGAGCGCGCCCTGTACTTGCAAGGCGCGGGTGTCGCTGAACCAGACGGTGACGCCCGGCTCCAGCGTCAGCGTCATGCCCTCACCCACCAGCACGTTGCCGGTGACCAGGTAGGGGCTGTCGGCGACGGTCCAGGCGGCGTCGCTGCTGAGGATGCCGCTCACCTCGGTATAGTCCGCCTCGTCCCAGGAGAGCGTGACCGACTCCAGAGCGGGCGTGGTGGTGGAGATGGGGGAGGAGAGCCAGGCTTTCCATTGCAGGTAGCGGGCGGGCGGCAGGCCGCTCAGATCGGCGGGGGTTTGGGGGCAGCCGCCCCCAATGAGATCTTGCCCGCCGACAATGCCCCGCAGCTTGCTGCGGGGTGGTTTACTTGAATGTACGAACGTGCAAATACAGGCTTTTAGACTCAATGCTCCTTAGTTAAGACTTTGGAAGTCTGCCACCGAAGAGTTCGAAGGCAAAATTGGCTTGAAATTGCTTCAAAAACCGTTAGGGAGAGCACTTTTGAGACTTCCAAAGTCAGTTTCGCCCTTAACTAAGTGGCATTGCTTTTAGATTCGCCAAAGATGTCGGCGAGTTGGCGCATCCATTTACAAATGCCAAGTGCGCTACGTGAGTTTAGCTCACAAACAGATCATCCACCGGCAACGCAAGCTCGCTCAACACGGTGGATGTGACCATCTCGCCGAGAAGGTGCTGCCCGACCATTTCATAGACGCCATCTTCGGAGAGGGAATAGACTTCGACGGAGTGGGTTCGGGGGTCCACCAGCCAGTATTCGCGCACGCCAGCGCGTTCATAGGCGCTGAACTTGACCAGGCGGTCGGTGCGGGCAGTGGACGGCGAGAGAACTTCGACGATCAGGTCGGGCGCGCCGGTAAAGTCCGCCGCGCCGGGGCGGGGCGCTCGCTCACTGGCGACAAAGATCACGTCGGGCTGTACCGGTCGGGCAATATCCGGCAGATGTACCTCGAACGGTGCGCTGATGACAATTCCCAACTGACGTTCCCGAACGTAGGTCCGCAGTGCGACAAAGACCTCGCCAACGGTGTACTGGTGATCAAAGTTCGGCGCCGCGACCATATATAACACTCCTTCGATGATCTCGTAACGCTGCCCGTCATCGGGCAATCTTTTGTAATCCTCGTACGTCCATTCGCCCTGCGCTGGCCACGTTTGTTCGCGAGCAGGCAAGCGGGGCAGACGACGGGGTATCACAGGCTGCCAAACAGCCACTTCCAGTGACATATTTGTCCTCCAATCGTAACCCTTGCGAAGGTTGATCAGTAACTTGCAAGCCAAAAGTGCTTTTGTCAACCGCAAATATCTATCTTGCC
The DNA here is from genome assembly GCA_034437455.1 of Anaerolineae bacterium. Classification (GTDB taxonomy): domain Bacteria; phylum Chloroflexota; class Anaerolineae; order B4-G1; family B4-G1; genus DAOTUB01. The sequence goes on along the minus strand of DAOTUB010000048.1, from coordinate 183 downwards.
AAATTGGTTCGCAACCTTCGCAAGGGTGGTTGGGTAATAACCTCCAATCTACTGATTGGACTTTGGATAAATTTACACCCCTATATATGCCGGTTTGAAAATACCAATCCCGTATATATGCGGGTAAAGAAAGGCTTGTCTAGGACTTGAATCCTGAACAGACAGGCCAAACCCCTATATATA
>DAOTUB010000047.1:0-7980 GCA_034437455.1 Anaerolineae bacterium | reverse complement strand
AGGCCCACCGAACCCATCCACTGCTCGATCACGAGTATGCCTGCACTCATAATAACGGTTCCGGTCAAGGAAGGGAACACACTCTTGAGGAGATCCACATAACTACCCTCAACAATCTGGGTCGATACGCACCACCACATAGGCAGCGTGATCAAAGTTCCCACTCCCACCGCTGTGGCTGTGCCGGATAATCCAAAGATCCTGGTTAAAGGATAGAGCGCGATAGCCATAACGATTACCTTCACCAGATTCATCCAGAAGGCGAGATTGGGTCGTCCTACGGCGTGGAAAAGCGGACCACCCGTCGCTTGAATCGAACGGAGCAATCCGGACAGAGTCAAAATTCGGAGGGCGGCCACGATGGGCGTCCATTTTTCGCCTAAAAAGAGCCGCACAAAATCGGGCGCCAATATGAAAATCCCCGCGCTCAAAGGCAAAGAGAGCGAGGCTACAGCCTCTACAGTTTGCAGAAACCCTCTCCTGAGCCTCGAAACATCATCCTGGAGTTTGGAATACGTCGGAAATGTCACCTGCCCAACGACATCCGCGATCTCTGTAGCCGAAATATTCGAGAACCGAAAGGCCAACTGATAAAAACCCAGAGCCGCCGCCCCCAGCAACTTGCCCAGAAAAATATCATCGCCCTGGAGAGTCAGAAAAGCGAGCACATTCGTCCCTACCACCCATCTCCCAAAATTGAACAGTTCCTTCACCTTTGCCCACTCCAGACGCACTCGCGGACGGTAAGGCTGGCTCGCATACGAAACAATGGACCCCACCAGGCCTCCCGCCAGAGATCCCAACACCAACGCCCAGACGCTCCGCAAAACCAGCGCCGCCGCGACCGCCACGATCAAATTGGCGACCGTATCGCTGAATCGGTAAATGAACTGCCTGTTGAACTCGAATTCTTTCTGGAAATAGACCACCCCCACATTGGTCGAGCCGTAGAACACCATTGCCAAGCCGAGCACACGGATGATGGACGTAACTTCTGGGGTATCGAAAAAGAGGGCGACGTGCGGAGCCGCCAGATAGAGAATGGCAAAGAGAGCCAAACCCCTCAATATGGAGACGGTCCAGGCGGTATCCAGATACCCCTCAATATCTCCTTGCTTCTGAACCAAAGCCGTTTGGAAGCCGGTCTGAACAAAATTTCGCAGCGTCGACATCGCCAGCAAGGCGACACCCATCAGGCCAAAATCGGCCGGGGCCAGGATACGGGCCAGGACGACGGTGCGAATGAGCTTTAACAGGCGGTCGGCGATCCTGAGCGCAAATACCCAGAACCCTCCCCGCACCGCCTGTTGGGAGAGGGTGTTTCCCGGCTCCCACAACTTCTGGGCCATCTCTCGCAACTGCTCCATCACAAATCAAAACCTGCCTTCTCGCTACAGATCGGTGGGCAAAGATTGGCAGGCGCATTCATCAGTTCGAGGAACCGCTCAGGGGTAATCATCAGAACCTTCACGACTCGATTATACTCGCATAGCCTCCTCACGTCAAGCACCCTGCTGGCGAGCTTCACACATGTCCCCGAGACGTACTTGCCTTTTTCGACATCTGATGGTAATATGGTTGTCAGCATCCCCAACAGCAATGACCTCAGATTCGTACGCCCGTTCCACATACCATAAGGAGATATGCAATGAGTACGTAATGGCTGTCTCACCCCACTCTGCTCCAATACTCGGAGAGCACATATGATGAATGACGAACCGTTCATCACTCGTAATGAATTCTGAAGGAAAGGAGATAAAGATGTTATCCAAAAACTGGAAAATGCGACTGTTGAGTATCACTCTGTTGCTTCTGCTCATGTTGGGATCGCATTCACAGATCGGCTTGAATGCGCCCCAAGCCGCAGCGGCCAACGACTATCCACTTGACCAGGCTTCAAACCCTGAGCCTTCCGACCTGAACGCGCCTCAACTGGCGCCAACCGATGCCTGCCCTCATCCCCCGGAGAGTGGTGCGCCTTCATTCCTCGGTGACGAATGCTATGTCACGACCCATTTCATCGTCTACTACACGACCGACACGGCAGACGGAACCGACCGAATTCTCAGCCAAGATCAAGCTGAGTGGGTGGCCGACAATCTGGAGGTGGCCTGGGATCGCTACGTAAACGACGCCGATTTTGGCCTCCGCGTCCCTCTCAACACAGACGTAGAGGAACTGGAAGTCTGGATCTATGATCTAAGCTACCTGGGCTCCACTCATAGCTCCTGGAACCATATGAACTTGGATTCCGGTTTTGTGCGTGGCTGCGACCCCGTCGGCAGCCCCACCAGTATGGATTGCCTGCAAGCCAAGGCGACCCCCCTGCACGAGCTGCTCCACCGGGTGCAGTACAAGTACACGGGTTTTGGTGACGAGTATGCCGCCGAAGGTTTGTTTGCCATTGAGGGGCACACCAAGTTTATGGAGGACGAGGTCTTTGCCGACCTGGACGACACCCCCGGCACCCAATATCACCTCCGCAGCAATAGTTACCTGGGCAACCCAAACTGGGATGTGACGACGGCCAGCTACAACGCCTGTCTCTTCTGGAAGTACTTTACCGAGCGCTACGGCGCCGCGACCGACGAGCCGGAGGTCGGCGTTGACGCCATCCGCCATTTCTGGGAAAACAGCGAAGTGGGAGGGGTAGCGGGGATCGGCACCGTGAATCTCACACTGGATGACCTAGGTGCTTCAACTGTCACCTTCCGCGACGTGTTCCGCGACTGGATCGCGGCTAACTACAGCAAGGACGTGGGCACGCTTCCCGACCCCAAATACGGCTACATCGACGACGATGGCAGCAGTCCCGACTATAGCTCGGTGCCCACCGTCGTCGACGAGAGCGTCGGCGTCGGCGACTATTCGACCAGCGCCAATCAATCCATCGTGTCCTGGGGGGCCAAGTACTATCGCGTCCGCCCAGAGGCGACCTGCGGCGCGGTCAACTTTGAGTTCGAGCGCGATTCAGGCGCGCCAGTCTACCACGTCATGACGATCAAGGACGACGAGCTGGTGGACCACTGGACCAGCACCTCGCACGACTGGAGCAAGACGGTCATCAACGACGATTACGACGAGGTGGTCGCGGTCGTGGGAGGCTATGACAGCGCCGTTCAGGTGGACGTCAGCTACGGCTGCGTCGATCTCTACCTGAACATCGTGGACCCGATAGCCGCTCAGCCGGCCTTTGTCGGCAGCATCCTCGACCCTGAAAAGTTCCTCGTTCGCCTGGAGGTGACCAGCACCCAGAACATCGAGATCGAGGGGTTGAACGCTCAGGACTTTGACGTGACCGTGGGCACGCAGCCGGCCGGTATCATCCTGGGCGCCTACGTACAGAGCCAGTACTGGCTACTGACCCAGGCCCCGATTCAACTCGACGCGGGCGACTATGACCTGACCGCCGCCTTTGGCTCTGCCAGCGACACCAAAAGCACCGCCGTCAAGTACGTCACGCGCGTGCACGACGATATGCTGATCATGGACCGCTCGGGAAGTATGACGACCAACGACAAGATCGGCGCGGCCAAGAACGCGGCTCGCCTGTACGTAGACGCCACCGCCGATGGCAACAAACTCGGCCTGGTGAGTTTTAGCGGAGATGCCACGTTAGATCACGACTTGGCGGATGTCAACAGCAGTGTCCGCTCCAGTATCAAAATCTCGATCACCGGTATGACTGCCGCGGGAATGACCTCAATCGGCGATGGGCTGGAATTGGGCCGCCAGCGATTGGCCGCCCTTGGCGATTCCGATCATCCTTGCACCATGGTTCTCTTGAGCGATGGCGACGAAACGGCGAGCAGCTACTGGAACGACGTCAAGGCTAACGTCATCGCTTCGCCTTGTGTCGTGGACACCATCGCCCTGGGACCAGATACAGACGAGCCCCTGATGCAAGAGATCGCAAGCATGACCGGCGGCACCTACCACTACGTTCCCGACGATAATCCAAGCTTGCTCATCCAAGGGATCGAGCAAGCGGGCGGAGATTGGACTAACGAGCTGGCCGGGACCTACGAGTTCATCCAGGGCGACATCGCGGGCCGCTCCCGCATCTTTGAGTTCAACGGAGTGGTCGCGACACCCGTTACACATACCATCACCATCGAGGATGATCTGACCGAGGCGGTCTTTTTCGTCGACTATGCTGGCGCCCTGAAAAGCGCCTTCATCCAACTCTATGACCCAACGGGCTATAGGCTCAATTGTGAGGAGCCAGGCGTACGCTGCGAATACGACTATGCCCATGGGTTACACATCCTTTACCACGTCATGACGCCTACCCTCAAGTCAGGAGATTGGAAGCTGGTCGTTTACCCCGAATACAACCGGACAACGGTCAATGGGGAACCCACGACCACCCTGCAGGGCATACCCTATCTGGCCGGTGCCAGCGGCAATACCCACAACACATTGCACGTGTTCCTGGGTACTCCCCTCGGCAGTCGCCTGGAAGGTATGCAAATGCCCATCCTGGCGGCGTTGGCCAACAGCGGGCCGATCCCGGGCGCTCACATATCGGTGACGCTTATGTGCAACACGGGTAAGCAGCAGCTCTTGCCGCTCTTTGATGATGGAGAGCACGGTGACGGCAAGGCCAACGACGGTCTGTACGGAAACCTCTTCACCCTGGCCAACCAACTGGGCGCCGCTGACGATGGAAGCTGCCAGGTCAAAGTCCAGACCGATGGCGTTGTGGGGCAGATCGGCCCGCGATTTGGTCATACCAGCTTCGCGTTTGAGCTAGGCGCCGACACCGACGGAGACGGGATGCCCGACATCTGGGAGGACATCCATGGCCTGGACAAGTTGAATCCCGACGATGCCACCGAAGATCCTGACCTCGACACTCTGGAGAACCTGCACGAGTATAACCACGGCACCGACCCGCACAACAGCGATACCGACGGCGGCGGCGAGAACGACGGCTCAGAGACCCCGGAGGGCGTCCCCGGCACATTCGACCAGGATCCGCTGGACCCGGCGGACGACGAAATCCCGGCCATTGAGTGGGTGAATGCTTCTCCTCACATCTCTGCTACCGTGATGACCTTTGGCGTCGATCCCGACTACGACCATCTGCGCCTGGCCCGTGATCCTTTCCTGACTCGTCTAACCTCCGTAGACGCGAACTATGCCTGGGTGCAGGAAAACGTCCCCACGACCGGTGTGTACACCGACGCCTTCGGCGTGCAAAACGACATCACCTACTCCTATCGCATGATGGCGGTTGACGCTGATGGCCACCGCAGCGCCGTCACTCCGGTACGGGATGCCACTCCAAAAGAAGATCCCTTCCCACCGGCCCTGATCGGCGTGCTCATCAACGACGGGGCGATCAGCACGACCGTACGGAGCGTCACCTTGAGCTTTTTCTTCGAGGAACCCACCCTGGATCCCGAGACCCAGGACGTGGCCGAGGTGATGCTCTCGAACGACCCGGCGTTCACCGACGCCTCCTGGCAGCCCTACTCCGCCACCCTCCCCTGGACCCTGGCAGGCGCGTTGAACCACGGCGACGTCGCAGAAGTGTACGCCAAATTCCGCGACGAGGCGCTGAACAAATCGCCCGACGTGGCCGGCGACTCGATTCTGTTTGAAGGCGCTGGGGGGTTTGACGTGTACCTGCCGCTGGTGCTCCGGAACCATCCCTAGTCCTGACCACTAGTTCAGCGTACCCCAGAAGAGGCCCTGCCGATCGGCAGGGCCTCTTCTCCTTCCACTCTACAGATCGGGACTTTTGGTTTCTGCCCAGATGTGATAAAATAACCATCCAGCAAAAACATAGCAAGATTGAAGGAGAAAACAATATGAAGGTCCTATCCTATAATCCGGAACTCTGCGTCGGCTGCTATGTCTGCGAAGAAGTCTGCTCCGAGACCTGGCACAAGGTCACCGACGCCGAAAAATCGAATATCCGTATTCATGAGGACGGCGAGGGTAATTTCAGCGCCGTCTACTGCGTCCAGTGCGGCGAGTGCATCGATGTCTGCCCCACCGAGGCCCTTTACCGGGACAAACGAGGCATCGTCCGCCTGCGAAAGAAACTGTGCGTGGGGTGTCTATCGTGTGTGGGCTTTTGCCCCTACATGGCAATGTACTATCACCGCGACCAGACCGAGCCTTTCAAGTGTATCGCCTGCGGTCAATGCGCCAAGGAGTGTCCCACCGACGCTCTGGAAGTCGTCGAGGACAAGACGCAGTAGCACTCTTGAAGATAGACTGTGAAACGCAATAGTATGGTGGTTGACGTCACTGATTTAGAAGCCGTGCGCGAACGAGTACGCGCTCAGGCTAATGTGGAGAACCTTCGCATCACCCAACATGCTCAACAAGAAATGGTTGAAGAGAACATCGTGCTCGACGAGGTACTCGAAGCCATTGCTACAGGGCAGGTCTTGGAAAACTATCCTGAACATCGCAGAGGAGCTTGCTGCTTGTTCAATGGTCACACCCAGAGTGACCGTCCTCTGCACATCGTCTGTACAACGACACGCCCTGTGCTGATCATCATCACGGCTTATGAACCCCGACCACCAAAGTGGATCACCCCAACTCAAAGGAGGCGATAGAGATGAGATGTAGTATTGAAGGGTGCCCTGGCGAATATGAAGAACAAAAGATTGTACACACCGTCCGTCGTCGCGGAAAAGTGACCGTCATCGATCATGTCCCTGCCGAAGTTTGTTCAGTATGTGGAGACGTGCTTCTAAAGCCGGAAACGGTACGTCAAATTGAAATACTGTTACAAACAACAACTCGTCCGGCGAGAACAGTACCTCTTTATGAGTATGCATAAAAGACTCTATCAAAGCAAGGAGCAAAAACTATGTCTGAAAAAATTCAAGCAACCCGTCGCGTGCTGACCGAGTACACTTATAAAGCCTCGTCCGTGGAGCGCGGCTATACGGGCCAGACGCTCTATGTCAACCTGTCCGACAATACCATCGCTGCCCGCCCGGTCACCAATGAGATGAAAGGGACATTCATCGGCGGCCGCGGGTTCGGCCTGTGGCTCCTGTGGCACGGGGTCAAGGACGACACAAAGTGGAACGATCCGGAGAACGAGATCGTCATCTCCTCCGGCCCCTGCGGAGGCATCACCCAATATCCTGGCTCCGGCAAGTCGCTGGTGGTCTCCATCTCCCCTCTAACCAACGTGGTGATTGACAGCAACGTCGGCGGCCACTTTGGACCACTGCTCAAATTCGCCGGTTGGGACGCCTTTGAAATCCAGGGCCAGGCGGAGAAGGACGTCATCGTCGTCATCGATGGCGTCGAGGGGCGCGTCACGATAGAAGAAGCAGACGACGTGCCGGTGAACACCCACCTGGTGGGCCACTGGCTCATCGATCAGATGGCAGAGACGGAAGAAGACCGCTACTTTATGTCCGCGGTCTCTGCCGGAACCGGGGCCGAAAATACGCGGATGGGCTGTCTCAACTTTAGCCTCTACGACCGCAAGCGGAAAGCTCCCCGCTTCAAGCAGGCCGGCCGAGGCGGCATCGGAACCGTCTTTCGCGACAAGCGCATCAAGGCGTTGGTGGTAAAGAGCAAGCCCGTGCAGGGCGATTCGAATCAGCCCGCCGATCTGGAGCGCATTCAGCGCGTGGGCGCCAAGCTCCACAAAGAGATCCACGACTATGACGATCAGCAAGGCCGCCGCATGCGCCGCCGAGGCACCACCTACCTGGTCAAAATTATGGACGACTATGACCTCCTGCCCGTCCACAACTTCAAGTTCGGCTCTCACCCGGACACGCACCAGATCAACGGGGACGTGTGGGAGGCGCGGCTCACCCAGGGACTGCCCGACGGATGCTGGTATGGCTGCACGCTCGGCTGCGCCCACGCTGTAGACGGCTACACCCTCCGCACCGGGCCCTACAAGGGAGAGACGGTCATCGTGGACGGCCCCGAGTACGAGACCATCGCCGGATGCGGCTCCAACTGCGGCATCTTTGACCCGGA
>DAOTUB010000046.1:0-4895 GCA_034437455.1 Anaerolineae bacterium | reverse complement strand
GCGCTGTTGGCCGTGTATCCCCACTGGCAGACCATCGCCACAGAGATCACCTTGCGGGCAGTCGAGGCATTCCAGTTGAAGGTCGACACCGTTCATTACGATTTGACCTCGGTCTTTTTTCACGGCGAGTACGAGGGGAGCGATTGGGTAACCTTCGGCTACTCGCGAGATAAACGCCCCGACAAGCGACAAGTCAACATCGGTGTCAGTGCCACCGCCGATGGGGAGGTTGTGCTTCCGGGTGGTAGCAGCATTCATTCGGGAGATACCAACGATGGCACCACGACGGTCCCGACGCACGAACGTCTGCACAAGTTGTTCCAACGCAGCGACCTGCTGGTGACTGGAGACAGTATCATGCACAATGCCAAGAATATGTTGCTCATTTCTCGCACTCACGGTCGATTCCTCGGCCCGCCAGAGATGACGGATCGCACCCGCAAAGTGGTAGCTGCTTGCGCGGAAGACGAATTCGTGACGTTGCCGGCCAGCACGAAGAAGGCTGGTCACAAAGTCAAAGCCGTTTTCCGTGGCTTGTTGTTCGAGGCCAAATTGAAGATGACCCCGGACGAGCGTGATCGGGAAGCTGCCCGACGCAAAAAGCTGGGCATTGGTGGACGACGTCCCGTCTACCGCAAGGTGCATCATTGGGTACGCGCGGCCATCATCTTGGACACCGAGCGTCAGAAAACGGACGCCCAGCGTCGCTGCAAGCTCATCGCGGCCTACGAGTCCAAACTGAAATGGACTCTCGATCACCTCAACCAAGGCCGCTATTACCGAGACCCTGAATGGGTATCCGGACACCTGGCAGACCTGGCGCATCAGTTCAAAGATGTGCGCACCTTCGTGAAAGTCGACTTTGTCGTTCGCGACGGGACGATGCACCTGATGTACCAGCGGCGTCCCGACCGGATCGCTGAAGCAGCAAAGTTGGATGGGCGCTGGGTGTTGGTCACCAATCAGCGCCGCAAGCAGGGCCAATCAGTTACTGACTACCTGGACTGGATGTGGATCGTCTACAAGAACCATCGTCACGTCGAACGTCGGATGCGGAACTTGAAGAGCGACCTGCCCATTCGTCCCATTTACTTGCAGCGGGACGACGCCATCGTCGCGCTCTGCTTCGTCTGCATCGTCACTTTGATGGTCTACACGCTGATCGAGCGAGATTGTCAGTCCGACCCGGTCATGGTCGAAGCCGGGTTGCGAACCACCGATGAGGTACTGAACACGCTGGGCGGCTATTGCGTGGCTGCCTACCTCACGCCTTCGGGTTACGAGGTCTTTTTGCCCGACACGCCAACGGAGAAGCAAAAGTTGATCTGGCGGCGGTTGCAGGTTCCAGACCCAGGAACCCGTGTGCCTGACGTGCGCCCGGCTTCTCAGGATGCCGATTCGATGCAAAATTCAGTCTCTTTTTTTGTGTTCGGAGACAGTCAATGGGGGCAAAGGGTACCTCAAGGCTCTATCCCATCATTGCTCTGGTTGCTCGAATTCGGCTCTGGTGGATGGCCCCGCGCTCCAATTTTCGATTTTTAAAGTGCTTATCGCGACATACCTGTTTTGCTATGCTGAAAATGAATCAATATGCACATCTATTTCTATAACGAGATTGCCCGTGACTTTATTCGGAACCACCCTCTCTTTAGACCAGAGTTCGTGGAATTTGTGTCATTCGATCCGATGGGGGTGTATCCAAATCTTGGGGAAGCGAGCGCTGGTTGAGTAACAAAGTATATCGAAACCAAGCGAGCAGCTCTACAGATCGCCCGCTTGGTCTCGATACGGCCCTTCGGGCCTACTCGACCGGCGCTGGATTGGTTCTTCAATGGACACTCCCCCAAGTTTTAGATGCGCCCATCCGATGGTTTTCGAGGGGTTCGAGCGACCTACTCACCGATGCGCTCAATGTCGCCCGATCCGATCACCGACGGCTCCACTGCGGGGTTACCGACATAGTACACGTCCCCGCTCCCGATGATGTGGATCACCAGGAGGTCGCGCACCTGGACGGTCGTCGAGCCGCTGCCGAAAATCTCCACGTCGGCCCCGGCGCTTGCCAGATTCCTGGCCTTGTAATCGCCCGAGCCGCTGACCGAGATCTCTTGTTCCTCGACCTCACCGTCCGAGATGTCCACGCTGCCCGAACCCGAAATCTGCACATCAAACTCGTCGGCGACCACGTCTCTCATTCTTACACCGCCAGAGCCACTGATGGCGACGCACTGTTTACGCGCCCCGCTCTCCGAGACGTTCAGATTGCCCGATCCGCTGACCCGCGCCTCGATCACATCGGCCTTCAAATCTTTGATCTCCACGTCGCCGGAACCGCTTATCGTCACAGTCACTCGCTCTCCCTCCAGGCGCGGCGCTTCGATGGCGCCGCTGCCACTGAGCACGATGGCATCCAGTTCCTTCGCCGTCAGGTAAAAGTTGATCGGCCTCGTGTCTCGCAGGATAACGCCCGGACGCTCTCTGATCTCGAGCATCCCTTGTCTCACTTCGACCTCGAGGTACTTGAGCAGGTTGTCCTCCGCCTTGATGGATAGCGTTTCCTCGTCTCCCATCTCGATGTAGAGGTTGCCGATGGTCGCCAATTCGACGCCGGTGAAATCGCTCACGTCGCGCTCTTCCTCGATCACGCAGCCCGATCCGCGAACTCCCGACCAAGCAGGAAATGCAGGCAAGCCACACACCACGCACCCCAGACTATTGACGGCCAACAAAGCCACGACAAACAGGATGATAGCCTCTTGTGTTTTCATTCCCCCTCCTCTTTGTTAATCCACTTGTATGCGTCATTCCGAGCGACCGGAGGGAGCCGAGGAATCTCTGCGGATGGTTTTTCCCGCGAAAATGGAGATTCCTCCGTGTGGCGTCGTGTGCCGCCACACGACGCTGCGACTCCGCTCCGCTTCGTTCCGCTACTAAGAAACTTCCCTTTTACCGTCATTCCGAGCGACCGTAGGGAGCCGAGGAATCTCACGTTGCGGAATTGGAGATCCTTCGACTCCGCTGCGCTCCGCTCAGGATGACGAATACGTTCAGTTTCTTGCTCACTGAACAACGCCGTGGCGTTGTGGTTTACTCGGAATGACGCTCCTCCAAGTTTTGCAGTAGTAGCAGCATGTACTTATACGCGACCTGCACGAAAAGGTTTCACTCTGCGGCCAGGCCGGACGTCGGCGAGCGGTCGAACAAACCCCAGACCAGGACCAGCGAGCCGATCAGGATCAGGGTTGCCGGGCCCATCAACCTAAACACCCACCAGGCTGGAAAGACGTCCGATACCACAGAGAGGAACAGCGATCCGGCCAGTCCCAGCCCGGCCAGTCCGCACACGACGAGGCCCGCCACAAAGAGGCCGGTCGAGCGTCTCACCCCGCTGATCACCAGGAGCGATACGCCTATTGCCAGTGGCTCGATCGTCCACAGCACCTCCCACACGCCCCACCAATCGGTGGTGGCGCAGAATTGCAGCAGCAGCCCGTTCGCCCCGATGATGATCGCCGGGACGACGAGCCAGACCGTCCGCATATAGATGGCGGCGAGCAGGAAACCGGTCGCCAGCGCCATCACCTCCAGCGGCCACAGCCACTCCCAGACGTTCCAGACACCAAAGACGCTGGCAAAGAGCAGGATGGCGCCGGTGGTCAGGATCGGCGCGCCGGGGATGAAGAGCAGGCCCAGAGCGCGAAGGCCGCGCGTCAGCGCGGGCGGCACGATAAAGAGCAGCCCAAAGCAGACGACGATCAGTGGCCAGAGCCGCCACGGCCCCCACTCCCACACGCTCAGCCCCAAGAGCGCACCGACAACGTTGCACCCCAGGGCCATCAACCCGATCAGGATGATGCCCGCGCCTGCCAGAATCGAAAATTGCTTGTTCATCTTTTTCTCCTCCGAAAATAACTCTGTAGGTCGGATTTGTTATCCGACCCCACGGCGGTTAGCAAAACCGCCCTACATTTTCGTCCTTCGTGGTGCCCCGTAGGGGCGTGAATGTCTCCTCCGAAAATAGATCTGTTACCAATTTGCGTCATTCCGAGCGACCGAAGGGAGTCGAGGAATCTCCACTTTCGCAAGGAAAACCACCGGGGAGATTCCTCCGTGTGGCGTCGCGGTGTCGTGGGGTGGCCCCCGCTACCACACGGTGTACCGCGCTGTCGTGGGGCGACCCCGCAGTGGCGTAGGCCCCTACGGGACTGCGCCCACGTCGGCACACAGCCACACGACGCTGCGACTCCACTCCGCTGCGCTCCGTTCCGCTCGGAATGACGAGCGCCTGTAGCGGTTAGCGTCGGATTGTTCCAATCCGCAATCGCCCTACATTTTCGTCCTTCTGGGTGAACGGAGTTCATGGTGACTCCTCCGAAAATAACTCTGTAGTTATCCGACCCCACGGCGGTTAGCAAAACCGCCCTACATTTTCGTCCTTCGTGGTGCCCCGTAGGGGCGTGAATGTCTCCTTTCATGTTTTTCGAGCCTATGGAATAGAATACCATGTCTCCGGCTGCGCTGCCCATCCACCAGCTAACAGGTAGCTATCGGGTTCTCATCAGAACTGGAAACAAAAAGCCGTGGAACGCGATGAAATTCGCTCGTTCGCGAGTTGCAATCTGTGAATGCTCACGCACTATGCCTGTAACAGATCGTATCGCGCATCGTTCTAACAAAGAGGAGGAAAAAGTGGGAAGCCAGGAATGACACCAAACCGGCTCCACGTGGACTCGAAAAATCATCGCTCCGGAACGGTTTGTGCCTGTGCCTGTTAGGCAAAGTTGAAAAGTGAACTCCTTTAAAGATCAAAGGTGAACCTTGAATTCTTGCAAAGGGAGCGAGACGGAGTGAACCATCTTGTCAGCCCACCAGATACGGATCTGCATGACTTGCTT
>DAOTUB010000045.1:0-20731 GCA_034437455.1 Anaerolineae bacterium | reverse complement strand
GTTTCTTTTTTCTCCAGACTGTATCTTTTCAATAAAACGGGGCTATGTAGCCGAGGTTTCCATACCTCGCGGGCCTGCGCGCTATGGAAAGCGCGGCTACGTCGAAAGCTCCCCAGACTTTTGAATTATGCCCCATTTCTCTCGGCGCTTTGTTCATTCCAACCGTATTTGTTGTAGCAACAGCCGATCGTCGCCAACGACGGGCAATCTCTCCGTCGTCTGTGGATCGTACAGACCTACTTCGATCCAATAGCGACCAGGAGGGGCATCCGCGGCGATTGCAAAGGCATGGAGGTGCACGATGACGTCCTCTGCATGCCAGCCTTCCACCGGCGCGCCCAGACTATCCTGCTGCCCCCAGATGTTGCTGTGATCGTCCAGCAGGTGAACGAATATCTTGAGCGAGTGTTCGGGGCGTTCCAGGACGCGCCAGTAGGTTAACAGCGACGTCTCCCCGCCAGGCGCAGGCGACGTGAGTATTTCGTAACCCAGAAAAGCGAGCTGTCCGTCGAACGAGGCAGGGAGCGGCACAGGCAAGCGCGCGTCCGGATCGTCGCCCGGAGCGAACTTGCTCTCGGCGCTCTGAAGGACTGGGGCTGCCGCCGCAATGTCGAGGCGAGCATCCACATCAGCCTCATCAGGGCACGGGTATAAGCGAAACCCCGCCCCCTGGGCCAACGGTTCCAGGTTATCCAGAAAGCGCGTCGCCAGCGGTTTAGCCAGAGGTGGATCCCCGGCGATGGCATAGCACACCTGCTGTTGCTGAGGCATCAGAACGAGGCTGGCGGTGGGATCGAACCAGCGGAGGCGCAGATCGTTGGTGACCAGGTGGGCGTCGAGCAAGCCCGCTGAGATCTGATCTAGTCGGACACTCCCCAGGGCCAGATTGGCCGGAGGAGCGGTCGCTGGTACCTCGTAGACCAGAATCGAGTGGCCGATCTGGGCGATCGGGCGCTCTGTCCAGAAGAACGCGAAGGTGTCTGGCCTATCCAGCAACACGCCCTGCAGGTTGGTGGCGCTGATGGCATACATACCCGGCAAGGGACGTCGCGGGTGATAAACGCGGAGCGCCGGATTCTCAAAAGGAGGCCAGCCCGGCAGGGAACGGTAGCGCACTCCGTAGTGCTCGGGCGAAGCCGTGCCAAACCAGCTCAGGTAGACCTGTTTTACGTTCTGCTCGTCCATCCAGTTTCGCAGCCCGGGCAAGTCCTGACCCCAATCCAGGTTGGAATCCACCAGCACCTTGTAGCCGTTGCGCGGGCCGACGCTCTCGTTAAAGTAGGCCAGGTAGTGAGGACAGATGAGGAACACGCTGAGCGCCAGCCAGATGGCGAGGGCGAGGGGGAGAAGACATCGGACAGAAAGAGGGAGAGACAAGGAGAAGGGAAAAGTGGGAGAAGGAGCGAGGCGAGCGGCGTGGAGGGCGAGGAATGGGAGGATGGGCAGGATGAGCCGGTAGCCGGTGTTCAGGTTACCAGCCACGGCGATGGCAAAGTAGGCCGCGGCGGGGAGGAGGATCGGCGCGTCGCGCAGCAGGCGGCGACGCCGGATAACCCGAACGATGGCCCAGCCGATCAAGATGAGCGTGGGCAGCGGGGTCTTGACGGCGAAGGCGACGAGGAAGTAAGGCCACCAACCCCCTTCGTAGACGCGTCCCAGGAGGAAAGCCCGGTCGGCGCGGTTCAGCCGGTGGATCAGAGAAAGAAACTCGCCCCAATGATCGGGAGATGGCAGGGATAGGCCGATCCCATCTATTGGCCCCCAGGTAAAGCCATAGACGGCCCAGATGGTCCCCAGGCTGATACCGGCGAGGAGCAGGAAAACCAGGACTGTCTGAACAAGCTTGCGCCACTGGAGGCTATTTCCATCCTGCCAGGCCGCCGCCAGAGCCTCCAGGCCAAAGACAGGAAAGAGCAACAAGGCGGTGAAGCGGGTGGTCTGCGCCAGCCCACAGGCGATTCCTGCCAGCAGCAGGCGGCGTCCAGAAGGCTGGCGCTGATATTTCCAAAAAGCGTACGCAGCGATAAAGATGAAAGCAGTTGCACCAATATCCGTGTTGGCCAGTCGCCCGTGAGCGATGAGATTGGGATCGAAAGCGACCAGCGCCAACGCCAGCAACGCTCCCCCAGGACCGTACAGGGCTTGTGCCCAGCGGTAGACAAAGGCGGCCAACACGACGGTCAGGAGCATCATCGGCCAGCGCGAGAGGTAGACGATCTGGTCAGCTCGCCCGCGATTATAGTTCCAGAGGAATTCGGCGGAGAACTCGTGGAACGCTGCCTCGGTCCAGGAGCGGTGGTCGGTAGGCAACTCGAGATCGGGCAAGAGTAACAGGGGCGCGGCGCTGATGAGATTGGTCAACAACGGGTGACGGAGCCGCAGCCGCATGTCGCCGGTTCGGAGGACAGCATAGCCCCGGGCGACGTACTCTTGCTCGTCATACGT
This sequence comes from Anaerolineae bacterium, assembly GCA_034437455.1. Lineage (GTDB taxonomy): Bacteria > Chloroflexota > Anaerolineae > B4-G1 > B4-G1 > DAOTUB01. Next base: position 18,286 of record DAOTUB010000045.1, on the reverse strand, counting down.
GGCCGATTTGAGCCGCACGCTGCCCATCATCTGGGCGTACAGCGCCAGGAGAAGCAGAACAGCCAACAATACGTTGTGAGTGGCAGGACGACGACACTTCACAGACCTTCTCCCAGATCGATTGTTTCGAGCAGTATGCGGTCACTGACAGGATTCCCATCCATGAGCACGGGCAGTCGTTCCAGGGTCGCCGGGTTGTAAACGCCGGTCTGGAGCCAGTATTGCCCGGGCGGCAGGTTGTCAGGAAGCTCGAAGGGCGCCGTCTGGAGCAGGGTGTCCCCTTCTCGCCAGCCCTCTACCGGTACGTCCAACCCATCCCACTGCGCCGCGATTTGACCATCGGGCGTGAGCAGGTGGACAAAAATGGCGCGAGGGCCACCGGGGGGAGCAGTCACGCGCCAGGCGGTGAGGAGTCTAGGAGTTTGGAGATCGTAGCCCAGGAATTGAAGCTGATCGCCCAGGTTGATGGGAAAAGCGAGGGGAGAGAGCGGATCGTCAGGCGAGGGCGCGAGGGCAGGGCTATGCCAGGCTTGCGAGGCGGCACCCAGACGTTCGATGCGAGTCGTGGCGGCGGCGTGAGCATCTGAATCGAGCGTGTAGAGGCGGCAGGCTGACCCGGAGACGGCGGCGCAGGGATGTGTACCGGTCGGGAGGGGTGCCATCAAGAAATTCCACAACGCTAGATCGTCTGCGTCAGAAACGGCGTACCAGCCTGGTCGAGCGGAGATGACGAAACTGGTGCGAGCATCGAACCAGCGCAGGTGTACGTCGTTGGTCTCAAAGGCGGCAAAGGTTTCGGGCGTCAGCTCATCGACTTGAAGGCCAGAGAGGGCGACGTCCACCGCCGGCCCGGTCGGTTCTACCCGGTAGAGAAAGATCGAGTAGCCGGACTTGGTAAAGGGAAGTTTATCACGGAACCAGGCAAAGGTGTCCCATTTTTCAGGCCCCAGCACCACGCCCTGCAAGTGAGTGGCGCTGATGGCATAGACGCCGGGGGCCGGGGCGTGTGGGTAATAGGCGCGGGTGAGGGGGTTGCCCTGCTCCGGGGTTGGATTCCAGGCCGGAAGCGGCTCAAAGTCGGGGACATAGTAACTTGGATGGGCGGTTCCAAAGTAACTCAATTTGATCCGGCCCAGGTGATGCCGCTCAACGACGTCGCGCAACGTGGGCAAGTCCTGGCCCCAGTCCAGGTTGGAATCAACCAGGTAGCGCCAGCCGTTGTCGGGGCCGCCGGCCAGTTCGTTAAAGTAAGCCAGGTAATGGGGATGGATACGCGCGGCGACGACGGCGCTCCAGGCCAACACTCCGGCCAGCCACAAACGTCCATAACCCTTCGCCAGCGTCGCCAGGCGTCCCGCCAACACGTAGAGGTAGGGAAGCACAGGGATGAAAAAGCGGTAGCCAATGTTGAGCGGACTGGCCAGCGTCGAGAGAAAGTAGACGAATCCTGGCAGCAAGAGCGCCGCCAGACGACGGAAATCCGACGGGTCTTGGAGACCTGTCAGGTTTCGCAGGCTGACCACTGTCGCGCCGATCAACAACAGCGCGGGCAGCGGGGATTTGAGGGCAAAAGCGACGAGAAAGTAATACCACCAGCCAGTGGCCGAGTAATCGCCGCACAAAAAGGCGTACCCTTCGCGGCCAAAATACTTGATCTCCCACACGAGATCCTCGAAATAGCCAGGCGCGGGCGTCGGCAGCCTCCAGTCGGGGAGCGGGCGAACGTCGAAACGGTAACCCGCCCACAGCGTCAGTCCGCCGATGGCAAAGATGGCCAGCAAGCCGATGACGCGGTTTAGCAGCCGACGGCGGCGATCTGAGGAGTTGGCGCCGGATTCGCTCCAAAGAGACCACAGGCCAACAGCGACGACAAAGACAGGAATCAGCAGCAAGGCCGAGAATTTGCAACCCTGGGCCAGGCCGAAGGTGACGCCTGCCATCACCAGGTCTCGCGCTCGCTCCGTCTCCAGGTAGCGCCACAGGCCATAGGTGGCGGCGAAGTAGAAAAAGCTGACCGCGACGTCGTCGGTGGTCAACCGGCTGTGGGCCACGATGGTCGGATCGAACACAAAGAGGGCCAGGGCGATCACCCCGCCCCATCGGCCCCATAGCTGGCGCGCCCAGCGGAACACCGTCGCCGCAAAGAGCATTCCCAGCGCGACAGTGACCAGTCGGCCGAGAAAGAATAAACGATCCACGTTGTTGCCCGGTCGCCAGATCAAAAGGTCAGAAAAAGCACCCCAGCGGTTTTCCTTCCACGCAGGGTCATCGGTGGGGATACTCAGGTCGGTCAGGGCCGACAGCGGCAAAGCATTCATCCCGTTTGCCAGGATGGGGTGGCCGATCTTGAAACGCAGGTCGCCCAATTCCAGGTAGACGTAGCCGCGCATGAGATGGGCCTGTTCGTCCACGGTCGGCGACTTGACGACCATGCTGCTGGTGGTCTGGGCGAAAAAAGCCCACAGTAGCAAGACAGCCAGTAAATTGGGCCAGAGGTGAGTTTTGCGATCCCGCTCGCTCATTGGCCGGTCACCTCTACCGTCGTCAACAATAACCGGTCGCCGTCCTGGTCTGTCAGCAATAGCCGCGTCCTTGTTTCTGGATCGTAGAGGCCCACCTGCAACCAGTAGGCGCCCGGCGTTGCGTTGGGGATCACTTTGAAACGATGGACGTGCAACAGTACGTCGCCTTGATACAGGCCATCCGGGTTCGCTCCCAAGCCGTCGTACTGACCGGCAATGTGACCCTGGGAATTCAGCAAGTGGACGAAAAGGGCCAGCGGCGGCTCCGGCTTCCTTTCGACCTGCCAGGCAGTGATGAGCGCGATCTCTGCCCCGGCGCTTGCCTCATCGCTCAATAGCTCGTATCCGACAAAAGCGAGCTGGTCGCCAAAGCTGGCCGGGAGTGCGACGGGTTCCAGCGGGTCCGAGTTCGATGAGACGAGCGCGGGGCTGATCCACGCCAGCGTCTCCAATCGCTCCCCGTAGGCGTAGGCGTCCCAGGCCGGCCGTAGATCAAAGTGGCCGGCCAGACTGCCGCCGGAGGCCAGCCCGCTTCGCTCGGCCAGCGCCGGGTCGAGCGGAGTATCCGGGCCGACGAAGAGCCACGTCGAGCCGGGAGGGATGACCAGACAGGAACGGGCGTCGAACCAGCGTTTGTCCACGCGGCGGGTGGCGAAGGTATCCAGAAAGTGTGGCTCCAGCTCCTCGAAGGCGATCCCGGAGAGAGCCACGTTCACCGGCTCCCGCTGCCCTGGTCGGGCGTATTCCAGCCACAGCAGCGGGGCGCTCTTGCGCCAGGGGTTGAGAGCGCCCTGGAAGCTGTTGATGAACGAGAGAACAGTCAACGCCAGGAACAAGAACCAGGAGACCCGCGCGCGCAGCCTGTCCCACGTAGCGGCGACAAAGATAAAGAGCAATGGGATGAATACCGTGTACCAGCGCGGACCGTAGGCGTCTCCGCCGAAATTGTCGGTGAACAGGATAAAATAGAGAGCGAACGCGCCGCTGGTCAATCCAACGAGTGCGGCGATCCCTCGCAGTGGATCGGCGCGCCTGCGCCAGGTCCGCACCAGGGCAACGACGGCCCACAGCAACACCGGGCTGAAAGCGAACAGGCCGTGGTCGCCAGAGAGCAGGCGCAGGCCATAGAGCAGCACATTGTCCGGGCTGCGATTGCCCGCCACGGTCTGAGGGAAGCGGGAGCCCGGATAATCGTAGCCCTGGGTGTACATATACGGAGGCAAAAGATTGCCAACGATCTGATAGTCCAGGACAGCCATCAGGAGCAGGGGGAGCATTGCACCCAGGATATAAGGCCAGGCGCGACGGCGATGGATCCAGACTGCGTAACCAAAACAGGCGACCAGGAAAAGACCCACCCCCAGATCAAACGTGGCGGCCAACGCGACCAGCAGCCCGGCGACAAAGAGCCAGCGGCGAGCAGCGTCGCGAGCGTCGCCCGCTTTGAGCAGGGCATAGAACCCGGCGAACAAACAGGCGGCGGCCGGGACGTGGCTGTTGAAAACGGTGCTGTAGGGCAAGACCTGCGTGGCCAGGCCCAGCGAGACGGTCAACAAGAGCGCACTGGGATTGTTGATCCCAAAGCGACCGGTCAGGTGGTAAAAGAGGCCCAACATCAGCGCCGAAGGCAGCCCTACCAGCGCCAAGGTGAGCCAATAGTAGGCCCGATCTGGATCGTCGTCGCAAAAGGCGCGGCAGTGGCACGGCGCTCGGTCGAGATCGCGCCAACTGGCATCGAGCGTGAGCTGGAATCCCCGGTGCAAAATGGTGTACACGCCGGACGCGATGAACGTGAGGACAGGGGGTTTGTCGGAATAAAAGTGGTCTTTTACGAGGATACGATCCACTGTGCGGCTGAAAGGCGAGTCGTCAATGATCCAGGTATCCCGATGAACGAGCGACTCGATGGCCGCCATACGGGAGCGGTCGTTGAACGATCCGACGTGAGTGTGAGTCAAGAAAACCCACACGAGGAAGAACAGCAGGATGATCCAGAGTGCAAGGTTGCGCCGTGTCTTGACGCCATTTCGTTCCATCTACGGCGCCTCCAGGGTGATCGTAATCATCGTCGCCGTGTCGCCTGCGGCGTCGCTGCGGGGCGTAGTCCCGTAGTGACCCTCGCCACTACGGGGCAGTCGCGCAAAGGTCTCCCGATCGTAAAAGCCGGTGGACAAGGTATACTCCCCAGGCGGGGCATCGGCGGGGATCTGGAGATGAAAGGTGTCCATCAGAACCTCGCCAGCGAACCAGCGATCGGTGCTGTACGTAGCGTGGCCCGGTTCGTGATCGTCCTGTGCCCACAAAGGCGTTCCAGATGTTGGGTTGTCGGGACCGAGCAGATGAACAAAGGCCGTGTAACGTCGTTCCATCGCGCTCAGCGCCTGCCAGACAAGCCGCACCGACAGGGCATCGCCCGGACATACTTGAGTGGATGGAAGGTCGAAGCCAATCAATCGAATTCGGTCAGCAAAATCGGCGTGCGCGGTGTGTCGAGGGCGCACGCGGTTGGCAGTAGGTGGGACGCGCCAGGCAGAAAACACCGCGTTACGCACATTCCACTGTCCGTCAGGAAAGGTCTCCTCCAGCAGATCGGCGGTCGTCTCGTCGCCTTCGAGGATGAGATAGACGGTTTCACGGCCTGGCTCCCCGGCCGGCAGCAATCCGGCGGGACCGTAGAAATCGCGGGGCCGGTCGTGTTCTCCAGGACCCATGGCCACCAAGAGAGTTGCATAATATTTCTGCGTCGGCGTCATGTAGACGACGGTCTCATCCGGCAACTGGCCGATGTACCGACCGACGGTCGCCATCTCCTCGTGGAAAATCTGGGGCAACCCGGGCCACTCGGCCCAGACGACGAAATAATCACGCGCCGTCAGCCCGATGCTAAGGGCCAGGGCAGCCACGACGGCAGACGTGGCCCACGAACGACGACGCGGCCAGCGGGCGACGCTACTCGTCCAGGCTGCTTCCATCCCCACGGCGACGATGAGCGCCACGGGCAACGCGCCGCCGATGGAGCGCCCAAAGGTAGGAGCGACGCCGGAGAGGATGGAGGGCACGTGCATCACAGCCGCCCAGAACAGGAGGAAGCGGCCTTGCCGTGGGTAGACGAGCCGCCGCGCTCGGCGCAGGCAGACGATCACGCCGACGACGAAAAATATGGATTGCACGACGTCGAGGGCTGGGCGACCGGGCAGATTGAGGATCGGGTTGGGATCGCCGCGCCACACCAGGCCTAACAATACTCGTCCCACGTTGGCGATCATCATGGCCAGGCCGTGTTCGGGGGCGTCGGCGGCGATGACCTTGGCGCGCAGGGTGAGATAGGCGGGGTAGCGGATGAAAAACGCAATGAGCGGCGCTGTCACAACAAGCGTGACCAGCGATGCCAGCAGCGCGCCTCGCACCAGGCGGGGTCGTTCTCGCGGGCGGCGTATGATCCAGGCCAGCGTCGCGAAAGCGACGATCAATGGCAGCAGGCGCGACGGGATGTACGTGTATTGCGTCAGTCCAAGCATCAACCCTGCCAGCGCCCACCAACGCCATCGTCCAGTGCGACCGGCACGCCACCAGAATGCTACGGTCAACCCCGCCAGCGTGACCAGCGTGATGATGCGCAGACCCAACCGGCTGAAGCCGAGCAGGCTGTAGATTCCCACGGCCACGGCAGTCGTCAGGGTCGCCAGCCGTCTGGCCCGCTCCGCCTCATCGCTGAAAAGTTCGCGAGCAACCATGTAGGCGGTCAGCACGGCAAGGACGCCCATCCACGCGGCCACCAGGCGCAGCGCCCACACCTTGGGGCCGACCAAGGCGACGACGAAAGCGCCGAGGTAGTGGAAGAGCGCCTCCCGTCCATAGTTGCCCTCCAAAAACACGGGGAAGCGAGTTGCAGCGGGCGGCCAGTCGGTGTGGATGGTGCGAGCATAGACCTCCCAGCTATCGTAGAAGCGCGGATGGGGCGCAGTCCCGTAGAGGCCTCCGCCCCTACGGGGCAGCCCTTCGGCCAGCGCCTGCGCATCAAGCGTATTGTACGCTTCGTCGTGAAAGAGGCTCGGCGGCAGATCGTCCAGACGGTAAAGGCGCATGCCGAAAGCCAATAGTAGCAGAAGGATCATGGCTAACGTGTGCCAGCGGGGAGGCGTCTTCATTGACGTGGTTTCACCTCCACCGTGTCCAACCATAACCTATCGGCGATGGCGCCGTCTTTGATCAGCACTGGTAGTCGGACCTGGTCGGCGCGAGTGTAGACGCCCATCTGCAAGCGATAGCGACCAGGGGGAATCTGAGATTCCAATGGAATGACGTGCAGTTGGGCGATCACGTCGCCCCGGCGCAGCGACGCGGCCCAGACGTCAAAGCCATCGTGCTGGGCGACGAGGGTACCGCTGGCATCCAGCAGATGGACAAAGATTTTGAGCGGTTCCGGACTGTCGCGGAGCACGCGCCACAGGGTGATGAGACGCAAGTCGTCGCCTGGCCTGGTTGTTTCGGGTGCCTGGTCGCCCAGAAAGGCGATCTGAGCAAAGTTGGCCGGCAATGGAACGGTTTGCGCGCTTTCGGGCAGCGTGACCGGCGCGCGAGAGGCTCGCGTCAGAAAATCGGAAAGGATCGGCTCGGTCTCGATGGTGTAGAAGGTGACGCCAGGACGGCCATCGGGCATGCGGTAGGCGCTCGTGGAGACGACCGGCGGGTCGCCAGCAAAGAGCCGCCAGATTTCGTCGTCGGCGCTGGAGAAAATGGGCAGTGCCAACGTGAAGCCCTCTGCGCCAACGGGCCATAAAAAAGATCGTCCTCCCTGCACCCAACGAGGTTGGTGTTCGTCGTGGATCAGGTTGCGGCGCAAACCGTCTATGTCCAACGGCTCGATCCACAACTCGATCACCACGGTGGGCAGCGCAGCGGACTGGTCACCGAGGAAGGAGGCGATGTCGGCAAAATGGGCCTTGTAGCGCCAGTAAACCTCGTGGTGAGTGGCCCACGCGCGAAAGCCATCTCTGTACGTCCAGCCCATGTGGACCGCGCCCACCAGGCTCAAGCCGACGAGAAAGCACGCCCGCATCAGGCGGCCCCGGCGCGTCGCCTGCGTCCACAACCACGCCGCCCCGATGCCGATCATTCCATAGACCACCGGGAGCGCGCCGATGGCGCGGATGCTGCTGGGGGCGTCGGGTGTGATCATGCTCGGCGTCAGGGTGACGAGGAGCCACAGCCCCACGAGGCCACAGGCGGGCCGTCGCATCTGTACTGCGCACCGGATCAGTCCCAGGTAGAACAACAGCCCGCTCAGTGGATCCAGGATCGGGCGACCGGGAATGCCATACGTCCAGCGGGCCTCGCCATTGTAGCTGAACATGCCCAGCGTAGCCAGAGTTGCGCGTCCCACGGGCCGGGGATCGCCCTGGCGCAGCGCCGTCAGCGGGCCTTGCAACTGCTGGATGCGTTCCTGAAACTCGGGGTGCGCCTGGAGATAGAGGGCGAGAGGAGCCACGACCGCCGTTGCAATCAGCGCCGCGCCGAGCAAGGCTCTCCAATGTCGACTCAGCTTTGTTCGCTGGAAGAGCGCCGCGTAGGTCAGCCAGGCCAGCGCCAGCGCGGGCAGGACGCGGGCGGATGTGTAGGTATAGAAAGCCAGTCCCCCAAATAAGCCTGAAAGCATCACGGGGATGCGACGGCGAGAAGCCAGTCCTCGCCAGAGCGAGAGCACGGCCAGCGTGAGGAGCAGCGGAAAGGTGATGGCGCGAATCCCGATGCGGCTGAAGATGATGGGCCACCAGGAGATCGCCAACCCACCGGCCGTCGTCATCGCCGCTATCGGTCCAAAGAGCCTTTGTATCATCGCGTAACTGGCGGCGACCAACAGCATCCCGGCCGCCACTGCGGGCATGCGGATGCCGATCACATTGTCGCCGAACAGGACGAGGGTAGCGGCCTGGAGGTAGTGGAAGAGCGGCTCGTGGCCGAACCCCCCGGCGAGGAAAGGAACATGCGGGCCGTCGAGAAGGTCGAGCGAGGTGTCGGCGTTGACGGTCTCGTCCTGAGATAATCCCCAGGGCATCGTGCGCAGGCGGTGGAGTCGAAAGAAAGCGGCCAGTAACAGGATGCTTGCGATCAGAAGCCATTTTGCCGGTTTGCGCTCATTCATCGGCCATCACCTCGTAGACGAACAGCGAGTAGCCGATCTTTGCGTCGGGAGGACGGGGGCGGAACCAGGTGTACAGGTTGGGGTTGTAGAGGGCTACCCCCGCCAGGTTGCTCGCGCTGATGACATAGATGCCCGGCGGGGGATCTCCCCGGGCGAAGGGAGAGGCGCTCCATACCTCAGGCGGCTGCCAGAGACCGACGCCCGGCAGTGGATCGTAGGCAATGCCATACGCTTCGGGATGGGCGCTGCCAAACCAGCTCAGTCGCACTCGCTCCACCCCCTCGCGCTCCATCCAGGCTCGCAGTCCTTTCAAATCTTGTCCCCAATCCATGTTGGAATCAACCAGAATGCGCCAACCGTTCTCCGGCCCGCCGCCAATGGGGTTAAAGTAGGCCAGAAAGTGAGGATAGATGGTGACTGTGCTGATCGCCAGCCACGTGGCAAGCACAAGGGGAGGAAAACGGCGGAAACGGGACGGTAGATCGACCAAGCGGCCCAGGTGAACGGCGAGGAACGGGAGCACAGGCAAGAGATGACGGTAGCCCAGATTGAGTCGGGCTGTGGTAGAGATCAGAAAAAAGAGTAGTGGTGGGATCAAGACGAACAGATCGTCGCGACGCTCCGCGTGACGGCGCAGCGCCATGCCCGTCGCTATCAGCAGCCCTACCAGGGTCGCAAGAGGCGTCTTGACGGCAAAGGCAACCGGGAAATAATACCACCAGCCCTCAGTACTGATCTGCCCCAGCAGGTAGCCTCGCCGCCCTCCACTGGCAAAGTCCAGTATCGCCCGCGCACCTTGTATGTAGGGAGGAGCCGGCACAGGGAGGCCGCCTTCCTCCAGGGGGTTGATCTGAAAACTGTAGGCGGCCCATATCACCAGCAGCGCCAGCAAGATCGCCGCCAGTATCATTCCTGCGCGGTTCAGCAGGCGGCGAGCCTGACCGGGGCCGCGGGAGATTCCGTCCAGCAGAGCCAGAAGCGCCAGGATAGGTCCAAACAGCAGCGCCGATAGTTTGGCCGCGAAAGCCAGGCCCAACGCCAGTCCAGCCCACAGGACACGGCGGCCTTGCCGGGAGGCGGAGGGCTGTCGAAGCGCTCTCCAGAGGAGATAAGTAGCCAGGAAAGCAAAAAAGACTCCTCCCAGGTCGGTCGTGGACAGCCGGGCGTGGGCCAGGACGTTGGGATCCAGCGCGCAAAAGGCGGCGGCCAGCAGTCCGCCCCACGGGCCGAAACGAGCGTCGGCCCAACGGAATACCAGCGCGATCAGCATCAGCGTCAGCCCGATGATCGGCAGGCGAGCCAGGAAGATGATGCGGTCGGGGCGCGTGTTGGCTCGCCAGAGGAAATTGTCAGCAAAATGGTACCACTCGCTGGCTTCCCACCACCCGTCCAGCGGCAGTTGAAGGTCGAGCAGCAGATGGGCGGGCAAGGCGCTGAGCGTGTTGATCAGGGGCGGGTGCTCGATGTTGAGGCGAGGATCGCCTGTGCCCAGGTAGGCCGCGCCCCGGGCGACGTGGTTCTGCTCGTCCATCGTCGGCGATTTTTGCACTGCGCTGGTCAGCGCCAGCGCGAACGCAAGTATCAGCAGGCCGACTAGGAGAAATCGAGATCGTATCGCTGCACTCATCGAACGGTCACCACCGCCAGGGGGATTGCATCGCCGATGGACGGGTCGTCTGGGGCGCGGACCGGCAGACGTTGCTCGGTCTCCAGGCTGTACATCCCCACCAGCAGTGGGATGTCGCCCGCTGGTGCGGCAGGGTCGATGGGGATGGTGTATTCATCCCGCACGATCTGGCCGGGGTTCCAGAGGACGGTTGGTTGCAGCGCGCACCCCGGTGTGCCGTCCTGTTGCCCCCACATTGTGCCATCGTACAAGTGATTGAAAACCTGGTAGTTGGTCTCTATCGGGCGAAGCGGTTCCCAGTAGAGCACCAGGCCTATGGACCCGCCAGGGCGAGCGTCTGTGGCGTCCAGGCAGTACCCCAGGAGTCGTATCGATTCCCCAAGCGTATGGCCCGCCGGGGTGTAATCGGTGAGAGGCGGCGGCATTGTACTCGCCGGGGTCGTCCGGGCGTCGAAGCGGGAAGCGTAATCCTCGACGTGAAAGAGTTGGGGCGGCGTCACCGGCGGGCCTTGATAATAGATCCACAGTTTAGGCTCCCCGGCGACCTGAATCTCTCCCCATACGTGGTAATTCTCTTCAACGTCCGTTTGCTGGATCGCCACCTCGTCCTGCACGTTTTTGGCGATGAAATACCATTCGGGACCGGGGCAATAGGTACGCTCGGCCCCTCGAGTGTACCAGCCCGTGACCTCTTGCTCTTCATTGCTGGCATAGACGCCATCCAGGATTCCCTCCTCGATCAAGACGCCGACGACTTTCCAGCCAGCCCGATAAGGGAAACCGAAATAGCCAAAGAGAGGCGTCTCCGCGTCGGGCTTCCAGTAGAGCGTCGGTTGGTGGGCAGGCCAGGTGCGCTTGATCTCGGGAGTGTGCTGCACAAACATCGAGTAGGGGTAATAAGCGAGGAGGATGAACAATGAGGAACAAACAATGAGCAATGAAAAGTGACGGGGAGACAAGGAGACACCGAGACACGGAGATGGGGAGACACGATTCATGAAATAGTCCAATGCGAAGGCGGCCAGAAGGACAGCGCCGGGGAAGGCATTCAGGACGTGGGTGCGGGGGTCCCAGACCAGGAAGTAGTAGAAAAGGAACGGCGCGCCGAACCACAGCCAGGCAGCGCGGGATGGAGTCGAGGAACGGCGAGAGAGAATAATAAAGGAAAGTAAGAGAGCAAGAGCAGGGCCGGTGAGCAGAGGGGCGAAGGAGCAAAGCAGGCAAGAGGCAGGGATGAGCAAGCCCCAGCGGCGGAAAGAGAGAAAGGAGGCCACGACGAGCAGGCAGGCCAGGCCGATGAGATAGTAGGCGGAGTTGTAGAACGTCGCCAGAGGCAGCGAGGAGAGCAGGTTGTTGTAGAGAGGGCCTCCGGTGCCAATGCGAGCCTTGCCAAGATACGCTATTGTCTTGGAAAAATTAGGATGCAGAACGAAGGGGATGTAAAACAGCGCCAAGATGACGCAGGCCAGCAGCCCCGCCATTACGAGCGCTCGCCACCCTGATCGAGTGAACCAAAGCCGCCGACCAACGATGTATGCGGCGGCCGGCAGCGCCAACGCCGCGTCGTAGTGGGCCAGGACGCCGCAGGCCAGCAACGCCGCGCCTGCGATGAGCCACCGATCTCCTTCCGCCTGCGACCAGCGCCAGAGAGCGAGCAGCGCCAGGGCCGTCAGCGCCAGCACGATACTTTGATATTGCACGATGCGACCAAAGCCGACGAAATAGCCGTTGATTGCCAGGAGCAACGCGGCGATCCATCCGCTCCGTTCGTTGAACCAGCGCCTTCCCAGGAGGTAAAGAGCCACGACGCCCAAAAGACCGGCGAATGCAAAAGGCAGCCGGGCCTGCCACTCGTTGATCGCGCCGGACAGCGTCCAGGTGGCCGTGGGCAGGAGAATCTCGATGGGGCCTTTCTGGTGGTAGAACAGTTGCGCATCGTCTCCCAGGATGGCGCGGGCGGCTCGCTGCATCACGATCCCCTCGTCGCCCTGGAACTCGCTGTAGCCCAGGTTGACCAGACGGAATAGCGCGGCGATGAGAATGATCAATGAACAATGAACAATGAACAATGAACGGTCCTCGTTGATGGGTTTGCTGGGATGAGGGTGGGTGGGTAGGAAGATGAGGATGAATGTGAGTAAATTGACGGCAACCAACAGTAAAGTAAAGGGCAAAGGGCCGGGGATATAATGGAGCAGGAGGGTCAGCAGGACGGTGGAACCGAATCCCAGACCGAGGCCGATTGCCAGCTCCTCAGCGGCGGGGCGGCGGCGGTGATCGGTCAGCAAGCCAGCCCACGCCAGGCCGGGAAGGAGCCACAGGAGCGTGAATGCCGCTCCGTATCGTAGCGCGGGCGCCGCCAGGGCCAGATTGGCCAGAAGCGTGAGGGTCACGAGGGCTGGTCTTTGCCAGCGGTTCATCTCTCGCTGTCTCCCATCCCTCGCAACCCTTTGATTCCGTACATCAGGCCGCCCACCAGTCCCGTCGCTGCCGTGACCGCGTACAGGCTCAAGGACATCGCGACGGCAGCGTTATCGCTCACTCCAGCCGGGCTGAACAACGCCACCGTCACCCAGTCCCGCACTCCCACGCCGCCGACGGAGACAGGGATCATCAGGCTGATCGAGATGAGTGGCGCGGTGATGAGGAAATAGCCAAAGCTGAGGTCAATGCCTACCGCTCGCCCACAGAGAAAGTTGACGGACACGTTGAGCAGGTTAAACAGCAGAGAGATCGCCAGAGCCTGCACCACCGCCCGCCATCCACAGCCGCTGACGGCGGCATAGATGCGGCCCAGGAGGCCAGAGCCGGTCAAGGACAAGTTGTCTGGCAGCCAGGCGGTAGCGCGGCGCAACAATCGTCCTTCCAGGAGCAGCGCCCCTGCTAAAAGACCTCCGCCGGCAACCACGATCAGAAGCCAGACCAACCAGGGAGGCAGATAGGACGCGCTGAAAGGGAGCGCGCCCAGCCCCATCACCAGCAGCACGAGCAAGCCCGTCATCCGATCCACGAGCACGGTTCCCACGGCGGCAGGAGTTGGCGCGTCGCCGGTCAGTTCCAGCGCCCGTACCACGTCGCCGCCAAAACCGCTGGGCAAGAAGCTGTTGAAAAAAGCGCCCACAAAGTAGAGATAGACCAGACGCCAGAGGGAGACGCGCCAGTCTAGCGCCCACAGAAGGACGGCCCATCGTCCGGCGCGGATGATCAGGCTGAGGAGGAAAAGGATAAAGGCGATCAGGAGAGGACGCAGATCGGCCTCTCGCAACACAGCCAGCGTTTCTCCCAGGCCAATTTGCCAGAATAGAAATCCCAGCGCGCCGATACTGATCAGCAGGCGCAGGATGTTCAGCCACCGTTTCTTCATTCTGTCACCATGAGCGAGTATAGCAGCAAGCGGTCTGCTGTCAAGACAGGCAGCCGGTCGTCGTCCGGCGTGTAGAGTCCCATCTCGATGCAGTACGGGCCGGGAGGAAGGCTGGATGGGAGAGGAAGCACGTGTTTTTGGACGATCCAATCGCCGGTTGCCCATCCGTGAGGAGGGCTGCCCAAGCCGTCGTGCTGAGTGACAGGCGCGCCGGATGCTCCCAGCAAGTGGGTAAAGATTTTGAGCGTAGATGAGGAGGGCTCCTCGACTCGCCAGTACGTCAGCAGGGTGAGTGTTCCACCAGCAATGGGATCTCGCTGCAGCCACTCATAGCCCAGAAAAGCCAGTCGCCCGTCGAAAGAGACAGGCAATGGAACAGGCGCGCCGTCTGGCAGGGCGGCTGTGGTTTCCAGATGCTGTAGAGCGCGGCACAGGGTCGCGTCGTCGGGCAGATGGTAGCTGGTGAACGACGCTCGCGGATCGGCTTCCGCCCCCCATTCCAATAGCCGCTGCCGAAGGTCGTCGTCAAAAGGGACGATTTTGGGGACAAGAAGCTGGCCATCCTCCCCCGCCGGGATGACGAGGTTTTCGCGGGGGTCGCACAGGCGAACACCTTGCACGTTCCGTCGGGAGGCCAGTTTCAGGCTAGGGCCGTCCATCGTGTGCACCGACAGACCGGCGACGGTGACGGGTGTTTCCGGCGGCAGATCATCCAGATGGAGAGCGACTGCCGTCAGATCTGCCTGGTAGGCAAAGCGGGCGACGTCATTCTGAGGCCAGAGAACAAAATAATCGCGCGCCGTGAGGAATAGGCAGGGAGCGAGGGCCAGAATGACAAAGGACCGCGAAACGTGACGAATGCGAAGGTCAGGGAGACGAGAGCGGGCCCAGCGGCTCGCTTCGACGAGGGCAAGCGATGGGAAGACAAAAGCGACAACTAATCCCAGGATGTCGCGGATGGAACTGGGGGCGACGGAAGTGATGACGCTAGGTGCGAGCGCGCTGGCCCACCATATAAGCAGGAATCCGTAGCGAGGGTCGCGCCAGCGCCGAAGCGCGATCAGTGCGCCGACGTAAAAGAGCACCGCGCCGACAGGATCGGCAAAGACAGGGCGACCTGGAAGATTCTGGTGGGACCAGGGATCGCCAGCAAAGGTGAAGGATTTGAGATTGGCGATCAAATTCCGCCACACGAGCGACGGATCTCCAGATAGCAATCGATCCAAGGGTTCCCGGATCTCCTGGACGCGGTACTCGGCCTCAGGGTGGATCGCCAGCCAGATCAGGAGCGGTGCGGATACGAGAGCGGCAACGAGGAGGAATACGAGGAGACGAGACCATGGGATACGAGTGGATGAGGAGATGAGGAATGAATAGATGAGGAAAGCGGCGAGGATGAAGGGAAGGATGCGAGCAGCCATGTACGTGTAAAGGCTCAGCCCGAGGAAGAGTCCGGTAAGAAACCAGTTCAATCCGTTACTGTCCTGAAATCTGCGTTCTATGGCGCGGAAGAGGAAATAGGCGGCAAGGGCGGCGGTAAAAGGCAGCATGATGGCGCGCAGCCCGACGCGAGCGTAGAATAGGGGCCAGAAACTCACGGCCAGCCAGGCGATGGTCAGCAGCGCGACCAGAACGCCAAAGAGACGCCGGGTAAGGATGTAGGTTGCGGCGATGCCCAGCAAGCCCAAGGCCGCCGAGGACCAGCGCACCCCCAGCCAGTTGTCGCCGAACAGGGCTACGCTGGCGGCCTGGACATATTGGTAGAAGGGTTCGTGGCCGTAAGCCGCAGTAAAATAGATGGCGTGGTTTCCGCTCAGAATATCTCGAGCGATGAGCCA
This sequence comes from Anaerolineae bacterium, assembly GCA_034437455.1. Classification (GTDB taxonomy): domain Bacteria; phylum Chloroflexota; class Anaerolineae; order B4-G1; family B4-G1; genus DAOTUB01. The sequence continues at coordinate 2,793 of DAOTUB010000045.1, read as the reverse complement.
ATTGGCAACCTCGTCGTGGTGCAGTCCTGGCGGCACCTCGCCCAACTCCCAGAAGCGGAGCGCGGCGGCCAGCAGCAAAATCAGGGTGACTGCGACCCACTCTCTTTTTCTACTCATCACGTATCACCCGGATTTTGCTCAACAGCACGCGACTGCCTAGCCTGTGACCATCCTCTGCCAAGATCGGCAGACGGCCTGGCTCTCGTGCGTACAGACCAACCTCGATGTCGTAAAAGTCTGGCGGAGTCGTCAGCCCTATCGTCAAATCGCGGACATCTTTGACGATGTCGTCCAGCTCCCAATGGCTGGTCGGAGACTGCCCGCTGACAGGCCAACCGTCACTGCGTGCCCAGACCTGATCTTGGACGCCGAGGACCTGGGCAAAGACGTTATAATTGTGCTCCATTGGAGCCAGTGGTTGCCAATAGAGCGTCAGTTGGATCTTGTCGCCGGGCCGCGCTATCCGGCGGTCAAGTTCGTAGCCGATCAGGGCGATTTTGTCGTCAAAGTTGACGTTCATTGGATTGGGGTATTCGCCAGGCAGGGGTTGAATCTCGACCATTTCCAGACGCAGGGCATCGCGCCCATCGGGCGTGATGAGGCGCGGGTCGTCGGGCAGATAGATGCCGACTTGTATGTAGGCCTTGTCTGGCGCGTAGGCCGTCTCTGGGACGTGCACACGATACGTATCGGCAAAGACAACACCAGGCTCCCAGGCAGTCGTGGGATAGCGCCCCAGGCCCGGGTGAGTGTCGCATTGACTCACCATCGTGCCCACGTCGCTTAGCAAATGGACAAAGATCATATAGTTCTGGTTGGTCCGTGCCAGCGTCTCCCAGTACAGCGTGACTTCCACTGTGTCGCCCGGCTCGACAGCGTGAGGCGCGATCCGATAGCCTTGTAATCGGGCCACGCCGCCGAACTCGACACTCGCGGGATTGGGTATGGCCGCGATTTCAGATTCACTTAGAGGATGGGGACGGGCAAAGGCCGGGGCAAGTACACCGACCAGAGCATAGATAGCCAGAATTGCCATGCCAACCGTCGCGACCAAGCCCGCCACCCATTTCAGGCGGAGAGGAAAGAAGCGACTCAATCCCATGAGGATCAGAAAGGCAAAGGCAGGCAAGCAAGGAAACAAGAAACGTCCCATCGCCCCGGCTGGTTGAATCAAGATGTAATAAAAAACTACACCCGTAAAGGCCATGACAGTGATCCCCATGAGCGCCAGGGCAGCGGCAGGAAGTGCATCGCGCCGGGGCACAGTCCCGGAGGGGCCTCTGCCTCTGCGGGGAATCAAGTATCCAGCAAGAGCCAACGCGCAAACCATGAACAATCCCTGGTAGATAAGCGGGGCCAAGGGAAGCTGGCCGTAACCGAAGCGTCCCCACAGACTGCTCCAGAGATAGGGCAGGCTTTGTCGAAGGACCCACCAGTTCTCGAACGCTGGCTGACCTGACCAGAGTTCATTGACTTTGTTCATCCCGGTGAGGTCGCCGTAGAGCACATAGTTACGCCAGAACCACCAGCCAGAGATGAGGATCGTTAAACCCAGGGTGACCAGAGCGCCCCGCATAAGAGCGCGCCAGTCACGTGTAGGCCATACGGCGATCAGATAAGCCAGGGTAATCGGCGCCAGAAGAGCCAGAAGGTTGAACTTGGTGAGGAGACTTGCGCCGAAGAGGACGCCCAGGGTCATGTCGGTGCGCGTGCTGGGGCCATTCCGCGCCAGCCGGATGCATGCCCAAAGCACCGCCGCGCCACACAGGGCGGCCGGGACATCGTTGTTTACCGATCCGCTCAGGTAAAGGAATTGCGGGTTGAACGCGAGCAATGCGGTTCCACCTATGGCTAATGCAGGGTAGCCTGGAAAGACCTCGCACCCGACGCGGTAAGTCAGCCAAACGGCGATCGCCCCGATAAGCACCGTTATCCACCGTACCACATAGACCGCCAGGGTGACACCGTGGAAGGGAAAACGCTCGTCGTCGCCGTGAAGATACAGGTTCTTGTTGTCATTGCTTGCTTCCCAGTAGCGGTCATCCCAGTGCGGGTTGATAGGCGGGGCGTAGTAAACGTCTTGCGAAACGGGCGCCCACCAACTACTCAGAGCGCCCAAGGCATAGTAGAATGGGGGATGGTGACTCTGGGCGCGTGGAGCGCCGCGCTGCTGTACGGGCAGCTCACGATAGACGATAAGGTGCCGCACATAGCGGAAGTGACGCAGTTCGTCTGTGGATTCATATAGCGGGTTGGCGAGGCTGTAGCCCACGCCTAGCGCCAGATAAGTTATGAGAAGGGCAACGGAAGCTTGTTGTGAGATTCTTTCCATAGGTTTCCTCAGAGACCTTCAAAGCTGCTCAAGGGCGAGAAGAAATTATTATATATCGGTTGGCAAGGATAGAAAAGTACGGTATAAACCCTAATTTGAGAGGCGCGCCACGGGTTTGAAGCTGAGGGGAGTACATTTTCGGTAGTTTCCACCGATGGATATTGGTACTTTTTTAATTCGGTCGATTTTTCAGATCGCTCCACTGTTGCGGTGAAAAAGAGACGAATATGCGTGTTTTACCCCACTTTGGGATCCAAAAACGATTAGATTTCCCGGTTATGTCCCACACTCGCGACGGGTTTTCTAGTTTGGGGATAATTCGCTTCAATTTGGCCTGTTAGGCAAAGTTGAAAAGTGAACTCCTTTAAAGATCAAAGGTGAACCTTGAATTCTTGCAAAGGGAGCGAGACGGAGTGAACCATCTTGTCAGCCCACCAGATACGGATCTGCATGACTTGCTT
>DAOTUB010000044.1:0-17124 GCA_034437455.1 Anaerolineae bacterium | reverse complement strand
ATCGGACAGTCCGGCGAACTCGAGCAGCTCGGGAATGCGTCGGCGTTGCTCGGCGCGGCCGACGCCCTGGACGTTGGCAAAGAAGCGCATATTCTCCATCACCGTCAGGTCGGGGGGGAGGGCGAACTGTTGGGCGATGTAGCCCACCCGCTCGCGGATGTCGTAGGTGTCGTGCATCGAATCGTAGCCCAGGATGCTGCTCTCGCCATCGGTGCGCTTGAGCAGCCCCAGGATGACGCGCGTGATCGTCGTCTTGCCCGCGCCATCCGGCCCGATGAGGCCGTAGGTCTCGCCGCGCCGGACTTGCAGACTCACACCGTCCACGGCCGTCACTGTACCGTTCCTGGTGCGAAAGTGCTTTACCACGTCTTGAGCCGAGATAGCTATCGTATCGTTCATCGGTTTAATCCAATCGTTTCTTGAACGCCGTTGTCGCGAGCACCATCACCACCGCCCCATAGAGCACCAGGACGAGCACATCGTTCCACATGAAGGAAATCCCGACGCCCTTGGTGATGATGCCGCGCGCGATGCGGATAAAGTAGGTCGCGGGGATGAGATTGCCGACGGCCTGCACGACGGCTGGCATCGGCTCTCTGGGATAGATGAGGCCGGTCAGCAGCATGCACAGCATCATGAACAGCATCGTGATCTGTTGAGCCTGCCTCTGTGTTTTCGTCACGGTCGAGATCAGCAGCCCCAATCCCAGGCCAGAGACGATGAACAACAGGGAGAGCCAGGTGAACAGCCACGGACTTCCCTTGAAAGGCACGCCGAACCAAAAGATCCCAAACAGGATGATGATCAGCATATCCACGACGGTGAGCACGAGGTTGGGCGCCATCTTGCCGATCAAGAGTTCCAGCGGGCGGGCGGGCGTGATCAGAATTTGCTCGGCGACGCCTAGCTCGCGCTCGCGCACCACGGCGACGGCCGCCTGGCCGATGGTCATCACCTGCAACAGGATCGCCGCCAGCCCCGGCATGATAAAGATCATGTCGTCCTTGTCCGGGTTGTAGAGGACGCGGGTCGAGGTGTAGATGGGAAGCGAGCCATCGCCGCCCAACGACCCCAGATTGACTCCCATCCGGGTCACTTTTTCGACCGTCAACTCCATTCCCCGGGCCTGGGCGACCGCGCTCGCGGCGCTGTAGCCCGAACCGACGGTGGCCGAATCGGAGCCATCGAGGATGACGAGCACCTGAGCGCCGCCGCGCTCGACCTGCGTGGCGAAATCGGGCGGGATCACGACGCCGGCGTTAACCCGGCCCTCGTCGATGGCGCGGATGACGTGGGCTTCGTCTGCCACGTACAGCTCCGCGTCAAAGTATCCCGACGCGGTCAGCGCCTCGATAAAGGCCCGGCTCTGAGCGTCGTGGCTCTGGTCGGCGACGGCGGTGGGGATGTGATCGATGGTCAAAGAGACAGCGTAGGCAAAGAGAAACATCTCCAGGATGGGCAGAAGCAGCACCAGCGCCAGCGTGCGCCAGTCCCGCAGGAGCTGGACGGTCTCTTTTTTAGTAATGGCGCCGATGCGCTTGAGTGACTTGGGCATATCGTCAATCCAATCCTTGCTTGAACATACGAGCGGCGACGACCATCACCACGACGACGTAGATAATGAGCGCCACGACCTGCCCCCACAGAAACTCGACGCCGATCCCCTTGGTGATGATGCCACGCGAGATGGGGATAAAGTAGGTCAGCGGAAACAGATTCCCGACGAGGCGGAGGGCGGCAGGCATCGCGTTGCGGGGGAACATGAATCCTCCCAGCAGCAAGCCCACCAACGCTATCGCCATGTTCAGTTGCTGGGCTTGTTGGTGGTTCTGGGAGACGGTCGAGATCAAAAGTCCTAATCCTAGCCCGGAGAAAATGAACATAAAGGCCATCCAGAAGAATAGCCAGAAATTGCCCTGGAAAGGCACGCCGAACCCAAACACCCCCATCGCGAGGACCGTGAGCAGGTTGACAACGGCGATGACGATGTTGGGCACGACTTTGCCGATCATCAGCTCGATGGGCAGGATGGGCGTGACGAGGAGTTGCTCGATGGTGCCCACCTCGCGCTCGCGGACCACGGCGGCTGCGGTCAGCGCGATGGTCTGGGTTTGCAGGATCATTGCGCACATGCCGGGGATGATGAACCAAAGGTCCGTCAGGTTGGGATTGTAGAGGATGCGGACCAGGGCGTCGAGCGGTAAGAGGCTCTGATCTTTGGTCACCCGTCCGGAGCGCTCGAATCGCTCCAGCAGCACCTTCGTCGCGTGAACCTCGGCGATGGCGGTGGCGGCGTTGTAAGCCGACTGCGAGGTGAAGAGGTCCGACCCGTCCACCAGGAACAGAGCCTGGGCCTGGTTACGCTCCACGTCGGCGGCAAAGTTGGGCGGGATCACGACGCCCGCCTGGGCGCGCCCCTCGTCAATCGCCCGAACTACCTCGGCCTGGTCGGGAGCGTAGGCGACGACGGCAAAGTAGCCGGAGGCTTCTAACGCGCTCACATAGGCCTGGCTGGCGGCGTCGCGGCTCTGATCGGCCACGATGGTCGGGATGTGGTCGACGCTCGTGTGGACCGCGTAGCCGAAGAGAAGTAGCTGCATTACGGGCAGACTGAGCATCAACAGCAGCGTGCTCCTGTCCCGGAGGGTCTGGACGAACTCTTTCTGTATCACGGCCCAGATGCGCTGCAACATCAGCTTACCTCCCCTTCCAACCGAAGCCCGTAAAAGTACAGCCGCTTCAACTCATCTACCAGTTCCTCGTCGGAGGAGTCGGTCAGAAAGTCTTCGGGAGCCAGCGTCCGCAGGAGGGAGAGGATGATCATGGAACCGGTGATGGTCGGGATGACGATCTCGACCCGGCAGGGACGCGCTCTTCCTTTTTCGATCTGGAGCTCCAGGTAGCGCCCCGCGGTTTCAAAGAGGGGAGTGATGATCTGGTCAAAGAACTGTTCCTGGAGCTCTTTGCTCGTCCAGATTTCAGAGATCACAGCCTGGAGAAACGCCTTGTTCTGGCGAACAAAGTGGAGCATGTTCTGCAAAACGGCGTCAATGTATGTTTCCGGGTCGATACGCGCCATCTGAGCCTGCGTCTGCGCCCACGCTTCCCCGATGACGTGGTTCGCGATGCCCATCAGGAGCTGATGCTTGTTCTTGAAGTAGAGGTAGATGGTGCCTGGAGCGATCCCGGCGCGATCGGCGATCTCTTTGATCGTGGCTCGCTGATAGCCTTTCTCGGCAAAAATGGCGGCGGCGGTCTCCAGAATGATGTCCCGGCGTCGCTCGCGAAGCTCCTCTTGCCATGTCATGCATAGCCTCCCGTGATATGAACGATAATTCATTTTACTGAACGAGTGTTCATTATACTAGGATTGGACTGATTGTCAAGCCGACAACGGAGCGAGTATCCGCCGGTTGAGTAGACCTTCCGGTCGTATGTTTCGACAAGCTCAACACAAGTCGAAACCAAGGATGCGAGCGGCTCTACAGAAAAGATACGGATGTATTTCATTTGGGTGTGTTTCATTTCGGTTGGAGGTAGTCGCGGTTTCCATACCGCGCGCTATGGAAAGCGCGGCTACTCAACCCATCTGAAACATACCAAGAGGTACAATGAATTGTTAACGTGCTGTCTACTTTCTACCGCATACAGGCGATAAACACGTCCTCCAGAGAAGGCTCGATGATCGTCATCCGGCCCGGCTCGACGTCGGCCTGGCGCAACTCGGCGGCGATGGCTTGCTGATATTGTTCCATCTGGGGAGCGACGACGTGCACCAGCGCGCCATACATCGCCACTTCTTCGAGCGGCAGCTTGCCAGACTCGCGGGCGGCGCGCAGGACCCTGACTGCTTTGGCCGTGTCGGCGGGGGCGATTTCGAGTACCTGTCCCCTCATCGTGTCTTGCTTGATCTCCTCCGGCGAGCCGTGGGCGATCAGATTGCCCCGCTGGATGAAGGCCAGCCGGTGGCAGTGCTCGGCCTCGTCCATGTAGTGGGTGGTGACGAACACCGTGATCTCCTCGGCGACCAGCTTGTAGAGCAAGCCCCAGAAAGCCCGGCGGGAGACGGGATCCACGCCCGCGGTCGGTTCGTCGAGAAAGACCAGCTCTGGCCGGTGGAGGATGGCGGCGCTGAGCGCCAGTCGCTGTCGCCACCCTCCCGAAAGGTCTTTGGTGTGCGTGCGTTCGCGGCCCTCCAGCCCGGCCATCTGGAGCGCGTTCTGGATGCGCTCCTTCAGCAAGTCGTTTGCCAGGCCATACGCTCGGCCGTAGAATTGGAGGTTCTGGAGCACTGTCAGGTCGTTGTACAAGCTGAAGCGTTGCGACATGTAGCCGACGCGAGGTCGAATTCTCGCCGCGTGTTCGGCCACCGGCACGCCCATGACTTGCACCGACCCATCGGTAGGCCGCAGCAGGCCGAGCATCATGCGGATGGTGGTGGTCTTGCCGGAGCCGTTGGGGCCGAGGAAGCCGAATATCTCCCCGCGCCGGACGGCGAAATCAATCCCGTCCACGGCGGTAAAGTCGCCGAAACGCTTGGTCAGGCCGCGGGCGATGATGGCATGGTCGTTGCTTTCCATCGTCATCTCCCAATGTAGTTGACAACAATCCAAAAGAGCCTATAATCGAGGTGAGACTTGGATAAAGGGTAGAGAAATGAGCACATCAACTTTTGAGGAACGGGTATCATTGGAAACCTCTCAAGTGATCGGAAAGCTGGCCTTTCTCACGCGCCAGACCGGGCAAGATGAGATCACGCTGCTTGGTCAAGCCTTGCATCTTGGTTTAGACTTGCTTTATCGCCAGTCCATAGAGCGAGCTTTCATCGAAGGTGCTATGTCTCGTGAACGGGCCATCGCCATCCTCGGTCGCGAGCAAGTAGAAGAGATCGAGTACGCCAAACAGGCTCTTGCTCAAGACATCCTTCGAGGATTGGACTATGACCCAAGCAGTGTGTGATAGCGGACCGCTTACACACCTGTGGCAGATTGATTTGTGGCAAGTGTTTGGCACGTTTCGTTCCCTACATCTTGCTGCTCAAGTGACCCAAGAAGTCCGCCAGCATGTGCTGCTTGAAGAATTGACCCCTTTGGCCGGTTGTACTTTTCATATTCACGAAATACCTCCACACGAAATAGATGCTCAACTTGAAACGTTTCCAGATTTACAGTATGCCGACGTAGCTACGCTCGTCTTGGCGCAGCGACTTGCGCCAGAATTGGTGCTGACAGACGACTTGGATCTGCGTCGCGCTGTTGAAGCTCAGGGCCAGACTCCCATGGGCAGCGTGGGCATCCTGTTGCGGGCTTATACAGCGGGCTTGCTTGACACTCAGGCATTGGATCGGGCGATTGACGATTTGTTTGTCCATAGCACGCTCTATTTGAGCCCCAGTTTCAAATCTTATGTTCAGAGGCTTGTTGCAGAGGCGCTCGCTCGATAAGGTAGCAGCATCCTCGTCCCTACTTCAATTCAATGCCCGGCGCACGTAGCGCAGAGAGAATGTACCGATCACCAGACCCAATATCGCCAGCGCCAAGACATTGGGCCACAGCACCTCCAGGCCAACCCCCTTGAGCAAGATCCCTCGCAGGATGGTCAGCCAATGATAGGCGGGGATCACGTTCGCCACCTGCTGCACGATCTGGGGCATAGATTCTACAGGGGCGGCGTACCCGGTGAACATAAAGTCCATCATGCCGACCATCATGACCACCAGGAATGCCTGGTGCTGGGTGCGCGACATGACCGAGATGACCATCCCTTTGCCCAACTCGACCAGCAGATACCCCAGGGCTAGGAGAAGGAGCAAGGGCAGCGATCCCCGGACAGGGACCCCGAAGGCAACATGCACCATGCTGAGCATGAGCACGAAATCGAAAAATCCCACCAGAATGACAGGGATGGATTTGCCGACGATGATCTCCATCGAGGAGAAAGGCATGACCAGCAGTTGTTCCAGCGTGCCCAGCTCTCGCTCGCGAGAAAAGGAGAGCGCGGCGAAGAGGAGCGTGGTGAACTCCAGCATCAGGCCGAGTTCGGCGGGCGTGGTGTAGAGCGCCTCGCTGAGCGCCTCGTTGAACCAGACTCGCAGGCTGGGGGCAAAGCTGGCAAAATCATCCGGCTCCAGGCCCAGACGCTCCAGGATGACGCCTTCTCCCATATCGCTGGCGACCCCTTCGATGGCCCGTAGCGCGGCTGTCGCCGGGATGCTCTCGGCCCCGTTGAGCAGGATCGCCAGGGTGGGGCGCCCGATGGGTGAGGCCACCTCGTTGTCGAAATCGGGCGGGATGATGACGGCTGCGTTGATCTGGCCGCGTTCGAGGGCGTCCTGGATGGTCTCCATATCGGGGGCCAACGCTTTGAGCGCAAAGGCGCCTGTGTTTTCCAGGGCAGCGACCACGTTTCGGCTGGCGGCGCTCTGGTCCCGATCGAGCACCATGAGTGGCAGATTGGTGATCGGGCGGGAGGTCGCCCATCCGACGAGTAGCAGCTCGATCACGCCGCCGAACAGCATAAAGGCCGGCATCCACCAGTCGTTGATGAGGTGGAGGAACTCTTTGATGGAGAGCGACCAGATCCGGCGGACACACGACGTCCATTTTAGCATGTTCTCACCCCAGTTTCTTTTTGAAAAAGAGCGCCCCCACTATCGTGAACGCGATTCCCAATCCCATCAACATCACGCTGTATGGCCAGAGCACGTCCAATCCTACGCCGGTGAGAAACAGGCCGCGGGTGATGATGGCGTAATGGGTTCCCGGCAGGCCCAGGGATTCCAACCGCATGATCTCGGGCATCGAAGCGATGGGGAAAAAGATCCCCGTCAGGAAGAATCCGGGGAAAAAGATGACCAGGAAGGAGAGCGCCAGCGCAGCCGGCTGGGTGCGGATAAACACACCCAAGATCATACCCATGCTGAGCAGCGCGAACAGGAAAACCGCCGAGAGCAAGAAAAACAGCGGGAAACTGCCGTTAAAGGGAATGTGGAACGTAAGTCTGGCGACGGCAGGGATCACGATCACGTTGATCAGACCGACAATGACGTAGGGGATCATTTTCCCCAGCAGGAGCTCGGCGCGCCCCACCGGGGTCGCCATCACCTGTTCCAGCGTGCCGTGCTCGCGCTCGTGGGCCAGGGTCAGGGCGACGGACAGGGCCGGGAAACCGAGCACCATCGAGATCAAGCCCGGTATCAAGTCGACCCTGGGCTTCAGGCTGGGGTTGTAGAGGGTGCGCACGCGCAGGTCGATCGGCTGTAGAGAATCCAGCGAGACGTCGAGCGTCTGGACGTAGCTGGCGAGCGCCTCGCTGAGAAATTCCTCCGCTCGCCCGCCGATGTGCTCTACGGCAAAGCCCCCGCTTTCCGGCTCCGTTCCGTCGATGACGATCTGCAAAGACATTCCGCGCAGAGCCATCAGGTCTTGCTCGAAGGTGGGGGCCATCACCAGGGCGGCTTTGATTTCGCCGCGCAAGAGCAGACCTTCGACTTTATCCAGCGTGTCTACCTGAGCGTACAAGTCCAGGTCCTTGCCCTCCGTGATCCGTTGGACAAAGGTGCGAGAGGTCGTGCTGCGGTCAAAGTCCAGGATGGCGATGGGGACGTGTTCGATGTCGACCGTCAGCGCGTAGGCCATCAGGAAGAGCATCGCGATAGGCGTCAGCAGGACGAGGATAAAGGTCGCCCGGTCGCGCATGATGTGATGGATCTCTTTGCGGATGATCGCCCACAAGTGCCGTAGCGACATATCAATCCTCCTCCATACGCTTGATCAGGGAGATAAAGGCTTCCTCCATCCGGGCTGTGGCGCGGCGGGCGCCTCGGTGGGCGATGTCCTGTTTTTTCAGGGCGGCCTCGATCTCGGGCAGGCGTTTGTCCGCCGAATCAACGAACACGTGAAGCAGATCGCCGTAGGTCTGTACTTCGAGCACGCCGGGGAGCATCTCGATCAGCGCGTGCGCTGCCTGCCAGTCATCGGGTTGCAATTCGATCAAGTCCCCCTCGATCTGGGCGCGAATCTGCTGCGGCTCGGCGCACACGACCATGCGCCCGGCGTACATCAAGCCCACCTTCGAGCAACGATCGGCCTCGTCCATATAGGGCGTGCTGACCACGATCGTAGTTCCTCCCAGATACAGTTCGGTGAGAATGTCCCAGAACTCCCGCCGAGAGACGGGGTCCACGCCGGTGGTGGGCTCGTCGAGCAGCAGGATCTGTGGCTCGTGGATCAGGGTGCAGGCGAGAGCCAGCTTCTTTTGCATCCCACCGGAGAGATGTGCCGCCCAGCGATCTTGAAACTCGGTCAGATTGGCAAAAGCCAGCAGGCGTTCGGTCCGTTCGCGCAATTCGGCCCTGGGTACGTCGTACAGATCGGAAAAGAAGGAGAGGTTCTCCACGACCGATAGCTCGCCGTAGAGGCTGAACTGCTGCGCCATGTAGCCGATCTTGGACTTGATCGCCTCGGCCTGTTGGGCCAGGTCGTAGCCCGCTACCGTTGCCGACCCTGACGTAATTTCCAACAGGCCGGCCAACAGGCGCAGGGTGGTCGTCTTGCCGGCCCCATCCGGGCCGACCAACCCAAAGAGTTCTCCAGGCTGGATGGCGAGATCCAGCGAGTCCACTGCCCGCGTTTTCTTGAAATCGCGCGTCAGTGCGTGGGTCTCGATGATGGGGGAAATTGCTTCCACGGATTTTTCCGGTTATCTCCTCGCCCTGCGAATGAGCCACAGCACGAACAGCGCCCCCAGCGGAGGCTCGGTTGCCACGCCGAGCCATTTCAGGGTATCGCTAAAACCCATCGCGGGGATCACGTACCAATCGAGCAGGCCGATGACGACGGCGGAGACGATGGCGATCACATAGTCGCCAACTGCGCCAAAGGGCTTGTTCTCCTTCCAGATCAAGCTGGCCACCGCGCCGACCAATAGGCCGACCAGGATCATTGCGGCGATTAGAATCACGATTTGCATTTCTTGCCTCCTATAGTTTGTTTGAAGTATCCCAGGCTTGAGCGACGATGGGATTGCGCTCAAAAAACGCCTGCCGCGTTGCTTCGTCCACCCGGTTGAGCGGGCAGGCAAAGTTGATGCACTGCGAGCAAAAAGATGTCAGCAGGGTGACGGCGGCTCCCGCTGTGGTCAACACGTACATCGCCAGCAGGAACCACTGCGCCCCGATCAGCAGAAAGACGAGGGGGTAGATCAGAATGACGATGAACCCACTGAAAAACCAGAATGTTTCCGCCCGCGACATCGGGCCAGGGCGATATTTCCAGAGCTTGGGCGAGCCATAGTTGGCCCAGCACTTGAGGCTGCTCGTGCTTTGCTCGGCGTAATGTGGACAGTGCGAGCACATGACGCGGATTTCCAGGAAGCCAAAGTAGCCCAGGGCTGCGATCAGCCACGGCACGAGCCACCGCCAGTCCACGCGCACGATGCCCGCACCGGCCAGCAGGGCCGGCGGCAGAGCGTTCAGCAGAAAGTGAGCCAGATCCTTGGCACAAAAGTGGCAGTGTAGCTTTTGGCTGACCTCACATCCCTCGCAGCTTGCGCTGGCGCAGGTAGTGAGAGATTTGTTTGGATCCAGGAAGGCTGGCATCATCCTTTTCCTCCATTCAGTGGCTAGTTTTGAGCGGACAGTGAATGTTGTCGCAGGCAGGGCAGACGACGATCCGAATCTGTATTACGGCGATGGCATTTAACACCCAAAAAGCGACGAACAGTCCTGCATATCGCCACAGCCAGAACTGGGGCAAACCCATTAACAACACCCCCGCCAGAATCAAGGCTCCGATCTCGGTCGCCGTATAAGGCCCCGGCTGCCGATCAAAGGCCAGCGCCGCCTTGCCGGGCAAGACGTGGGCACACTGCTCTTTGCAGGGACATTTGGCGCAGTAAGCGTAGACGATGGTCAATAGTGAGACCGCGCAGAGTGCCAAGTAGACGACGCCCAACACCCACGATGCACGAAAGGTCGCGAAAGCGGCAATGGCGATGGCGGCTGCCACAAGCAAGATGCTGGTGATGCCGTGGAATTGTTTGGTCATTTTTCCACCTCCAATCCTGCCAACAATGTTTCGGCAAACACGATGCTGGCTTGCTCCACGTCCAGGTCCGGCATAATCGCCAGGTAAGCTGCCAGGCCGTCGTAGGCCGCCAGGATCGCCCACACCAAAGGTTCTGCGTCTACCGGTTTCAACTCGCCCTTCTGGATCCCTTCCTCAATGATCCCAACGAGCAAGTCCTTGTATTGGGTGAGCATATTCACCCACAACTGAGCGGATTCCTCGCGACGCGGGCTCGACGCGCAGAACTCGAGGAACAGACTGAAATATCCCGCAAGCATCCTGCCCAGACTGGCCGTCACATGGGCGATGGCGCGCAACTGATCGGAAGTCGTCGCATGGCCTTCCAGAGCAGCAAAGGCCTCTTCGCCCACACTCATAAAAACTGACATGATGGTTGCTTCAAACAACTCTTCCTTGCTCTTGAAATACCAATAGAGGCTCCCTTTGCTCAGGCCGCTTTCGGCGACGATGTCGTCCATCGTGGTATTGTTGTAGCCTTTGCTGGTGAAGCACGTCAGCGCGGCCTCAATAATCTGAGCGCGGCGTTCGGCGGCTACATCAGGTTTTGGCGTTATTGTTTACACTCCCGGCCTTCGTCTATCTTAGTTTATAGACTGACCAGTCAGTCTATAATTATTATATCCGAAGAGATGAGGTTTGTCGAGAGAAATAACTGATCTCGAGGCCCTTGTTACTGAGGGTTTTCCGTAGATTTTTTACGGCTGCGTGGGGTGGGGGAGTAGTGGCAACACTGACACGTAGGGGCGTATACAATTCTTTGGGAAGCGAGCGCTGGTTGAGTGCCGAAGGCGTATCGAAACCAAGCAAGCGGCTCTACAGATCACCCGCTTGGTCTCGATACGGCCCTTTGGGCCTACTCGACCGGCGCTGGATTGGTTCTCCAATGAATACTCACCCAAGTTTTAGACGCGCCGACACGTAGACTCTGTCAGCCTAAAGCATTTTTAGTCTGGCTTGAGATATTCTCTACAATTATCTGCCGGCGATAATCCCGACCTATTTTCCCAGGATACGCTGCAAGTTAGCGAGGCCCTCGTTCGCTGCCTTCTCGTTTTGGCTAAGCAATAGCTTCTCTGCTAGCTTACCCACGGCAGCCACCGGCACAGTGTACTCCATTCGCAGCGATATCTTTGTGCCTTCTCTTGCTGGTTCCAGGGTCCAAGCCCAGGTGCTCAGTACCCCACCTTGGGTTTCCACGACGTGTCGTCGATACGGATCGTGTTCTACAACCTGGCCGACGCCGTCGAAAGAGATGCCAAGCATTTTGAATGTCCATTCCCACCGGTAATTGGTGCCCTCGCCTTCAAAGTTCCGAGAATCTACCATTCCCGGCAACCACTGGGGATCGTTGGCGTGATCTGCCAGGAACGCAAAGACCTGTTCCGGTGAGGCTTTGACAGAAAAACTGCGCTCAATTGTAATCATCACACTCTCCTTTCCTTATTCTGTCTGCTAGTTTTCCTTTCGATCGTCAAATGATTATATACTTTTCGCCAGGTGTTAGCAAGCTCCCCAGACATGCATTTGGCTTCTACACGCGCTGTGGTATAATCCTACCCGTGCTCTTTCTTGGCATTCGCTATAATCAAATCATGAGGAGACAAACACGTGAAATTGCACGAATATCAATCCAAACGACTTTTTGCCGAACATGGCGTGCCAATTCCTCTGGGAGACATTGCTGCCACGTCCAAAAAAGCGCGCCGCATCGCCGAGGAATTGGGCGGACCGGTCGTCGTCAAATCCCAGGTGCTCGTCGGAGGTCGAGGCAAAGCCGGTGGTATCCGGTTGGCCAAGACCCCTGACGAAGCTGAGGCGATAGCGGATGAAATTCTGGGGCTGGAGATCAAGGGACTGCCTGTACGTAAAGTCCTGGTGGACAAGGCGGCTGACATCCAGCAGGAGATCTACCTGGGCATCGTCGTGGACCGCGCCGCGCGCCGGCCCGTGATGATGGCCTCCTCCGAGGGAGGCGTCGAGATCGAGGAGGTCGCCCGCGTGAACCCGGAGGCGATCAAAAAAGTCGCCATCAATCCCTTCCTGGGCTTGCGGGATTATCAGGCCCTGGCGCTATCCAAGGGCATTGGGCTGGCGAAAGAACACTATCGCGCCTTTGCCCGCATTGCTCATGGTCTGTACGAGGCTTTCGTGGCCTGCGATGCGTCGCTGGCCGAGATCAACCCACTGGTCGTCACCGGTGCGGGCAAACTGCTGGCGGTGGATGGCAAGATGGTGCTCGATGACAGTGCCTTCTTTCGCCAGACAGATCTGATGGACATGCGGGACGTGGACGAGGAAACACCATCTGAACAAGAGGCCCGCGAGGCCGATCTGAGCTACGTTCAACTTGACGGCGATATCGGCTGCATGGTCAACGGAGCGGGGCTGGCGATGGCGACGATGGACATTATCAAACACTTTGGCGGCGCTCCGGCCAACTTTCTCGACATCGGTGGCGGGGCCAAGGCCGAGCAGGTGGCGACGGCCTTGCGCATCATTCTGGATGATCCAGGGATCAAGGCCGTGCTGTTCAACATCTTTGGCGGCATCACTCGCTGCGACGAGGTAGCCAATGGTATCCTTGCCGCGTTCGAGGAGGTCGAACCTACCGTGCCGTTGGTCGCCCGTCTGGTGGGGACAAACGACAAGGAGGGGCGCGCGATCCTGGATGCCTCTGACTATCAACTGATCACGGCTGAGACGTTAGCCGACGCAGCGCAGAAGGCGGTTGCCGCTGCTAAAGGGCAATGAAATAACAGAGCTTATCGAAGGATAGAAAGACAACATGACAATTCTCGTTGACAAGAACACTCGATTGCTCGTGCAGGGCATCACCGGACGCGAGGGCGAATTTCACAGCCGTCGCATGCTTGCATACGGTACAAACATTGTGGCCGGCGTCACACCTGGCAAGGGAGGACAATCGGCTTGCGATGGCAAGGTACCCGTCTTTGACACCGCCGTCGAGGCGGTCGAGGCGACCAATCCCAACGTCTCGATCATCTATGTACCGGCCTACTTTACCCCCGATGCTGTCCTGGAGGCCGCCGACGCGGGCATCCCGCTGGTCGTCTGCATCACCGAGGGCATTCCCGTGTTGGACATGATCCGTGTCCGCGCCTATCTCGATCAGGTGGGTGTGCGGCTGGTAGGCCCAAATTGTCCTGGGTTGCTCTCTCCTGGCGAGACCAAGATCGGTATTATGCCCGGCCACATCGCGACGCCTGGCCCCGTGGGCGTCATCTCTCGATCTGGCACACTGACGTATGAGGTGATCTATGCGCTCACCGCGCGAGGCATTGGCCAGAGCACCTGCGTCGGCATCGGCGGCGATCCCATCATCGGCACGACGTTTATCGACGCGCTCAAGATGTTTGAGAACGATCCCCAGACTGAACAGGTAGTGCTCATCGGAGAGATTGGCGGCACCGACGAAGAACGGGCCGCGCAGTTCATCGCCGAACGGATGACCAAACCGGTCGTCGCCTTCATCGCGGGGCGAACCGCGCCTCCGGGCAAGCGTATGGGGCACGCCGGGGCCATTATCCAAGGCGGCACGGGAACTGCTGCGGAGAAAATCGCCGCATTTGAGCAAGTCGGGGTGCCGGTGGCCGAATACCCGGAGCAGATACCTGACCTTGTGGCGCAGAATTAGCCGATCAGCCACTGAGCATAGCTATCAACTGACGGTTGTTGGCTACATACTGCTTGTGCTCGCTCTGGCTCTCTTTGCGGCTACCCCGTTCCTAACCCGACCCGGACTACCGCACCAGACGGACGCCGAACTCCACGTCTACCGTGCCGCTGAGCTGGGGCACGCGCTGCGGGCGGCGTCCCGTGGAGGCCACCGCCACTACGGGGGGGGCGCTTTCTACCCGCGCTGGGCTCCCGATCTCTACTACGGCTATGGCTATCCCATCTTTAACTACTACGCCCCCCTGACCTATTACCTGGCCAACCTGTTCGATCTGGCGCCGGGCGTGGACATCGTGGGTGGGACGAAGGCGGTGTTTGTCCTGGGTTTCGTCGTCGCCTCGCTGGGAGCCTTTCTGTTGGGGCGCGAGCTTTTCGGCCCTGCGGCGGGGATTCTCGCCGCCGCTTCCTTCACGTTTGCGCCCTACGTTCTCTTCATCGATCCGCACGCCCGCGGCGATCTGGCGGAATTTTTCGCTCTCTGCTTGCTCCCATTGACTTTTCACACCTTTCATCGCCTGATGAGTGGGGCAGGGGGAAGGGAGACGCTGCTGGGAAGCGTGCTGACCCTGGCGGCGCTCGTGTTTAGCCACAATCTGCTTGGCCTCGTCGCGTCCATCGGCTTGTTGTTGCCTTATTGGATGGGAAAAGCTGTGTTCGGTGCAGAACGCAATCGGGTGGGGCGATGTCCCGTAGAGGCCACGGCGTCGTGTGGCGGCCCACGCCGCCGCACGGCCGCCACTGCGGGGTGGGGGGCGCTGACATTTGCTCTGGCGGCGGCAGTGATTGCCTTTTTCTGGCTTCCAGCGCTATTGGAGCGCGGTGCGATCAAATTAGACGTCATCGGCCCCGGCCACTTTGATTTTCGGGAGCACTTTTTATCCCTGGGTGAGCTATTGGCTCCCTCGCGCCTCTTTGATCTGGGCGCGACGACTCCTCGCTACCGACACAACCTGGGCCTGGCCCAATGGCTGTTTGCACTACCGGCATTGGGCGCGCTTTTGCGCTCCAAGACGCCCCATCGGCGGGCGCTGCTTTACTTTGTCCTGACCGGGTTGGGGTTGATCTTTTTGATGTTACCCGCGTCCACCCTGATCTGGGAGCGTATCCCCGGAATGCCTTACCTTCAATTCCCCTGGCGGCTGCTGGGACCCGCTAACCTGATGCTGGCCGTGTGCGCGGCGAGCGGCGCGGCGTTGTTGCCCTATGGACGGTGGCGCAATCCGACGCTGGCCGCAGTGTTCGCTGTGATCTTGGCGCTGGCGCTGCCGATGCTCTACCCGCCGACGTGGTCGCCGGATTTTGGCCCCACCACGCCCAAGGACATTGTCGAGTGGGAGATGCAAAGCCAGGCGCTCGGCACCACCTCGACGGGCGACTTTCTCCCGGCAGAGGCGGCGCTGGTGCACATGGTCCCTATGCCATCCTTGATCGAGTCCTATTCGCAGCCCGGCCCGGTCGACAAAGTCAATCGCGCCGTCCTGCCCGATGGCGCCAGCGTAGAGATCGTCGAGCACGGGCCGCTCCACGATCACTTTGCTATCTCCACCCCTAAGGAATTTGTGCTACGCCTGTACACGTTCTATTTCCCGGGCTGGCGTGCCTACGTGGACGGCGAGGAGGTCGAGATCGAGATCGCTGGCCCCGAAGGGTTCATCACGCTGTGGGTGCCTCAAGATGAACACGACGTGTTGGTCCGCTTCGAGGATACACCGCCGCGGACAGCCGGGTGGATCATTTCAGTGGTTGGTCTGGCGATGTTGATTGTCGCGCTGGTACTGGTGCGTCCCCGTCACGCGCGCGATCCACAATCCAAAATCCACAGTCCAAAATCTGTCATCTGGCTGGGAGGAACGTTGGCGCTGCTCGTGATGTTCAAGAGCTTTGTAGTGGACCCTCGAGATAACTGGCTGCGTTACACCTCGCCGCCAGGAGAGGCCTGGGCGGCGCAACACGAGCAGCGGGCCAACTTTGGCGGGCAGATCGAACTCCTGGGCTACGATTTACCTCAGCGGCACGTCCGTCCGGGCGAGACGTTCCCGGTCGTGCTCTACTGGCACGCGTTGACTCCACCGGAGAAGAACTACCAGTCGTTCGTCCATCTGGCGCAACCGCTGGATGTCGTGTGGGGCCAGGAAGATCATCTCAATCCCGGCGGATTGCCGACAAGGCGCTGGCCGCTCGATAAATACGTGTGGGATGAGTACGAGATCCGCGTGCTCCCCGAGACGCCGCCGGGAGAATATGTGGTCAACGTGGGCCTCTATCGGAGGCGGGACAGTTCCCGCCTCCCGCGGTACGACGAGCGAGGACAGATCGTTGGGGATAGCCTGGAGCTTGGTTTTATCGAGGTGGAGCCCCCGCGTTAACTCCGGGTATCGGGATGGTTAGCCATCCGACAGAACCGTTGAGAACTATTCCGAATGCTGGTCGAGAGTGCGCGCCATAATGTCCTGGCGTTCAGAAAAGTCGGCCTGACGTTTTTTCTCAGAGCGCGATTTCGCTTCTTGTTCTTGGTCCGCCGCGTAAGCGCGCTGCAACGCCAGTTCCATCGAAGTCTGGGGGACTTCTTCCTCAGAAAACTCTTCTATCTCCGGTTCCTCTTCGATTTCGGCCTCGAGCCCCATCATTGTCAGGTCAATGCGTCGCTTCCGCCGATCTACTTTGAGAATGCGCACGTCAACATCTTCGCCCATACTCACCATCTCAGATGGATGCCCGACGTAGCCCGAGGACATCTCGCGGACGTGCAACAGCCCCGGACGCTCGGCGCCAATGTCGATGAAGGCACCATAGGATTCAATGCGCGTCACGACGCCGGTGCAGGTCTGCCCTTCTGTCATCTCATTCCAGGTCACATCGGGCGGCTCGACCATGGTCAGACTGATGCGCTTTTGATTCGGATGCACTTTGGCGACCCAGACGGTCACCTTGTCGCCCGTTTTGATCACGTCGGTCACGCGCTTGATGTTGTCGTTTGGAGACAGTTGCGAGATGTGAAGCAGCCCATCGTACTCCAGGCCGATATCTATCACCGCGCCGTGCAGTCGCGTCTCTTTGACCGTCCCCTCTAACCGGGTTTTGGGTTCGAGGTCCTCAATGGGAATTGGTTGATTCGTGGGTGTGGCTTCTGTCACGTGTATGTTTCCTCCTTCTGAATTAACACCGGGTATTATACCTTGAGGCGTCAAAGTGTCAAGCTGTCTATTCATCGGGGTATAATTCAAAAGTCTGGGGAGCTTTCGACGTAGCCGCGCTTTCCATAGCGCGCAGGCCCGCGAGGTATGGAAACCTCGGCTACATAGCCCCGTTTTATTGCAAAGATACAGTCTGGAGAAAAAAG
>DAOTUB010000043.1:0-6548 GCA_034437455.1 Anaerolineae bacterium | reverse complement strand
GCAGTGGCGCGTCAACCAGACCGGCGCGGGGATATTGGCCTTTATCACCAACCACGGTTACCTGGACAATCCCACCTTTCGCGGCATGCGCCAGTCGTTGCTGGCCGATTTTGACGCCATTTACGTGCTGGACCTGCACGGCAGCACCAAAAAGAAAGAGACCACGCCCGACGGCGGCCCCGACGAGAACGTCTTTGACATCATGCCCGGCGTGGCGATACTGCTGGCGGTCAAGCGCCCCCAGACCTCCGAGGTTGTGCGAACCGCTGGTTCGCCCGAAACCTCGGAGGTCTATCACGTCAACCTTTGGGGGTTGCGGGGACACAAGTACGCGCAACTGCTGAAAAATGATTTAGGGAAAACAACTTGGGCGCAACTTTCACCCATGAAACCCTTTTACCTTTTTGTGCCCCAAGACGTAGCGCTGCGAGAGGAGTATCAACAAGGGTCCAAGATAATTGATATAATGCCAACACATAGCTTAGGTATCGCGACGGGCAGAGATCATCTGACAGTTAACTGGACACAACGCGAATCTTGGGAAGTCGTTACACGATTTATATCACTTTCCACAAAGAAAGCCCGCAAAGAATACAAACTCGGCAGTGATTCAAGAGACTGGAAAGTCGCCTTGGCTCAAAATGATCTACAGCGATTAGGACCAAGCAAACAACACATCCAACCGATTTTATACAGACCCTTTGATCGTCGGTACATCTACTATAGCGAGCGTTCCAGAGGCTTTCTTTGTATGCCTAGACACACAGTTATGCAACATTTTTTGGAAGACACTTATAATTTCGGCCTTCTGTTCGGAAGGGGTATCGAGATCGAGCGCGATTTCGACCAAATATTTTGTACACGGAATTTAATTCAGCTTCATAGTCTTTCCATCAAAGAAGTCAATTACGTTGCCCCCATCTATCTCTACCCAGACCCTTCCAACGCTACTCTTTTTAACTCTCAACAACCCACCGACGCTCCCGGTGGTCGTCGTCCCAATCTCAACCCTGACTTTATCGCCGACCTGAGCGAACGCCTGGGCCTGCGTTTCATCCCTGATGGGCGTGGCGACCTGGCCCAAACCTTTGGCCCGGAGGACGTGTTGCACTATACCTATGCCGTCTTTCACAGCCCCACCTACCGCGAGCGCTATGCCGAGTTTCTCAAGATCGACTTTCCGCGCCTGCCGCTCACCTCGGACGTGGGCCTTTTCCGCGCCCTGGTGGGCTTGGGCGCGGACCTGGTGGCGCTGCACTTGCTGGAAGATGATTATGCTGCCGCTTCGTGGAACAGGGCCCCCCTCAATCCCCCCCACGGGGGGGAGGCCGGGTCGTCGCCGCTGGGACGGGCGATCACGACTTTTGTCGAGCGGGAGACGGGGACCAAGATGGGCAAGTTTAGCAAGCGTACCTGCTACAACCCCGACGGCGGGCGGGTCTACCTGGACACGTCGCAGCGCAAGCACAGCTCTTACTTTGACGGCGTGCCCGAGGAGGTGTGGGAATTTCAGGTCGGCGGCTACCAGGTGCTTTACAAGTGGCTCTATGACCGGCGCGAGACATCCAGCCAAGCCGGTCGCGTCCTCACGCCGGAGGACATTGCGCACTATCAGCGGGTGGTCGTCGCGTTAAAGGAGACGATGCGGCTGATGGGGGAGATCGATGCGGTGATTGACGATCACGGGGGGTGGCCGATAGAATGATCAGATTTCCCAAACTATAGCGTATCCCACCTAGCATCAGGAGAACAAATTTATGGTAAACGACAAAGCACTTGAGCCACTCATTCGCGAAAAATACCCCTTTCCCATCAGCCACGCCTACAGCTATCTGAAAAACCGCATTGACCACGGCGACCGTTACCAGGCGCTGCTGGCCTGCTTTGAGGTCACGCTCAAGACCATCGCCGCCATCTCTCTGACCAACTTTATGCGCGACATTCAGGATGATGCCACGCTGGGCAACGCCAACCTTTTCCAGGACCTGCTCGATACCCTAAACCGGCCTCTGTCTCTGGGCCACTGGCAGGGGTTGCTGCATCTCACCCTACGCCCCTATGCCACGCGTCGTGAGCGATTGCTAATGCCCGAACTGTTCGATTTCTACTATCGCGTCACAGAGCACGGCAACGTCAAAACCCAGTCGCAAAACGTGCGTCTCATCCAGCGCTTTATCCAGGAACGCAACGAAGAGGCTCACCACCGCAACCGCAGCCAAACCAGCCCTTTTGAACGACAATCGCGGCTGGTCGAATTGGAACAGGATTTAGAAGCCTTGCTGGGCGAACTGCGGTTTCTGGCCCGCTATCCCTGGCTCTATGTCGAACACGCCGAGCACCACGCGGGTCAATGGCACTATCACGCCAACTATGCCTCTGGCACCAGCTATCCATTTCGCCAGCACACCTGGCAGACCGCCCTCGGCGTCAACTCTCGCCGCTGCCTGCTGGTCGACGAGGCCCAACCTGCCGTGCTCGAATTGGACCCGTTCGTGATCATCACTTCTGAAGGCCGCCTGCAACAGCCCGACATCTTTTTCTTTGACGGCATGTTCAGCTCGGGCCGGGCCAACTTTATGAGCTATCACGTGGGCGACTATATCGATCCGAGCGACGAGGGCTCCCCGGCCTCGGTGGCCAGCGACGCCATCAACAGCCTGCTCAACCTGCTCAAAAACCGCATCCCGGCGCTGAACGAGGAAACGCCAGAGGGCGTCACGGATCGCCCCTCTGGCGTCGAAATCTATGGCCAGGCGCTCAGTTGGGCCTTGGAACATGGCGAACGACAAACCCTCTCTCTGGACGCCTTGCGCAAGATCCTCAACCTGTCCCGCGAAGAGGCGCTGCAGCAAGAGCGGGAACTGGAGGCCGAGCGTGGCGTCGAGGTCGAGCCCGAGGTCGAAATCCCGTTCGAAGGGGACCCTAGCTGGGCCAACCTGGCCTATTATGTCCTCGACACCAGCGGCCAGGCCGAGATGTCTTATAAGGACATCGCGACCGAGGCCGAGGTGCTCAAAGATCAACACGATCCCAACTGGCAAAAGGGGGACTCGGCTCACGTGGACGGAACCGTGAGCCGCATTATGTCCCAGGACCCCCGCTTTTACAAGCTGCGCCGGGGCTACTATCGGCTCACCAAACACAACGAACTGCTTTCCAATCCCTCCTGGGCGAATCTGGCCTTTTTTGTACTGCAACGCCATGATCCAGAGGGACGAGGGACGCATCTTCAAACCATCACCCAGCAGGCGGTAGCGCTCAAGGAGAAGCATAGCAACTGGCGCAGCACCAAATCGCAGACGCCAAGCCATACGGTCAGCGCCACGATGAGCATGGACCATCGCTTCGAGTCGATGCCCGAGCGAGGCTACTGGCGATTGGCCACAACCACGGTTCCATCAGAAGCAGCATCAGCATCAGTATCAACATCAGCATCAGAACCAGAAGCGACAAGCGCCCCCACGCCCTCCAGCCGCGAGCAGGCTTATGAGGCGCTGCTGGCGCGTCTGGCGCAGTTGGGCGACCTGCAACCGCTCCCGTTCGGGCGCACCTACTATGCGCTGGACGGCAAAATTCACCTGATGTTCCGCTTTTCCAAGGCGCATTCGCGCAACGACGAGATCGAATACTTTTTGGGCGTCACCCCGCAGTACTTTGAGCGCATCAGAGACCTGGGGCACGGCTTTATGGTCTTTGTACTGGGCAGCGCGGACAATGTCCTGTGGGTCCCGGCCGAGAGCTTTGACGAGTGGGTCACCGATATGGAACCCAGCGGCAGCGGCACCTGGCCGCTCGCCTTTTACCAGAGCCCGGACGGCCAGCGTCTTGAGCGCTGGGTGCCTGGCGGGGGCCGGCAAGATGTGCGCGCCTTTCGGAACGACGAGGCCCCCCTGCGCCAGGCCCTGTCCGGCGCGCCTGACCGGCGTGGGGGGCGCAGTGGCCGAGTCGCGGACCTGTTACGCGCCGGACTGCTACAGCCAGGAGACCAGCTCTATACCAGGAAAGAGTCAGACCGGCGTGCCAGCGTGGTTGACGGGCAGTTTGTCGAGTATTGCATGTTCCACCCCATGCCAACCATCGATTCCGATGGATGCCGACCACTCGTTCCGAGCCATGCCGACCATCTGTTCCAACGGCATGTCGACCACTTTTCCGAGCCCATCGGAATCGGTGGACGACATCGTTCGGATTCAGTGAACGGCATGCCCGGAATCCTGACATAGAAAGCGGCGCTGGCTAATCTTACACGTTTGTGGCATCCTTGGCCTCCAAGAAAAAAAAGGAGGCACAAGATGACCCAAGAAAGGTTAACCATGCGCAAAATCCGAGAGGTACTTCGTCTGAAGTGGGAGTGCAACCTGTCGAACCGGGCGATTGCCCGCAGTTGTTCCATCTCCCACAGTACCGTTGGCGAATACATCCGCCGGGCCGAGACAGCCGGTTTGAGCTGGCCGCTCCCCGACGACCTGGATGAGGGCCGGCTCTTCGAGCTCCTCTTTCCCAAACCATCCGATCTCAAATCGAGAGTCATTTCCTGTCCCGACTGGTCCTATATTCACGCCGAGCTGCGTAAGAAGAGCGTCACCTTGCGCCTGTTGTGGGTCGAGTACCGCGACGACCACCCAACCGGGTACGGTTACAGCCAGTTCTGTGCTCTCTATCGCCAGTGGGCCAAGAAGCTGAATCCGTCGATGCGGCTGACCCACAAGGCAGGCGAGAAGGTCTTCGTCGACTACGCCGGTCAGACCGTGCCCATCGTCGATCCCGACACCGGCGAGGTCCACCAGGCCCAGGTCTTCATCGGCGTGCTGGGCGCCAGCAACTACACCTACGTCGAAGCCCAGTGGAGCCAGGAGCTGCCCAACTGGATCGACGGCCACGTTCGTATGTTCACGTTCTTCGGCGGCGTGCCCGAGATCGTCGTGCCCGACAATCTCAAGGCCGGGGTCAAGAATCCCTGTCTCTACGAGCCCGACCTGAATCCCACCTACCAAGACCTGGCCGAGCACTACGGCGTGGCTGTCATCCCCGCGCGGTCTCGCAAGCCCAAGGACAAGGCCAAAGCCGAGGTCGGCGTCCAGGTGACCGAGCGCTGGATCCTGGCCCGCCTGCGCAATCGCACCTTCTTCAGCCTGGCTGGGCTTAACCAGGCCATCCGCGAGCTACTCGACCCGTTGAACGAGCGGCCGATGAAGCATCTCGAACACTCCCGCCGCGAGTTCTTCGAGCAGCTGGATCAGCCCGCCCTCGGACCTCTCCCTGAACAGTCCTACGTGTTCGCCATCTGGAAGAAGGCTCGTGTCAACATCGACTACCACGTCGAATTCGAAAAACACTACTACAGCGTCCCTCACACGCTGATCCACAAGGAGATTAACATCCGCGCTACCCAATCGACCGTCGAAATCTTCTTCAAGAACAAGCGGGTCGCCTCCCATCCCCGTGTCAAATCGCCTGGACGACACACCACGCTCGCCGAACACATGCCAACCGCGCACCAGAAATACCTGGAGTGGACGCCGGAGCGGCTCGTGCGCTGGGCTCAGTCCATCGGCCCACACACTGCCCAGGTCGTCCAGGCGCTCCTCGACTCGCGTAAGCATCCTCAACAGGCCTATCGCTCCTGCCTGGGTCTCCTCCGGCTGGCCAAGGGGTACGGAGAGGACCGCTTGGAGGCTGCCTGTCGCCGCGCCTTCCCAGCGGGCATCATCTCCTACAAAGGCGTCAAGAATATCCTCGACGCCAAGCTCGACCAGGTTGAACCCGAAGAACCGCCGTCCGTTGTCCCTGAAAGCCACGAAAACGTCCGTGGCGAATCCTACTATCATTAAGGAGATGCGATGTTAACTCAACCCTTGCTCGACAAACTGTCCCAGCTCCGGCTGACCGCGTTTCCCGCCGCGCTCGAAGAGCAGCTTCACAACCCCCAGTATGCGGACCTTTCTTTCGAGGACCGCCTCGGCCTGCTCGTCGACGTGGAGTGCACCCATCGCGACAATAACCGCCTCAAACGCCGTCTGAAGACCGCCAAGCTCCCCCTCCCGGCGACCATCGAGGACTTGGACATGTCCGCCTCCCGTGGCCTCGACCGCAGTCTCATCCTCCACCTGGCCCAGAGCGAGTGGATCACCCGCCACCTCAATATACTCGTCCTGGGTCCGACCGGCGTCGGGAAGACATTCCTCACTTGCGCGCTGGCCCACTCGGCCTGCCGGTACGACTTCACCGTCCGCTACTACCGCACTTCTCGGCTTCTGCACCAGATCGCCCTCGCCCACGCCGATGGATCCTATCCCAAGCTCCTCGACACCTTCGCCCGCACCCAGCTCTTAATCTTCGACGACTGGCTCCGTGATCCCCTGAGTCGGTCCCAGTCGCAGGACCTGCTCGAGATCCTGGACGATCGCTACGGCAGGTCTGCCACCCTGGTCGCCACTCAGGTGCCTGTGAGCGAGTGGCATGCCCGGTTTCCGGACCCAACGATCGGTGATGCGATCTTGGATCGCCTGATTCACAACGCCTATCGGCTCGATCTGCAAGGGGAATCA
>DAOTUB010000042.1:0-79200 GCA_034437455.1 Anaerolineae bacterium | reverse complement strand
CTACGACCCTTCCCAGTATGTGAACATCATCCACGACGCTGGCATCAAGGCCATCATCGCCGATGTGCTCTATCCGCCGTCGTGGAACGAGATCACCAGATACTCGGAAAACCAATGGCTCAAAGAGTTCCTCTCTACACCCAGGAACTGCTCAAGCGAGCTGTGATGACGGTGCCTCACACCAAGATACACGGCTTTGGCGGCGACTATAGCCTCGTGCCAGAACTCGTCGCTGCCCATCTGACGATTGCCCGCGAAGTGATCGCCTCTGCTTTGACAGAGCTGGTCGAAAGCGGGTGGCTTGAGGAAGAAGAGGCGCTCCATCTCGCGGCTGATTGGCTGTTCAACAATCCCAACCGATTCCACAACCTCGGCCTACAACCTTACAATATCTAACGACAATGCGCGCCCAATTGCTAGAGCAAGCGCCGCGGCTCGACAGAGCACTGAAATTTACGACTGACCACCCCACCCCAACACCCCGGCCAGGCGAAGCGCTCATCCGCGTACGCGTGGCTGGCGTCTGCAATACGGATCTGGAGCTGGTGAAGGGGTATATGCAGTTCAAGGGCATCCCCGGCCACGAGTTCGTCGGAGTGGTGGAGCGGGCGCCAGGCGCAGAAAAATGGGAAGGCCGCCGCGTGGTAGGCGACATCAACGTCGCCTGTGGAGATTGCCCCACCTGCCGAGCAGGCCGTCTCACCCACTGCCCTCACCGCACCACGCTGGGCATCGCCGGCCGTGACGGGGCCTTTGCCGAATATCTGACCTTGCCCGTCCGCAACCTGCACGCTGTACCCGATTCCCTCTCCGATGAAACCGCCGTTTTCACCGAGCCGCTCGCCGCCGCCTGCGAGATCCTCCAACAGGTGCACGTGCATCCCACCGACCGCGTCACCGTGCTGGGCGATGGCAAACTGGGGCTGCTGTGCGCGCAGACGTTGGCCCTGACCGGCTGCGCCCTGACCATCGTCGGGCATCACCAGGAGAAACTGGACATTTTGGCGCGGCGAGGTATCGTCACAGCGCTGGGAGAGGGAGCCGTCGAGGCCGAGGCCGATCTGGTCGTGGAGGCAACGGGTCATCCGGCAGGATATGCGGCGGCCCGACGGCTCGTCCGACCGCGAGGCATTGTCGTGCTCAAGTCTACCTACCATGGCCCCGTCGACGCCGATCTGACGATGGCCGTGGTGGACGAGATCACATTAGTGGGTTCCCGCTGTGGACCCTTCGCCCCGGCATTGCGGTTGCTGGAACGGAATTTGGTAGAGGTGGCCCCGTTGATCCAGGCTCGCTATCCGCTGGACGAAGCGATCACCGCCTTCGAGCACGCCGCCCGTCCCGGAACGCTGAAGGTGTTGGTGGATTGCACGGTTATCGGATAAATCGACACAAACCAAACGCCCGATGGTTAATTACCACCGAGCGTTTGGCGCTCTATGGAGGTGGGCCGGGCAGGACTCGAACCTGCGAAGGCTGTGCCAGCGGATTTACAGTCCGCCCCCTTTGCCGCTCGGGACACCGACCCATAACGAATTTGAGATTTGTTAAAGCCGGCGATGGGACTCGAACCCATTACCTACTGATTCTTACCAACTACTGCTTTCGCAGCCACCTAGCTCTGGTGTTTGTGGTCTGGACTTTCTCTTCACCCTATTTGTTAAAACGTAGGTGTGTCCTGTAAAGTCTCTACACACGAGATAATACACGAGCAATAGTAAAATCCTCTGCCATCCTTATACCTTTCTTTTGCCCATTCCTCGGAGGAACAACTCGAATCTTTAGTTCGATAGGTAACCCCTTGTTCTCAACAAGGCCCACATAGTCATTCTCATGACAATATAGAGCAAAATAGTCCACTGTATCAGGATAAGGATTGTTAAAGACGGCCCTTGTATTTACTCTGGTCTTTCTAAGGCCGAACACCATCTTTCCATCTTTTATGGCGTTTGTAGATTTTACCTGAACCCGTACGATTTTGCCGCCTCTTACCGCGACAAAATCAAGTCCACTATTTTCACCTATGGGAGTGAACACATCAAACCCATTCTCCAAGAATTGGGAGATTGCCTTTAATTCCCCAATAGTTCCCAGAGTCGTATCTTTTCAATAAATCGGGGCAGATGTAGGGCGGTTTTGCTAACCGCCGCCTAGTCGGATAACAAATCCGACTACTTTCCCCAGAATATTGAGAAGATACCCAGAGTCTTTGTATGCAATGTATTATCTCTTGCTCGGGATTGCCACCACCTTTATGTGCTGAGGTTCCCCCGAATTAGGGACATTTTTCCACGTATGGTTTCCCACACGGGTTGCAATTTTATTACAAGTCAGTTGCTCTACCGGATGAGCTACGCCGGCGCACTCAACATTATACCACAATCAAACCGAACGTCAAACTCGCAACAGAAATCAGAAACCCACCCCAAGCACACAGGGCTAATACGCGCCATCTCCAGACAATACCTCGGGGACGATACGCAGCAAAATTTTGAAATCGAGCCACAGCGACCAGTTCTCGATGTAATAAATGTCGAGCAACACCATCTCGTCGAAACTGAGCAGGCTGCGGCCGCTGACCTGCCACAATCCGGCCATCCCCGGACGCACCTCCAGCCGCTTCTTGTGCCACTCCATATAGCCGTCAACCTCAGACGGGATCGGCGGACGCGGCCCGACTAGGCTCATCTCACCGCGCAGCACGTTCCACAACTGCGGCAACTCGTCGAGGCTGGTGCGCCGCAGGAACCGCCCCACCCAGGTCAGACGGGGGTCGTCGCGCATCTTGAAGATGGGGCCATCCACCTCGTTCATCTCGCGCAGTTGCTCCAGATCCTCCTCGGCGCCCTCGTGCATCGAGCGAAATTTATAGATCTCGAACAGCTTTCCGCCAGCTCCTACACGGGTCTGACGAAAGAGAGCCGGCCCCGGGGAATCGAGCCGCACAGCGAACGCGATCAGCGCCAGAAAAGGAGCGCCAAACGTCATCAAGAGCACCGATCCCACAACATCCACCACCCGCTTGATCAGTCGCGCTCTGCGCTCAAAGCCGACCTTCCGCACGCCGATCAAGGGCACTCCACCCAGATCGCCCACGTCCACCTGGCTGAGGCTCATCTGGAACAGGTCGGGCACGATGTGAACGTTCACCTCGTGCCGCTCGCAAGCGCGCACAATCGACATGATCTTGCGATGGTACATCCACGGCAGCGTGATGATCACTGCATCCACCGCCTCTGTCTCAATCAAGTGTGGCAGGTTCTCGACCGCTCCCAACGCCTTGAAACGTCCAATGTCGGTCTGTCCCTTTTCAGGATTGTCGTCCACGAAACCGACGATCCGGTATCCCAATCCCGGACGCGCCACGACGGTGCGCATCACGGTACGCCCCACCTCGCCCGCGCCGACGATGATGACGCGGTTCACACCAACGCCGCGAATATACAACTGGCTCTCGATCCCCTTTTGCACTACTCGCGCCACGCTCAGCAACACGACGGCGATCAGACCCGCTTGTAGAAAAAGCGCACGTGAATACTGAAGCGGCCAAAAGATGTCCAGGAAAAAGGTGGCGGCGAAAAGCACAACCACGGATTGGACGGCGGCATTGATGATGGATTGGACGTGATCGAGCCAGGCACGTCCACGCCAATGCCGATAGACGCCATCAATTTGAAAGACCAGCAACATCAACGCGGTGAACAAAAGGCTGCAGGGAATGTACGCCGACAGGGGATGATGGTAGCTGATGTCCCGGAGCCACTGGAGCTCGTAGCGGACCCGGTAGGCCAGCAACATGCTGGCGTTGATCAACACAATGTCCGAGATGACGATCCACCAGATGGGCTGACGCCGCCGAGCTTTCACGTCTCACCTCCTTCGGCCAGGGCGCGCCGGTAGACGCGCGTGGTCTCTTGCGCCGCGTGGGGCCAGGAGAATTGTCTGGCATGAGCCAGGCCGCGTTTCCGCAACTCTTGTACGAGTGTGTCATCCGTCAACAAGCGGTTCAATCCCTCCGCCAATGCTTCTACGTCGTAAGGGTCGACCATCAACGCTGCATCGCCGGCTGCTTCGGGCAAAGAAGATACGTTCGAGGTCAACACCGGCGTTCCGCACGCCTGCGCCTCCAACACTGGTAACCCAAATCCCTCGTAAAGAGAGGGATAAGCCAGGAGGGTCGCGGCGTTATACCACAGGGGTAATTCCTCATTCGGCACGTATCCAGCAAAGATGACTTTTTCGTTCAGCCCCAGGGATTCGACCTGGGCAAACAGTTCATCGTAGAGCCAGCCTTTCCCACCGGCCAGCACCAACCCAACCTGCCCGTCACGGACGCGAGCAAAGGCCTCCACCAAACGCACCAGGTTCTTGCGCGGCTCCAGCGTTCCCACAAAGAGCACAAATCGCTCTGGGAGCTTCTTGCGCCGACAAAAAGCGGCTATCTCGTCAGCCGGCAGCGGATGAAAATTCGGCTCCACGCCGTGGTAGACCACGTCAATTCGCTCCGGCGGGACATTCAGCAGGCGAGTCGTCTCGGCGGCGGTGTGGGCTGAGACAGCGATCAGCCGTTGCACACGGCGCGCCGAAAGCCTTGTCATCACCGTCAGATAAAGCCGGTTGGCAGGACGGAACAGTTCAGGAAAGCGAATAAAGCTCAGGTCGTGGACGGTGATGACCAACGGGCAAGGCGCGACCAAAGGGCCGACAAAAGCCGGACAATGAACCAAGTCCGCGCCCATCCGACGCAGCGCCCACGGCTGCGCCAATTGTTCCCACGGAACTCGCACCGTTGGCCTGCCTGTGGGCCAGCGAGATCGGAGCGAGTCAAGGGCAATATCAAGAGGAAACACCCCCGCGCCCAGCAGAACCGTACAGCGCATCCGGTCATCGGCCTGGGGCAGATGGCGCAGCAAATGGTGGATGTATTGATGTACGCCCGCGCTGCGGTAGGAATCCTGGCCCGATAGAAGATGCGCATTGATGGCCACGTGAAAGTCGTCTCTTGCAGATGGCTGCATAGCGCGATTATATCACATCACGAGAGGGCAGACCAATTGCTCCCAAACCCTCGGAATAAAGACAAAGGAGCAAAGGCATATGCCTTTGCTCCTTTGCTTTGCTCAAATACAACAACCGCTCATGGCATCATCAGCACCTCAGCGACCTGCTCCAGCGCCCAGTCCAGTTCCTCCTTTGTGACGACCAAGGGCGGGGCCAGGCGAATGATCGTCTCGTGGGTCTCTTTGCAGAGCATGCCTCGATCCTTCAGCGCCTCGCAGAAACGGCGCGCGCCCCCGGCCTGTGGTTTGAGAACGATACCGACGAAAAGCCCCTTGCCCCGGTAAAGGGCCACGTGGGGACTTTTGATCTCTCGCAGGCGAGCCAGCAGATAATCCCCCAGCTCGGCAGCGCGCTCGCAGAGATTCTCGTCCACGATGACCTTGAGCGCCTCGCGCGCGATCACGCAGGCAAGCGGGTTGCCCCCAAATGTCGAGCCGTGGTCACCCGGTCCAAAAACGCCCAGGACCTCTTTCGAGGCCAGTACCGCCGAGACCGGGTACATTCCTCCCGAAAGCGCCTTGCCCAACATCGCCACGTCGGGTTTTACATCTTCGTGCTCGCAGGCGAGGAGCTTGCCGGTGCGTCCCAATCCGCTCTGAATCTCGTCGGCGAGCATGAGTACGTTGTGCTCGTTGCAGATCTCTCGCGCGCGCCGGACGTACCCATCGGGCGGGACCACGACGCCACCCTCGCCCTGAATCGGTTCAAAGAGAAAGCCCACCGTGTTGGGCGTGATCGCCCGTTCCAGCGCGTCGGCATCGCCGTAGGGGATCAACTTGAAACCGGGCGTGAAAGGGCCAAAGCCATCGCGATACTGCTCGCTCGGCGAGAAGGTGACGATGGTGATCGTGCGTCCGTGAAAATTGCCGCTACAGGCGACGATCTCGGCCCGGTCGTCCGACACGCCCTTGACCGTGTAGCCCCACTTGCGGGCCGCCTTGAGCGCCGTCTCCACCGCCTCTGCGCCAGAGTTCATCGGCAGCATCATCTCGTAGCCCGTCAGCTCGCACAACTCTTGCGCCAGCAACGGGAGCTGATCGTTGCGGAAAGCCCGCGAGGTCAGCGCCAGCTTCTGGGCCTGCTCGACCATTGCCTGCACGATGCGCGGGTGGCAATGGCCCTGATTGACGGCCGAATAGGCTGAAAGGCAATCCAGGTACTTGTGCCCCTCCACGTCCCACACCCAGGCCCCTTCCGCCCGCGTGATGACGACGTCGAGAGGTTTATAGTTATGAGCGTTGTACTGATCTTCCAACGCAATGTAATCCTGTGTCCTCAATGCAGTGTCCACGTTTCACTCCTCTTGATCATATAACAGTTAGCGCCGGACGCGAGGGGCGTCCGGCGCTATGTTACCACAATTTAGTAAATTGGGAAATCGGCACATCCGCCGACTACCAATCTATAAACCGCTGTGGTATAATGCAGACACCGATGAATGAGTTTGTCCACCTCCACGTACACAGCGAATACTCGCTTCTCGATGGGCTTAGCAGTTGCCAGGAACTGGCAAAGCACGCCGTAGAACTGGGTATGCCGGCCCTGGCCCTCACCGATCACGGCGCGATGTACGGCGCGGTCCAGTTCTACAAGGCGTGCAAGGCAGCCGGCATCAAACCCATCATCGGCATGGAGACGTACGTGGCCCCCCGGGGCCGTCGCGACCGGCATCCACAGCAGGATCGCACAGCCCATCACCTGGTACTTTTAGCCCAAAACAACACAGGCTACCATAACTTGATGCAGTTGGCAACGATCGCCCAACTGGAAGGCTTTTATTACAAACCGCGCATCGACAAAGAAGCCCTGGCCGAGCACGTTGATGGTTTGATCGTCCTTTCTGGCTGTGGCTCCTCAGAGATCGCCCGCCTGGTCAAGGATGGACGGATCGACGAAGCGCGGCGCACCATCGCCTGGTATCGAGATGTCTTTCCAGGCCAGTATTATCTCGAGATCCAGGAACACGATATTCCCGAACTCGCTCCCGTAAATCGCCAACTCGTCGCCTTTGCCCGCGAGTTCGATCTGCCATTGGTCGCCACCAACGACGTACATTACACCCGCCGCCAAGACGCACCCATTCACGACGTGCTGCTCTGCATCCAGACCGGTAAGACGGTCAACGAGGCCAACCGCATGCGTATGGACGGCGACAGCTTTTATCTCAAAAGCGCCGACGAGATGGCGGCACTTTTCCCCGATACGCCCGAGGCGCTGACGAACACACTGCGCATCGCAGAGACCTGCGAACTGGAGCTCGAGTTCGGCAACTACCACCTGCCCCTCTTCGAGGTTCCCGCGGGGTACGACGCCCAATCCTATCTGCGCCATCTGTGCGAAGAAGGGTTGCAGCGAAAATACGCCGACATTACGCCCGAAATCCGCCAGCGACTCGACTACGAACTGGACATCATCCACCGGATGGGGTTCGACACCTACTTTCTCATCGTCTGGGACCTGTGCCGCTTCTCTCAGGAGCAGAATATCTGGTGGAACGTGCGCGGGTCGGGAGCCAGCTCCATCGTCGCCTACAGCCTCAACATCACCAATCTGGAGCCGTTGCAGCACGGGTTGATCTTTGAGCGATTTCTCAACCTGGGCCGCGTGACCATGCCCGACATTGATCTGGACTATCCCGACGACCAGCGCGATCAACTGATCCGTTACACCATCGAAAAGTACGGGCAGGAACAGGTAGCCCAGATCATCACCTTTGGTACCCTGGGCGCCAAGGCAGCCATCCGCGACACCGGGCGGGCGCTCGACTATCCCCTGCCGGAGGTCGATCAGATCGCACGCCTGGTGCCAACCGGCCCCAAGGTGAAGCTGGATTGGGCACTGAAACAAGTGCCCGAACTACGAGAGCGATACAAAAACCAAGAGCACATCCGACGGCTGATCGACACCGCCCGTGGCGTCGAAGGGAACGTGCGCCACGCCAGCACGCACGCCGCCGGTGTCATCGTCTCCGACGTGCCCCTGGTCACATACGCCCCCCTGAACCGCCCCACGCGCGGCGAAGGCGGCCTTGCCGGCGGCGAGATCGGCGTCGTCACCCAGTACACGATGGAGGAACTGGATGAACTGGGGATGCTGAAGGTCGACTTTTTGGGCCTTTCCACCCTGACTGTCATGCGCCACGCCTGCCGGCTGATCCGCGAGCGGCACAATGTAGAACTGAACCTGGACAACATCCCCATCGACGACACGCGCATCTACGATCTGCTCTCGCGGGGAGACGTGATGGGCATCTTCCAGGTGGAGGGGCAGGGAATGCGGCGCGTGCTGATGAAGATGCAACCCAGCAAGTTCGATCACGTCATCGCCACCATCAGTCTCTTCCGTCCCGGCCCGATGGAATATATTGACGATTACATTGACCGCATGCACGGGCTCAAGCCGGTCGAGTATCACCACCCCAGTCTGGAACCGATCCTTCGGGAAACCTACGGCATTATTGTTTATCAAGAACAGATCATTCGCCTCCTGACGGACATTGCCGGCTACTCGGCGCCCGACGCCGACTTGATCCGGCGCGCAGTGGGAAAGAAGAAAAAAGCCGCGCTCCTCAAGCACCGAGCCTCGTTCGTCGAGGGAGCGATGGAACACGGCGGCCTGCCCCGTGAAGCCGCCGAGACGATTTTCAGTGACATTGAATATTTCGCTCGCTACGGCTTTAACAAGGCCCATGCCGCCGACTATGCCGTCCTCACCTGTCAGACCGCCTATCTCAAGGCGACGTACCCGGTTGAATATATGGCCGCGTTGCTCAGCGTCGAGCGACATAACACCGACAAAGTGGGCATCCTCATCGCCGAGTGCCGCCGTATGGGGATCGAGGTCTTTCCTCCCGACATCAACGCTTCCGGCCTCGATTTCACCATCGAGAAACAGGCTGACGGCGCGCCGTCGATCCGCTTCGGCATGGGGGCGATCAAAAACGTCGGCGAAGGGCCGGTCGAGACGATCCTGGCCGCCCGCCAGACCAAAGGGGTTTTCCGCGATCTGGGCGATTTCTGCCGCCGCGTCGACCTGCGACAGGTCAACCGGCGCGCGTTGGAAAGCCTGATCAAGGTAGGCACGCTGGAACTCTTCGGCACGCGCGCGCAACTGCTCCCTATCGTAGAACGCATCGTCGGGTTGAGCGCCAATTTGCATCACGCCCAAGACGTGGGCCAGATGAGCCTGTTCGGCGAGGCCACAGGGGTGCAACTGGCCGTGGAAGAGAATTTACTGCCTCCACTTTCCAAGGCTCCCCAAGTCCCCCAGAAAGAAGCCCTGGCCTGGGAAAAAGACCTGGTCGGCGTCTACATCTCTGAGCATCCCCTGACTCAACCGCTGCTTCGATTGCAGGACGTCGTGACCGCCAACACCGGTACATTGGGCGAGGTTACAAGCAGACAGCCGGTCGTCGTCGCCGGGATGGTGCAGCGGGCCCGTCGCCACATCACAAAGAAGGGAGACGAGATGGCTTTCGTGACCCTGGAAGATTTACACGGTATCTGCGACGTCATCGTCTTTCCGCGAGTATGGGAGAAGACAAAACATCTCTGGCAACCAGAACGCATCCTGGTCGTCGGCGCCAAAGTCGACGCCGGGCGACGAGACGAACCCAGCCTGTTGTGCAACTGGGTCAAAATGCCCGACGAGGTAACCGTCCCGTCCGAGCCGCCCTCCCGCCAACAACAGAGTCAACCATCGACGGAACACCGCCCCACCCCACCCTCGCCGCGCACCATCCGCGTGACGTTGACTCGCGGCAAAGAACAAGCCCAGGATGTGAAGAGACTACATCAGGTTCACAGTTTGATGGTAGAGCACTCGGGCCGAGATCGTTTTATCATCCAAGTGAAGGGGGGCCCAAACGGCCCGGTCGAACTGGCGTTCCCGAACGACACGACCCACTACTGCCCTGAACTGACACGGAAACTGACCGCCATCGTCGGAGCGGGGGCAGTGCAAGTAGAACAAGGAGCAAGATGAGATGAAAGGAATAACTCGCGTACAAGCCGCCCTAAAGACGGCAGGACTGGAGATCGACACCGTAACGCTGCAAAAGAGCGCGCGCACGGCGCAACTGGCCGCCGACGCGCTCGGCGTCCCCCTGGGCAGCATCGTCAAATCGCTGCTCTTTCTGGCCGACGGCGAGCCGGCACTGGTGCTGGTGGCGGGCGACCGACGGGCCGATCCGGCCAAATTGAAGAAATTACTGGGAGCGCGGAGGGTGATGATCGCCGACGCCGAGCGCGTGAAACAAGAGACGGGTTTCAGCATCGGGGGCGTGCCGCCTGTCGGGCACCAGCAACCGCTGTCAACGTGGATCGATAGCTCGCTGGCCCGCTTCGAGACGGTCTATGCAGCGGCCGGTCATCCCCGCACCGTGTTTCCGATCCCACTCGAGACACTCGTACAGATCACCGATGGTCACGTGACCGACGTGACAGAAAATCTAAAGGAGGAAAAGTAACCATGAGAATCGGTATCTTGACAGGCGGAGGCGACGTCCCTGGACTGAACCCCTGTATCAAGGCGTTGGTCTATCGCACCATTGACGAGGAGCACGAGGTAATTGGAATCCGTCGCGGTTGGCGTGGACTTCTCTTTTACAACCCGGACGACGCAGCCACCCACGACGAGTACATTATGCAGCTCGACAAGCTCGCGGTGCGCAGCATCGACCGCTTCGGCGGCACCTTTCTGCACACTTCGCGCACCAATCCCAGCCGCATGCTTCCCTCTCATGCACCGGACTTTTTACGTCCTGAAGGAGAACTGGATGAGGCGCAGACCCTGGACTTTACCGATCACGTGTTGAAGGTACTGGAACATCTCCATATTGACGTATTGATTCCCATCGGCGGGGAAGATACGTTGGGATACGGCTCTCGCATCCATCGCGAGGGATTCCCCGTCATCAGCATTCCCAAAACGATGGACAACGACGTCTTTGGCACCGATTTCTGTATCGGTTTCTCCACCGCCGTCACCCGGAGCGTGGAATACATCCATCAATTGCGCTCCACGACCGGCTCTCACGAGCGGCTTGGCGTGGTCGAGCTTTTCGGACGGCACTCGGGCGAAACCTCGCTCATCTCCGCCTACCTCTCCGGCGTGGATCGGGCCATCATCTCCGAAGTCCCCTTCGACATCGAGAAGTTGGCCGACCTGTTGATTCAGGACAGACAGGCCAACCCCAGCAATTACGCGATGATGACCATTTCGGAAGGCGCTCACGAGATCGGCAAACAAGTCATCCAGACTGGCGTCGCTGACCCCTACGGCCACAAGAAATTAGGCGGTATCGGCGCAGTCACGGCAGAAAAGCTGGAGCGGATGACAGGCGTGAAAACGATGTGCCAGGAACTGGCCTACCTGATGCGCTCAGGCGCGCCGGACGCGCTGGATATTATGGTGGCGATCAACTATGCCAACACCGCGCTCGACCTGCTCGCCATCGGAAAAACCGGGCGGATGGTTGGGCTACGAGACGGACGCTACACGGACGTCTCGGCCGATTCCCCCACGCTGGGAGTCAAGCACGTGGACGTGCGGGCGCTCTACGACACAGACAACTACCGGCCCAAGGTGTGGCATGCGCTGAGCAAGCCGATGTTCCTGTACTAGCCTGGCTACTGATTACTGACCACTGGATACTGAAATGAAACGCATTGGAGTGCTGACGAGTGGAGGGGATAACCCGGGGCTTAATCCGTGCATCCGGGCTGTGGTGCGTATGGGGATTCATCTGGGCCTGAAAGTGATGGGGGTCCGCCGGGGATATGTCGGTCTGATCAACGGCGAGATCGACGAGATGGATGTCCGCTCGGTGGGCGGTATCATCGGGCGCGGGGGCACGATCCTGGGCACGGCCCGCTGCCCCGAGTTTCAGGAACCCAAAGGGCGACGGGAGGCGCTGCGCACGCTGAATCGCTTCGACATGGACGGCCTGGTCGTCATCGGCGGAAACGGCTCGTTGACCGGCGCGCTGGAACTGTGGCGAATGGGCTTTCCGACTATCGGCATCCCCGGCACTATTGATAACGATATCAATGGCACCGACATCTCTATCGGCGTGGACACGGCGCTCAACACGATCCTGGACGCCATTGATAAAATCAAGGACACGGCCTCCTCTCACAACCGGGCCTTTCTCATCGAGACGATGGGGCGCCATTCGGGCTATCTGGCCCTCGCAAGCGGCGTCGCCGGCGGCGCGGAGATGGCGCTGATCCCGGAGATAGAAACGACGATCAAGGAGATCTGCCAGATGGTCGAGGATGCTTACATCCGAGGAAAAGCGCACTGCATCATCGTCGTCGCCGAAGGATGGCGGCCCGGGACCCAGGAACTGGCCCGACTGTTGCGCGAGCGGCAGGATGAATTGGGCTTTTCGGTGCGGGTCACGCAACTGGGCCACGTTCAGCGGGGCGGCGCGGCCAGTGCCTTTGACCGCATCCTGGCCATCCGGATGGGCGCGGCAGCCGTGCGCGAACTGATCGCCGGAAACGCCGGGAATATGGTCGGATGGGTCAAAAGCGCCCCAGTTCTCACTCCCCTGGAAGAAGCGGTCGCCTTCCAGAAAGAGATCAACGTCGAGCTGTATGAGCTATCCGGGATTATGGAAAAGTAGCAAATCGCTCAGGTGTGTTTCAAATGGGTTGAATAGCCGCGTTTTCCATAGCGCGCGGTATGGAAACCACCACTACCCCGAAACGAAATGCACCCAAATCGCTCCTACACAATCATCGGCTCTCGATACAGCCCAAAGACCTCCCGGAAGACGTCCATAACCTCCTGCAACGTGGCGTAGGCACGCACGGCATCCAGGATGTACGGCATCGTGTTCTCGGTGCCCTGAGCAGCGATGCGCAGCCGGTCGAGCGCCTGGCCCACGGCCCCGCTGTCCCGCTCTTCCTTCACCTGTGCCAGTCGGGCGCACTGCCGCTCGTATCCCTGCGGATCCATCCGCAGCAGAGGAATCTTGATCGGCTCGTCCGCCGCGAACTTGTTGACGCCCACCCAAACGCGCCGTCCCTCGTCTATCTCTCGCTGGTAGCGATAGGCGGCGTCGGCGATCTCTTGCTGGAAGAAGCCGACCTCGATGGCCGGGAGGACTCCACCCAACGTCTCGATCTGCTCAAAGTAGTCATAGGCCTGCCGCTCGATACGGTCGGTGAGGGCTTCGATGGCGTAGGAGCCGCCCAACGGATCTATGGTGTTGGTCACGCCGCTCTCGTGGGCAATGATCTGCTGAGTGCGCAGCGCAATGGTGACGGCGCTCTCGCTGGGAAGCGCCAGGGCCTCGTCCAGGCTGTTCGTGTGCAGCGATTGAGTGCCGCCCAGCACCGCCGCCAACGCCTGGATCGCCACTCGCACTACATTTATCTCCGGCTGCTGCGCGGTGAGCGAGCAGCCCGCCGTCTGAGTGTGGAAACGCATCCACCAGGAGCGGGGATTCTGCGCGCCGAACGTGTCGCGCATCTCTCGCGCCCAGATACGTCGAGAAGCGCGGAACTTGGCGATCTCTTCCATAAAATCATTGTGGCAGTTGAAAAAGTAGGAGAGACGCGGCGCAAAAGCATCCACGTCCAGCCCGCGCTCCAGCGCCCAGCGGACGTACTCCATCCCGTCGGCCAGGGTGAAGGCCAATTCCTGCGCCGCCGTCGAACCCGCCTCTCGAATGTGGTAGCCAGAGATGGAGATGGTGTTCCATTTCGGCAGGCGCTGCGTGCCAAACTCGACCGTGTCGGTCACCAGCCGCATCGAAGGCTTGGGCGGGAAGATGTATTCCTTCTGCGCGATGTACTCTTTGAGAATGTCGTTCTGGATGGTGCCACCGAGCTTTTGCATCGGCACGCCCTGCTTCTCGGCGGCGGCGATGTACATCGCCCAGATGACGGCCGCCGGGCTGTTGATGGTCATCGAGGTGGTCACCTTGTCCAGCGGGATGTCCTCGAAGAGAGCCTCCATATCGCGCAACGACGAGATGGCGACGCCGCACTTGCCAAACTCTCCCTCGGCCTCCGGCGCGTCGGTGTCGTAGCCCATCAACGTGGGCAGGTCGAAAGCCGTCGAAAGGCCGGTCTGTCCCTGCTCCAGCAAGTATTTGAAGCGAGCGTTCGTCTCCTCGGCGGTACCGAACCCGGCGAACATGCGCATCGTCCAAAGTCGTCCGCGGTGCATCGTGGGATGGATGCCCCGGGTGAACGGGTACTCGCCGGGGAAACCCAATTGCTCCATATAATCCCCGTCCACGTCCAGCGGCGTATACAGCCGCCCGACGGGTTCGCTAGAAGTTGTGATAAACTCGTCGGCTCGCTCGCCGAACCGATCGAGGGTTTCTTTCAACGTGGTCTGCTCCCAGCGCTGGCGCGCCTGGCGGACATCGTCCTGGTTCATACGTGCTTTACCTCCCATGGTTGCTGCAATTATACATTAACCGGCCAAAAGTGAAAATCATCGCACAGATCGCTTACCACCGTCCTACAATCGCCTGCCCCTCCATCCCCAGCACCCACTGGGCAAAATCGCGGGCCTCGCCGGTTGGCTCTGCCATAGCCGCCAGGTAGAAAGAGCGCGAGAGAGTATAGCTCCCGTCGGAAACAGCAGCCCGGTTCGGATAGACGCCCTCGACGGGCAGCGCCCGCACACGCTCATCCAGCCAGCGCGCTGAGACGTAGCCGACAGCACCGGAAGTGCGCGCCACGTACTCAATGACGGTCTCGGTGGACGGCATCGCCACGGCGGCGAGCGTCACATCGTAGGCCCCCATCACGTCGCTCTCAAACGCGGCGCGGGTGCCGGAGCCTTCCTCACGGCTGACGACGGTGAGCACCTCCCCACCCCACTCCTGCACCCGACCGCGAAAGATGTCCTGCAAGTGCACCAAACCGATCTCGGAGAGCAGTGACGCAGAATGCACAACGATGGCGATACCATCGCGCCCAAAGGGATGCGACCAGGGTATTTTCTCGTCCTCGCCATCCGCTTCAAGCCACGAAAGCAATGCCAGATCCGCTCCACCGGCCCGCAGCATATCTTCAGCCACCGCAGAATCAAAAACCACCGCCTGAATCGTGACCCAGGGATGAGAAGCCTCATAAGCGGCGACCAGTTCCCCTGCCAGCGGCCCGCAGGAATCCGCAGCGACCAGGCGCAGGGTGACAGGCTCGCGAGTGACGACGAGGGGTTGAGGTGCGCAAGCAGCCAGGAAGAAGAGAGCGCAGAAAATGGGCAGCAGGAAACAAAAAAGACGAACGCGCATGCAATTCAGATCGTGCTCAAGCGGTATTGGCATCTATATTGACCTCGACTTTCACCGTCAGATCAGCAATTCCCATTATGGGAAAAAACGAGAGTTGTAGCCGCGATTTCTATATCGCGAAGGATGCTTCATGTGGCAAAATGCACGCGCTATGGAAAGCGCGGCCACAAAACGGGAATTGCTGCCGTCAGATGGCATTATACCGCGTATTCCAGGGGCAAACAAGTTTCGGGGCAGGTCACAGGAACAAGTTGCTCATGGACAGGAAAATATGGTATAATGATTTCAAGATTTGTCAGACACCTACTTTAGAAAATAAGGAGAACTTGACATGTTCACCGTTAACCATCTTCTCAATCGTATCGTCGTCTTCACAAGTATCGTTATCTTACTCACTACCATCGCGGCAGCCACTCCCTTTTCATCCGGTAAAACCCTGGCCCAGGCAGACGAGTCTGACCCTATTCGACCGGGCACCTTGGCAGCCGGCTCACTCACGCCGCCTCCCCCGCTGACTCCTCCCGTCCAGGGTTCTACTCTGAACCGGAAACCGATGCAAAGCGTGAATCGCTCGCAACTGCGCGAAAGCGGTATCGACGGCGTGGAATTCGACCCCCAGGTACGGGTCCATCTGGGGGATATTCCCCAGCCGCCTGCTGAAGCGAGGCCTCCAAGCGCCGGCAAGATGGACGTACAAAGAGAAGGCGCAGCCAGAGAGTTCGTAGGCGCCCGGCAAAACGCTCAACCTTTCGAGCAAGCGAACCTGCTGCAAGCTCAAGGCTGGACCAATCAGGTGTACGAAGACTTTGAAGGTACATTTCCAACTGGATGCTGGACGCTTGAGGATTATGGTCCCGACGGATTGGATATCCAGTGGGGCATAGACGACAAATATGCCTGGTATGGCAGCGGAGCGGCATGGCCGGCCAGAGGAGGCAGCGACGGCTGGGATCCAGCGGTCACACCACATTACTCCGACAACCTGGACAGTTGGATGATCTGCGGCCCCTTTGACTTTAGCAACGCCGCCGACGTCTTTGTGGACTTTGGCCTCTGGTTGGATACCGAGATTTACTACGACTGGCTCTACTTTGGCGCATCGGTGGACAACCTGACCTACGACGTGAATTACTGGTCGGGCTACTCGGATGGCTGGACCGATCAACCGCTCTGGCTCTCGGCCTACGCCGGTTACTCAGAAGTGTGGCTGGCCTGGATTTTCTCCAGCGACGAAAGCAACAGCACAGAGTACGAAGGCGCCTGGGTGGACGAGATCAGCGTCTGGACGTACGAAGTGCCGGGGATG
This sequence comes from Anaerolineae bacterium, assembly GCA_034437455.1. Classification (GTDB taxonomy): domain Bacteria; phylum Chloroflexota; class Anaerolineae; order B4-G1; family B4-G1; genus DAOTUB01. Next base: position 62,569 of record DAOTUB010000042.1, on the reverse strand, counting down.
GACGACGCTGGCAATCTCGTCGAGGACGGCAGCTTTGAAGAGGGTGGATTCGCCTGGTTTCCCATCACTCAATCCGTTCAGTCGGCGGTCAGCGTTGCCGATCTTGCCCTTCCCAATCCCACCCAAGAATCCGGCCGGGTTATGGCTCCTACAGGCTCGTACATCACCGACCGCACCGCCGTCCACGGGAAGCATTCGGCCTTTATGTACGCCGACGGCGAATTGAACGACTTTCTCGTCCAGCCCGTTGCGATTCCCACGGGCACCACCGACATCCAGTTCGATTTCTGGTTCGGCGTGACCACCAACGAAACCACCCGGCGCAACGACTGGTTCTGCGCCAGCCTGGCGAATGCCACCCTCGACACATTGATCGTAGACCTGGGCTGCCTGGACGCCACGAACACGACCGGCTACTGGCAGGAGGTCCTGTACACCTTTACCGACGCCGAGGTGCAACAGGCTCTCGAAGGCGAGGGCATATGGCTGATTTTCGAGCTGTACAACCGGGGAGATCAAGGGACAGGCACCGCCGCCTGGCTCGACTATATCCGGCTCTACGCCACAGGCGGCGAGGCGGGGGAATACATCGACGGCAACGAACCGAACGATGTTCCAGGAGAGGCGACAGCCATAAGCTGCAGCGAGGTAGTCAGCGGCACGATCGGCGACGCTCTCGTCGGCTACGGCGACAGGGACTGGTTCAGGCTGGAGAACGTGGCCACGGGCCGTCTCGACGTGGACCTTGATGCCCAATCGCTATCACCTCCCTCGGCTCTGGATTCGGTGGTTTACCTTTTCGATGACAGTGGCTCAACCACTCCTCTAGCCTGGAACGACGACGACGGCGCCAGCTACGATTCGTACATCACGTACACCAACTCCACTCCCAACGCCACCTTTTACATCGCTGTCGCCTCCTACGACGAGTATGGCGGCCCCGAATCTTTCTACAACCTGAAGATAAGCTGCGCCGACGCGGGCACCGGGCCACCGCCCGCTCCCGACACGCCCGCAGGAGATGCCAATACCTGGACGCTGATGCTCTATCTCAACGCCGAAGACAGCAGCTTTGCGTCCATTTTGCAAGGCTACCAATCGGATATGGAGACGGTGCTCAATGGCAAAACCGGCTTTATGACCGTCACCGTGCTGTACGATGGACCCAACAGCGGCGACACCCATCGCGCTGTGTTGCAGCCAGACGGCAATTACACCAAGGGCGTCAATTACTGGCCGATGAGCGAGCAGAACATGGGCGATCCGGCCACACTGGCGGCCTTTGCCAAGTGGTCGATGGACACCTATCCGGCAGAAAACTATTACCTGGCTGTAGACGACCACGGCCACGGCGTATATGGCATCAGTTGGGACAAGACCAACGACAACGACAGCATCACCCCGCCGGAGCTGTACTCGGCGCTGAAAAACGCGACGAACAACGGCGCGCGCAAGATCGACATTTTCGACTACGAGGCCTGTCTCATGGGCATGGCGGAAAACGCCTACGACGTCCGCGAATGGGTGAACTATGTGGTCTTCTTTGAGCAGATCAGTTGGGGGCTGAACACCTATCCCAACTATTTCAGCGATCTGTCGAGCACGGATACCCCTCTCACCGTGGGGACGCGCATCGTCAATCGTTACCACACCGAGGCCGACAACGAGGGTTACCCGCACACCATCTCGCTCATCAATACCGGCCAGATGGCGAACGTAAAACAGGCCGTCACCAATCTGGGCAATGCGCTGGTGGCGACGGGCGATCAAACTGGCGTCACCAACGCGCGGAACAACTCGCAGGCATTCGCCGCCGACAACGACGCCACAAATCCCGCCTACGCCGATTACATCGATCTGTGGGACCTGGCCGACGAGACGGCCGGCCTATCGGGGGTGGCGACCGCGGCAACCCATGTCAAGAACGCCGTTCAGAACGCCGTCCAGGCCGAACAGCATTCCAGCGGCAACGTGGACAGCTTCTACTGGGATCACAGCAATGTACACGGTCTCTCGATCTATTATCCTGCCTCCAACGCCTCTGGCGCGTTCAGCGACTATATCGCGGAGCGGCTTTTCAAGATGAGCGCCGACGAGAGCGGCATCAACGGGCGCTGGGACGAGTTCCTGGAATGGGCCGTCACCTCAAGCGGGAATGGTGCTGGCAACGGCCTCGGCGGTGGTGATCGCAAGGGTATGCATGCCGGTCGCTTCTTACAGCCCAAACTGGGGGCCGTTTTGCGCGTCTACCTGCCGTTGGTGATGAGGAACTATCCCCCACTGCCTGATATTCCGACCTTGTACACGATCAACAACCCCGACAAAAATGGCGACTATACCGTCAGTTGGAGCGCATCGAGCGGTGCCACCAGTTATACACTGCAAGAGGCCGACAATCCCACTTTCACTGGGGCGACACCGGTCTACTCCGGAGCTGACACCTCCACCGCCATGGCCGGCAAGGCCAACGGAACCTATTACTACCGAGTCAATGCTTCTAACAAGTACGGAAGCAGTGGTTGGAGCAACGCCCAATCGGTTGTCGTCGCACCCAACATACTTTACCCAGACGCGGACGCCACAGTTTTGCAGGGCGCCCCCTCCACCAACTTTGGTCAAACAACAGATATGTGGGCGGGATACGACCATTGCGATAATGGTCAGATCAGCCGTAGCCTGATCCAGTTCGATCTGTCTGACATCCCGTCCGGAGCGTCCATCGCTCAGGCGACGCTTTCACTCTACCTGGTCAACTCTTGCGACATCGGTGAACGAATCCACACGGTGACCGCGTACCGCACCGGGAACGCCTGGTCCTTTTCATCGGTCACATGGAACAATCAGCCTACCATTGCCGAAGCGTATGGTTCAGTCTCGATCCTCAGCCAAACCTGGGGGCGGTACACACTCGACGTGACAAACCTGGTGCGCGGATGGGTGAATGGCAGTTTGCCCAACTATGGGTTGATGATTCGAGGCCCCGAAAGCTCAGGAAATGACAGCGCACGATTGGGATTCGCCACTATCAACGAGTCTGACACCAGCCTTCACCCCTACATAAGTATCACTTACAGCACAGCGACGGCTCGCGAGGCGCAAACGACGCCGTCCGAGCGCCTGCTCTTTCATTCCAAAAACGGGCGAACTATCAGTGATGTACTGGAATGTGAAGGGAACCAGGAAACTACCCTGATGTGGACTCCTGCTGCTATCGGCCAATAAATGCCACAAACATCTCGTCCCGCAGCTGCCGTCGAGGCAAAACTGTCTACGATATTGAAACGAAATTGAAACGCACCCGTAACCACACTTTCTCCTGGTCTGTGCTAGTATAGCATCAACATCGCAAGGTGCAACGCACTGGACCAGTGCGTTGCACCTGAAAATCTAGGAGATATGGCTATGACCAGCTTGCTGCGAACCCTGGCGGCTTATGTTCCGCCCGGTGTCGTCCGCGCTACGTTGCGCGCAGTGGCTCCATCACCCCCGACTGAGGCTACGGCTGAACGCTTCCCCGCCGCCGTCCTCTTTGCCGATGTGTCTGGATTTACTCCGTTGACCGAGGCGCTGGCGCAAAAGGGTGCAGAGGGACCGGAGGAACTGACGCGCCTGTTGAACGGTTACTTCAGCCGTATGATCGATCTCATCGAAGCCCAGGGGGGCGAGGTCGTCAAATTCAGCGGCGATGCGGTGACGGTCGTCTTTCCAGCCGTGGAGGAGGAGTTGAGCATAGCCACGCGCCGGGCCAAGCAGGCCGCCGAGGCGATGCAGGCAGCGATGAGCGAGTTTACCACGCTGGAGACGAGCGTCGGCCCTGTGGCCCTGGGGATGAAGATCGGCATCGGCGCAGGAGAGATCCTGACAGCCCGCGTGGGCGGCGTTCGCGACCGTTGGGAGTACATCATCGCGGGCGACCCACTGCGCCAGGTGGCCCAGGCTGAACATCAGGCCGGGCGAGGCGAGATCGTCCTCAGCCCAGAAGCCGAGGTCATCATCGCTCCCCACGCCGTCGCACCGCGCCCCCTGCCCCAACCAGACTGGGAGCGCGTTCAGAATCCGGCAGCGGTCGAGGCGGCCCTGCGAGTCTATGTTCCCGATGTGGTCATCGCCTGGATGGGAGAAGAACTCCAGGAATGGCTGGCCGTACTGCGACCGATGAGCGTACTTTTCATCGGCGTCGCTGGCATGGATTACACTCAGGCCAATGCCGTCGAAAGTCTGGATGCTTTCTTGCGCGCCACCCAGGAGATCATCCAACGCTACGAAGGCAGCATCAACAAGCTGGCCGTGGACGACAAAGGAACGATTGCGCTCGCCCTGTTCGGCGCACCTCCTCACGCCCACGAGGATGACCCGGAGCGCGCCCTGCGCTGCGCCCTGGACTTGCAGGCCATGGCCGAGACACAGGGGCTTGAACTGGCCATCGGCGTGACCACCGGCCGCGTGTTCGCCGGCCCTGTCGGCAGCGAGACCCGCCGCGAATACACCGTGATGGGCGACATGGTCAATCTTGCGGCCCGTTTGATGGGCGTGGCGGGGGCAGGCCAGATACGCTGCGACTATGAAACCTACCGGCTCACACGCCACCGATTGGCCTTCGACCTCCTGCCATCTATTCGCGTCAAGGGCAAGGCGGGCCTCATTCGTCTCTACCGCCCCACGGGCGAGGCCGGCAGAGTCAAGGAGAAGGCCAGCGGCGCATTGGTAGGACGCCGGGCCGAGGTAGCCCGGTTCGCGGCTTGCCTGGATGAGCTACAGACCGGGCGGGATCGCATCCTGTTCGTCGAAGGGGAAGCGGGCATCGGCAAGTCCCGGCTGGTGGAAGAGCTGGTTCGACAGATGCGCGAGCGCGGCATCGCGGGCCTGCTGGGCGCGGGGCGCAGCATCGAGCAGCAAACGCCCTACCGCGCCTGGCGAGACATCTTTAACTCCTACTTCGATCTGGACGACACCGACGACCCGGCGGAACGACGGCGCCGGGTCCGGGCGCACGTCCACGATGTGGCCCCCGATCTGGCGGAGCGATTGCCCCTTTTGGACGACGTGTTGAACCTGGGTTTTCCTGAAAACAAATTGACCGCCTCGCTGGACACCCAACTGCGGCACGAAAGCCTGGTCTCGCTGCTACTGGAGTTGCTGCGCGCCTGGGCGGTCGAACGGCCATTGGTGCTCGTTCTGGAAGACGCCCAATGGCTCGACACGATGTCGTGGGATCTGACGCTGCAAGCGGCGCGCGCGCTGACCGTCGCCCACACACCGCTGCTGCTGGTCGTCGTCATGCGCCCTCTGGAGGGCGAGGTCACGCGCGTCGAACTGCAAACGCTGGCCGGTATGGACAGGGTCGAGCGATTGCTGCTCGACTCCATGTCGCCAGAGGAAACGCTGATGCTGGCAGCAACCAAGCTGGGTCTGACCAGCGACGAATTGCCAGAACAGATCGCCGAGTTGGTGCGAACACGAGCCGGGGGCAACCCCTTCTTCGCCGAAGAGTTGGTGTACGCCCTGCGCGATAACGACCTCATCACCCTTATACCCCCCATTGGGGAGGAAGAAAGGGGGGGACGCTGCATCGTCAGCGGCGATCTGGGCCAGGCTGTCCAGAAATTGCCAGACACCATCCAGGGCATTGTGCTCTCGCGCATTGATCGGCTGCCGCCAGAAGAACAGTTGACACTCAAAGTCGCGGCCGTCATCGGGCGCACCTTTGCCTACACGCCTCTCCGCGATACGCTGGGCGAGCACATGGAGATCAGCCACCGCTTGCTGAAAGGCCACCTCGACGATTTGATCGAGCTGGAACTGACGCCACTGGAGGCCCCAGAGCCGGAGCTGACCTACATTTTCAAACACATCATCATCCGAGAAGTGGCCTACGAAACGTTGCTCTTTGCCCAACGACGACAACTACACCGCACGGTGGCCGAATGGTACGAGCGAACCTTTGGCGATAGCTCACTTGCCGAAGAAGAAGCCGAGTCGCCGTTAACGCCCTATTATCCACTGCTCGTTTATCACTGGCATCAAGCCAAAGATCAGGAACGCGAGCGGTATTACGCCGGGCTGGCGGGTAAGTGGGCAGCGGCGCAATATGCAAACGTGGAAGCAGTGGGCTATTTCAACCGCGCTCTGGAACTCACACCGGAGACCGACTTGGTAACGCGCTACGACCTGCTGCTGGCACGGGAGGCGGTAAACGATCTGCGGGGAGAGCGGGAAGCGCAGGCACAGGACTTGACGATGTTGGCTACTCTGGTCGAGGAAATAAAAGACAATCGGCGAAAGGCAAAAGTCGCCCTGCGACAGGCCAACTATGCCGAAGTGATCAGCGATTATCCGGCGGCACTGGCGGCTGTTCAGAGAGGCATTGAGCAGGCAGCACAAGCCCAAGAGTCAACGAGCGAGACCGAAGGCTACATTGCTTGGGGCAAGGTTCTCTGGCGACAAGGGCAATATGATGCAGCGCGCACGCCACTGGAGCACGCCCTGAACATGGCGCGGTCCGCCCACAATCGCCACGGTGAAGCACAAAGCCTAGATAACCTTGCTGATATCTACCTCTACCAAGGCGACTACCCGGCGGCACAGGAACACTACCAACAGACGCTCGAGATCTACCGTGCCGAGAGTTACCGCCAAGGAGAGGCTGACAGCCTGAATATGCTAGGGGTACTCTATGATCAACTGGGCGATCACCTGATAGCACGGGAATATTACGAACAAGCATTAACCATCTACCGTACTATCGGCGATCGGCGGGGGATAACACTGATACTAAACAATCTCGGCATCGTCAGCTGTGACCTGGGTGACTATGAAGTAGCACGAGACTATCATCAGCAAGCACTAGACATCCGCCTCGCCATCAGCGACCATTGGGGAGAAGCCAACAGCCTAGTAAATCTTGGCCTGGTCTACCATGGCCTGGAGGACAATCAAGCCGCCAAAAAACACTGCGAGCAGGCCCTGGCCATCCAGCGAGAGATCGGCGACCAGCGCGGCCAGGGCTACAGCCTGACCTACCTGGGACACGCGCTGGCGAGCCTGGGCAAACTGGAGGCCGCCGCCAAAGCCTACGACGAGGCCATGCGCCGGCGCCGCGAGTTAGGTCAACACGGCCTGGCCATCGATGATCTGGCCGGCCTGGCTCGTGTACGTCTGGCTCAGAACGATTTGGAGCAGGCGTTTGAGCAGGTCGAAGAGATTCTGGCCTGGATCGAGGCGAATGGAACAGAAGGTATCGAGTATCCGCTCCAGGTTTACCTGACCTGCTATCACGTGCTGAGCGCGACGGCGCATACCAAGCGCGCCCGCGCCATCCTGTCCACGGCACACACGGCCTTGCTGGAGCAGGCAAACAACATCAGCGACAGGGATCTGTGGCACAAGTTCCTGGAGAACGTCAAGGCCCATCGGGAGATTATGGCTGCCTGGGAAACGCGAGAATCATCGCCTTGACAACCCCTCGTCTACGCACCTCGCACCAGCGCCACGAGCAGAAAAGCAACCCCCGCGACCGCGCAGTAAACGGCAAAGGGATAGAGACGGCGATGCTGTAAATAACGCAGCAAAAAGTGGATGCAGCCAAAGCCGACGACGCCAGCCGACAAAAAACCGACGGCGAGCGCCGGGGCTTGTGCTGTCAGCTCCCCCACCTGCGCCAGATCGAGCAACTCGAGCAATCCCGCGCCCAGGATGATGGGGGTCGCAAGGAGAAAGCTGAAGCGGGCGGCGGATTCCCGTCGCAATCCCCGCGCCAGCCCGGCAGCGATGGTCGCGCCAGAGCGAGAGACGCCGGGAAAAATGGCCAGCGCCTGAGCCAGCCCCACGATCAACGCATCGAGCCAGGTCAGTTCGTCCAGCTCGCGCACGCGCCGCCCCACCCGCTCGCTGGCGGCCAGGAACGCCGCCGTGACCAGCAGGAAACTGGCCGCCGCCACGGGACGGGCGAAAAGCATCTCGAAGAAATCCTCCAGCTTCCAGCCCACCGGCACGGCGGGTATCGTGCCCAGCACCAGGAACCAGAACAACCGGGCGTCCGGATCGGCCAGCGAGCGCCGGTACAGGGAGCGGACGGCTGCCTGAATCAGCGCAAGCCAATCACGCCAAAAGTAGACGATGATAGCCAGCGCCGTGCCCCAATGAACGACAACGTCAAAGGCCAGGCCAGGCGATTCCCAATCCAAAAGCCAGGGGACGAGCACCAAATGGCCGGAGCTACTGACGGGTAGAAATTCGGTCGCACCCTGCAGGATACCGAGAAAAAAAGCTTGCAATAAGTTCACAGCCGCTCCCCTTCTTGCTCAAGCAAAAGCCTGTCCCCCCCTCTTTTCCCCCCCATTGGGGGGGATGAAGGGGGGCAGGCTTTTCGAGCTATTACGTCAACGAGATCGTACCGGCTTACTTACTCCGGCTCCCAGCGCAGGATCAAGTTCCGCGCCGCGAGCACCTCGTCCAATCGCCGCGTCGGGGCGTTGTGAGGCGCGTCGTGGAGCAAATCCGGATCGGCGCGGGCCTCCTCGAGAATGCGCAACAGCGCCTCCGTGAATGCATTCAGCGTCTCCTTGTTCTCCGTCTCTGTCGGCTCGATCATCAGCGCCTCGGGGACGATCAAGGGGAAATAGACCGTGGGCGGATGGAAGCCGAAATCGATCAGCCGCTTGGCTACGTCCATCGTGTGCACGCCGGCTTCCTGCACATCTTTGGGCGGACCGGCAAGTACAAACTCGTGCATACAGACGCGGTCGTAGGGCAGTGGATAAGCCTCCTTGAGCCGCTCCTTCAGATAATTGGCGTTGAGCACTGCGTACTCTGCCACCCTCCGCAGACCATCAGGCCCCAGCATGCGGATGTAGGTGTAGGCCTTGACCATCACGCCAAAGTGGCCGTAAAACGATTTCACTCGACCGATAGATTTGGGCGGAGCGCACAGGGTGAAAAACGGGATGTCCTGTTCCGCCTCGGCCAGATCGGCATCCACGGTCACGATCGGGCCAGGCAAAAAGTCAACCAGAGAAGGGGCTGCACCGACCGGGCCAGCGCCAGGGCCGCCGCCGCCGTGAGGCGTGCTAAAGGTCTTGTGCAGGTTGTAATGGAGCACGTCAAAGCCCAGGTCGCCGGGACGGACGATGCCCAGCAGCGCGTTCATATTCGCCCCGTCGCCGTACATCAATCCCCCGTGCTCGTGCACCAGGGCGGAGATCTCTTCCACGTTCTCCTCAAAAAGCCCCAGCGTGTTGGGATTGGTCAGCATCATGCCGACGAGACGCTCGCCGTGCTCCTCGCAGGCCGCCTTGAGCGCCGCCAGATCCACGTTGCCCCGCTCGTCCGAGGGAACCTCGATCACGCGCAGGCCGCTCATCGAGGTAGTGGCCGGGTTGGTGCCGTGGGCCGAATCCGGAACCAGGATCACGTTCCGCTCGACGTCGCCCCGATCCAGGTGATAGGCGCGCATCATCAGCACGCCGGTCAGTTCGCCGTGCGCTCCCGCCGCCGGTTGCAGGCTGACGCCAGCGAACCCGCCGATCTCTTTGAGGAACTCTTGCAACGAGTGCATCAAAAAGAGCGCCCCCTGCACGGTCGCCTCATCCTGGTAAGGATGAAGATGGGCAAAGCCCGGCAGTCGAGCCACCTGCTCGTTGATCTTGGGATTGTACTTCATCGTACAGGAGCCGAGCGGATAAAATCCAATGTCCACGCCATAGTTCAATTGAGAAAGATGAGTGTAGTGGCGGATCAGATCTGGCTCGCTCACCTCGGGCAGCGGCAGATCGTCCCGCACCATGCCAGCGGGGAGATCGGCAATCGGCACATCCAGATCCGGCAGCGAGGCCGCACAGCGACCCGGACTCGAGATTTCAAAGATCAATGACCTGGTCACGATACCACCTCCTCCAGCACCTGGATAAACATGTCGATCTCCTCCCGCGGATTCATCTCCGTCACGCACAGGAGCATGTGGTCTTTCAAATGAGGATAGTCGCGCCCCAGGTCGTAGCCGCCGATGATGCCCCACTCGTTGAGCAAGATGTCGTTGATCTCGGCCACCGGTTGGGGACAATGGACCACAAACTCTTTGAAGAAGGCTTTGTCCCGCAGGACGGTATAGCCCGCCAGCGCGTCGATCTGGTCAGCGGCGTAGTGCGCCTTATGGTAGCACAGCTCCGCCACCTGACGCATCCCGCACTTGCCCAGCGCGGCCATATAGACCGCCGCCGCCAGCACCACAAGCCCCTGATTGGTGCAGATGTTGGAGGTGGCTTTTTCGCGGCGGATGTGCTGCTCGCGGGTGGAGAGGGTGAGGACAAAGCCCCGCTCCCCCTCTGCATCCACCGTCTGGCCCGCCAGCCGACCTGCCATCTTGCGGACATACTTGTTCCGCGTGGCGAAAAAGCCCAGGTAAGGCCCGCCGAAATTTAGCCCGGCGCCCATCCCCTGCCCCTCGCCCACCACGATGTCCGCCCCATAGGAGCGTTGGCCCCTACGGGACGATGCCCCAAACTCGCCCGGCGGTTTGAGCAACCCCAGCGCGATGGGGTCAGCCGCGACGATCAACAGCGCCCCGACGGCGTGCACGGCCTCGGCCAGATCGCTCAGATCCTCAAACCGGCCCAAGAAATCGGGATACTGGACGATGAGACAAGCCGTGTCTTTGTCGAGCAGGTCGGTCAATTCCGATCCATCGCCCTCGTCGCCCACGATAGTCAGATCCATACCCTGGGTATACGTGCGCACCACCGCCCGGTACTCGGGATGGACAAAGGGGGAGAGGATCACCTTGCGTCGCTTCAGGCGATGGACGTTGATGGCCGTGATGACCGCCTCGGCCGTGGCTGTGGCGCCGTCATAGTGGGAGGCGTTGGACACCTCCATACCGGTGAGGGCGCAGATCATGGTCTGGTATTCAAAGATGGCCTGGAGCGTCCCCTGGCTAATCTCTGGCTGGTAGGGAGTGTAGGCGGAGTAGAACTCCCCCCGGCTGATCACGGCGTCCACCACAGCGGGGACAAAGTGGAAGCCGGCTCCCGCGCCCAGAAAGCACGGCCCGTCGGAGGCGGTAAAGTTGGCCCCCGCCAGCGATTCCAGCTCCCAGCGCGCCTCTATCTCTGAAAGAGCGGGGGGCAAGTTCAGCTCAGGGAAGCGTACAGACGAAGGCACATCGTCGAACAATGCTTCGATGGACGGAACGCCGACCGCGCCAAGCATCGCCTGGCGATCGGCGTCGCTATGAGGAATATATGGCATAGATCACCTCGCAAAACGTAAGCCGACCACAGCGGTCGCGACCACAGCGGTCGGGCGTAACCACGCACAATTACGGCTCACGCTTCACGAATTATGCCTCCTCCTCGGCCACAAAAGCCTCGTATTCGTCGGCGTCCATCAAGCTGTCGAACTCGTCGGGATCAGACGGCTCGAAGCGGATCATCCAGCCGCCGCCAAAAGGATCCTGGTTGACCATTTCCGGCGCGTCTTCCAAGTCCTCGTTGACGGCGACGATCTCTCCCCCCATCGGCATGTACAGGTCAGAGGCCGCCTTGACCGACTCGACGACGCCAAAGGCTTCTTCCGCCTCAAGGATATCGCCCACCTCTGGCAACTCGACGTAGACAATATCAGAAAGGGATTCCTGGGCATGGTCGGTGATGCCGCAGACGAATTCGTCCCCGTCTTTTCGCGTCCACTCGTGGCTTTCAGCATAGCGTGCTTCAGGATCTAGTTTCATCACTATCACTCCTTTTTGTAAGTTGAGATTACGCCTATTTTTCCAATCGCCGAGCCACAGCTTGCAAGACCTGATGCGCCAAGCTCGATGCCTCGGCAGCCTCTTTGGGATCGTTGTAAAAACGCGACGGCACTCCTCCAGGAAGGCCGTTCGGATAACGAGTAGGGATGTAGTACTGATCCAGTCGGCCGGCTTTTTCCAGATCGGCCAAATCCGGATCAAGATCAACAACAGCCTGGATCAGTTCCAGGACAGAATGGGTGAAAAAGACCCGGCGGTCGTCGATATGAGCATAGAGGAAAGCTTTCAGCGCCTTCTCGGCCGCCTGCTGGAAGTGAAACAGAGCCAGGTAGAATCGCTCCCGCTTTCTCAACTCCTCAGCATCCTGGTATTCATCCTGAGCGTGAATCAACCAACGAGTGGCTTCGTCAGCCGGGCTTCTCATAGAGGACCTTCCCCGTACGCAAGGCATGCTGCACCAGACGGCTATGTTGCTGAACCTCAGCGAACTCTTGCTCACTATAGGGTAAAAAGTCTACCGCTATTCGCCGGTCAATTTCAGTGTACAGGCGGCGGGACCAGTAAGCAAAGCCCCGCTCACCCGGCATCACGACGATGAAATCCAGGTCGCTATGGACATTCGCCTCTCCGCTGGCGGTGGAGCCGAACAAGATCACTTTCAGCGCCCCTCGCTCCCGCAATTGAGCCGCGATACGCTCCGCCTCCTCCATCAAAAAAGCGCGGCGCTCCGCCCGCTCCGCCAACCACCTACGGACGTTCATCGCACCCGGTATCTCCTTCGCTAGCTGATTATGGTGGGCGATACAGGACTCGAACCTGTGACCTCCTGGGTGTAAACCAGGCGCTCTGACCAACTGAGCTAACCGCCCACAGGCTAATTATAATCGGAAATTCTCAACCCGTCAACATCACAACCGGGGCAGGACGATGGATTGCTGACGCTGGTACTTGCCCTTCTTGTCGGCATACGATGTCTCGCACTCTTCGTCCCCCTCAAAAAAGATGACCTGGGCGATCCCTTCCCCGGCATAAATCTTGGCTGGCAGGGGCGTGGTGTTGCTGATCTCCAATGTGACGTAGCCCTCCCATTCCGGCTCAAATGGGGTGACGTTGACGATGATGCCGCAACGAGCGTAGGAGCTTTTTCCCACGCAGACCGTCAGCACGCTGCGCGGGATGCGAAAGTACTCCACCGTGCGGCTCAACGCGAACGAATTGGGCGGGATGATGCACACGTCGCCCCTGAAATCAACGAAGGAATTGGCGTCAAACTGCTTGGGGTCCACGACAATCGACTTGTTTGATTTCAATTCGGCCAACGCGCGCGAGGCCGCCTCGCGGCGGCACGTCAGGTACGGCAACACCTGCGCCAGGATGTACTGCACGTCGGCGGCCTTGCTCACGATCAATTCACTCGGCGCTCCGTTCGACTCGCGCAGCCATCCCGTGCCGATCAGGGCCTGCAACCCTTCCAACAGTCGCGCGTCGCCGCCAAAGATGAGCGCCAGTCCCGGCCGTCCTTCCGCCCCCGAGATTTCATAATCGATCTGCCCCTGGGAATCGAGCATGCCCGCGACGTAGGCGCACTGCACGTCCGAGAGCTTGGACGCCGTGATCTCGGGCTGAAAGATCTTGAACTCGTCGGCCACGCGGATGTCGTAGCCATAAGATGAGAGTCCGTAGGAAATGACGCCATCGCGCACCTGCCCGTCCACGAACGGCTCGATCATTCGTTGCTCCAGTGACATCTTGCGAATCCAACGATCCGGTTTCAGTCCCATCAGATGTTATCTCCCCTGAAAATAACTCTGTAGGTCGGATTTGTTATCCGACCCTATGGCGGTTAGCAAAACCGCCCTACATTTTCGTCCTTCTGGGTGAACAGAGTTCATGGTGACTCCTCTCGATTTGTAACTATTTCCAGCCCACAACTCACATCTGGCCCGGCGCGGTCACTCCAAGTAATCCCAACGTCCGCGCCAGGGTCAGCCGGGCTGCCCGTACCAACATCAAGCGCGCCTGTGTCCGCTCTGGCTCCTCCGGCGCGACGACGCGACAGTCCCGGTAAAAAGCGTGAAAGATCGAGGCCAAGCCCTGCGCATAAAACGTAAGATGATGAGGGGCCAGTTGTTCTGCCGCCAATGCCACGACCTCCGGCAGTTCCAGAAGCTTGCGGATCAGCCGCAGTTCGCTCTCGTGGGCCAGCAGAGAAACGTCGCCCGGTCGCTCTGTGTCCCATCCCAGTTCGACGGCGTGGCGCAGGATGCTGGAGATGCGGGCGTGCGCATACTGTACGTAAAAAACGGGATTCTTGTCCGATTGCTCGACCGCCAGGTCGAGATCGAAATCCATCGTCGCGTCGACCGTGCACGTGAGGAGCATAAAGCGGATGGGATCCGAGCCGACCTCTCCAAGCAACTCGCGCAACGTGACAAATTCGCCCGCGCGTTTCGACATACGCGCATCCTCGCCGCCCCGCTTCAGGTTGACCAGTTGGTAAAGAATGATCTCCACTCGATCGGGGTCAAGTCCCAAAGCAGCAGCCGCCGCCTTCACTCGCGGCACGTCGCCGTGATGATCTGCCCCCCACACATAGATCGCCCGATCAAAACCGCGCTCGACCAGCTTGTTCCACACGTAAGCAATGTCAGAGGCAAAATAAGTCGGGCGCTCATCTGGGTTCGATATCACCTGGGGGGAACGGATGACGACCGCATCGTCCGCCAACTCGGGCGAGGTAAACCAAACCGCATCTTCGCGCTCGGTGATGTAGCCTCCGTCCCGCAGCTTTTGGAGACACTGCTCAAACAACCCAGATTCGTACAGGCTCCGCTCGTGGAACCAGGTATCGAACGTCACGCCCAGCGCCGCCAGGTCGCGACGCATCGCCTCGATCATCCGTTCGATCCCCTCTTCTCCCAGGGCACGGACCGCTTCCTGGCGCGGCGCATCGAGGTACCGCTCGCCATATTGCTGGGCCATCCACCGCCCCAGCTCCACGATGTAATCCCCACGGTAACCGCTTTCGGGGAATGGCTCGTCCCTGCCAAGAGCCTGGGCGTAACGGACATACAGGCTCTCGCCAAAGTTACGTATCTGGGAACCGGCGTCGTTTACATAGTACTCTCGTTCGACTTCAAAACCCGCCGCTGTCAGGACGTTTGCCAGCGCGTCGCCGATGACGGCGTTGCGGGTGGCCCCGACGTGGATCGGGCCGGTGGGATTGGCGCTGACGAATTCGACCTGTACCCGACGTCCGCGACCAATATCCACGTCGCTCCAGTGCGCTCCAGCATCCAGGATCATCTCGACCTGAGCGGTCAGCCAGGACGTATCCAACATGAGATTGATGTATCCCGGTCCGGCCACCCCGGCCTGGCCCACGAACAAAGCCGATGGCATACGTTCGACCACGCGGGCGGCGATCTCTCGGGGAGCCATCCGCGCCACTCGCGCCAGTTGGAAGCAGACCGGCGAGGCGTAATCGCCGTGCTCAGTTTGACGCGGGCGTTCCACGACGATCTCTGGTATCTCGAACGCAGGCAGCGCGCCCCCCTCCTGTGCGGCCTGCATACCCGCGGCGATCAAAGCAGCTACCTGGTCACGAAAGAGTGCTCCCATCAATCCCCCTTGTGGTTCTGTTGTTCATTGGTCGTCAATCCCAACTCCTCGCGGAACCAATCCGCCAACCGCTCCCGCTCCTCCGGCGGCAGGAATGCTCCCTCTATCCCCATTAGGATCATGCGTTTCAGTTGCTTCAACGTGATCCCCATCGCCAGCATAGCGACCCGATATTCGTCGGTCAAGGTCGTATCGCTAACACAGGGGTCGTCGGTGTTGAGCGTCACGCGCAAATTGAGGGCCAAGAGATCGAACAAGGGATGATATCCAAACCGATCGACGACGCCCGTCTGCATATTGCTGGTCGGGCA
Source organism: Anaerolineae bacterium (assembly GCA_034437455.1). Lineage (GTDB taxonomy): Bacteria > Chloroflexota > Anaerolineae > B4-G1 > B4-G1 > DAOTUB01. The sequence continues at coordinate 46,894 of DAOTUB010000042.1, read as the reverse complement.
GACTTCCAACGTCACTCCTTGTTCGTAGACCAATTCCAGGACCTGGGAATTCTCAATCGCGCGCACACCGTGCCCGATGCGCTGCGCCCCCAACTGTTCGATCGCCTCCCGGACGTTCTCAGGTCCCCCTTCCTCTCCAGCGTGCACTGTGATGCCTAACCCTTCTCGTCTCGCTTGCTGAAAAACATTGGCAAAGCGACGGGATGGATAGTCCACTTCGTAGCCGGCCAGGTCCAGGCCGACGACGCCATCCGCTCGATGGGCCAGCGCAATATCGGCGATCTGCGCTGCTGTATCTACGCTCCCTCGTCGATCAATCTGCAAAATCAAGCCGGTCTGTATCTCACAATCCCGTTGGGCCTGGGCCACCGTATTGCACACCCAGGTGACCACCTGATCGAGGGAGGCTCCCTGCTCTCGGGCCAGCGCCACAGGGTTGAAACGCAACTCCAGGTACTTGATGTTATCGGCGGCTGCGTCAGCCACCGCTTCATACGCGATCCGTTCTACCGCCCCCTGGGTGGGATAGAAACGCCGCAGGAAGGCAAACTTTTCGAGAAAAAGGTGGAAATCCGGCTCTGCATCCGTCGTCACCGTCGCAAAGGGACGCAAGTACTCGATATCGTAGCTGGGCAGGTCAATACCATGCTCCAGGGCGATCTCTGCCAGGGTCTCGAGCCGCAGAGAGCCTTCCAGGTGGCGATGCAGATCCACCTTTGGCAGTGCATGGAGATCGTCTCGCACTTTCAACTTTTGTCCATCGCGCATGATCTTCGAGTTGTTAAAAACCGATTCTCAATCGATCCTTTCCACCAGGATCCATTTCCAATAATACCACACGAGCGCAAGATCAAGAGTGACTCCCATAGCCAGAGGGATGTGAAAACTCACCAATGCAAACCACGGTTCCAGCAAAACAGGCAACGCAAGCTGAGGAGTCAGAGCAGCAGTGCCCCGTATCACCTGACTCATCGCCGCCACTGCGACCAAACCGCTGGCGACCTTGAACCAGCGATGATGATCCGCCATTTTGGTCACCGTGCTCAATCGCTTGCTAAGGGCGGCAAAGAGGAAACCCAGGTAAGCAACAGCCAGCAAGCCCATAGGCGCTAAAGGCGTCGTGATGACAATCATCATCGTCTCCCCATCATCAACTCCTGTAGACGAAACCCAAACAGGCAGAGCAAGACGCCGCCGCTGAACAATAAAAGATCGCCGATGGGCAATCCAATAAAGTCTATCCCACACAACAGGTACCAGAGCGCGCCAGCCGCCAACAACAGCGCCGGAAGCAGAAGGGCGTAATGGCGCACGGACTGACCAGAAGCCTTTTTGTAAAAATACGCAATGCGCCACAGAAAAGCGAGCAGGATACCAACGACAACCCACGAGTAGAGGAGCAGGATCCTTTTGACTATCGCCATCCCAACCATCTTTTTTACCTCTGTACAAAAGCCTGCACGAATGAATCGACCATCCGTCGCGGAGTTCCACTCATGATCCCCTCCCGCCCCTCGAACGGCGCACGAAGCTCCAGACCTCGCGAGGTGATCTCAAACTGCCGGATCCCCTTGTCGTGATCGCTGCCCCGCATCTTGAGCACCAAAAGCGCCCTGTGAACCGCGCTCTCGATCTCGACGTAACGGAAAAGGGTGTAGGAATCCACCAGAAAAGCGAATTCATCGTCGCCCACCTCCGCGTCCGCGTCGCCCAGAAGCACCGCGCTCTCCCGCGTCAGCACAGCCGTAAGCCCCACCCGCTTCAGAGCGTTGACGAATCCATAGACGACGCCCCGCAGAACCGCTGGCTCCTCGCAGATGCGCTCAAAATGGGAGAGGCTGTCCACCAGAATCCGCCGGGCGCCGATTTCCTGCACCAGTCCCTCGATCTGTCCGCCTACATGCTCCAGATCCATCTTGCTGACTTCTGGACTGGACATGACCACGCGCAACTTGTCATCCCGCTCCAGTTGACGGAAATCCCACCCAAAGCTGGCCGCGTCACGATAGTACTGTTGCGGGAACTGCTCGAAGGTCAAGATCAAGCCAGGCTCGCCGCAGGCCACGATGCCGTGATAAATAAACTGTATCCCCAACGTGGTCTTGCCTGTACCCGGCGCTCCCTCGACCAGGTTCGCCGTCTGGGGCAAAAAGCCCCCTTTCAGCATCTCATCCAGGCCGGGGATGCCCGTCTTTACCCGCTCCATCACGCACCTCCTCCTTTCACGCTAGTCCCAATGAGCATGTCGGGTACAAATCAACGCGCTCCTCGGATGATGTGATAGATTGCCTTGACCCGGAATTGCCGATCATCGGACGCCTTCACAAACTGCTCCAGTAACTCTCGGACCCGGCGATCGGGAACCAGCGAATGGACCGTCATACCACCCAGTTGACTCTCCTCCAGCACACCATCTCGCGTCAGATCGGCCAGCTCAGAACGGATCACATCAACGCTTCGACCGGCATACCGCGCGATATTCTCGGCCGTATCTATCGTATAAGGATTATCGTGAAAAAAGCGAACGAGGTCCCACTTGACGAAGGAATCAATCCGTGTCTGCAGGAATTCGAGCAATTCTGGGTCCATATCCGCCATCAGGCGACCCGTCAAATCAAGCTCCATTTCCTCCATATCCCCTCCTGCGACTACAACCCGCTACCGTCGCCCCGCCCAACAACGACTCGGGTCTATCTTGCCTCTATATCCTCTCGCAGATGACAATGCTTGTACTTTTTCCCACTGCCACACCAACAAGGATCGTTGCGCCCCAGGTCGCGATCGGGTCTGGCGCTGGCCGGTGGCGGCGCGACCTGTTTCCCTTTGACAGGTGCAGGCGTTCGCCTCGTCTGAATACGAGGACGCACAGCCCGCAATTGCCCTCCCCTCGGTCGAACGGCCTGGAGCTGGGGCATCAAATAGACAGAGCGCGCCACGGTCCTCTGAACGCGCGCCAGGAGTTCCTGATACATCTCGTGGGCCTCTTTGCGATAGGCCACCAGTGGGTTCTGCTGCCCGTAGGCGCGCAGCCCGATGCCCTCACGCAGAGCGCCCAGGTTGGTGAGATGCCGCACCCAGAGATTGTCTACCGCCTGCAACATCAACTGCCGGTCGCGGAAAAGACGATAGGTGTCCAAAAAGGCCGCCTCGATCTGCTCTTTCATCTCGTCCGTGAGCTGGCGCAAACGCCGAGCAGCCATCTCCTCGTCAGGCTCATCTCCCAGCCGCTCGACCACGCGCCGATAGATCATCTGGCGCGCCGGGTCGGCGCTCTGCGCCAGCGCCTCCAGCGTCACGTCCTCCTGCACAGCTTGCCGGTACATCTGGTGACCGATGGCGCGGTTGATATCCTCGTAGGCGCGCTCGGCCATCTCGGACAACTGTGCCCCGATCTCGGAGAGCGAGAGGTTCTCCCACGAACTGTAGTCGAACCGGGACGGCAGCGGGAAAAAGTTGCGCAACTCGCCGACGAACCCTCGCAAATCCCAATCGTAAGGGTCGGGGCCGGGCAAATGCTCGCCCATCACCTGACCGATCTCTTCCTGTACCATGCGCAGCACCTGCTCGCGCAGATCTGTCGCCTCGAGCACCTGGCGGCGCTGGTCATAGATCACCTCGCGCTGCTTGTTGACCACGTCGTCGTACTCCAGCACGTGCTTGCGGATGTCAAAGTTGTACCCCTCCACCCGCATCTGCGCCGATTCGATGGACTTGTCGAGCCAGGAATGCTGGATCGGGATATCATCCTCGACGCCCATCCGATCCATCAGCCCTCGCACGCGCTCGCCGCCGAAACGGCGCATCAATTCATCCTCCAGCGAGAGATAGAATCGAGAGGAACCCGGGTCGCCCTGGCGACCGGAGCGCCCGCGCAACTGATTATCAATGCGGCGCGCCTCGTGGCGTTCCGTGCCCAGGATGTGCAAGCCCCCCGTTTGCAACACGTGCTCGCGCTCGGCGGCGCAGTCTGTCGATGCCTCGACCAAGACCTCCACCCATCGTCCAGAGTTCTCTTGATAGATCGCCGCCGTGTCCCGGCCCTTCCGCAGCAGATCGAGCACCCGGTTCCAGCGCGTCTGGTCGATCTCGGTCAGGTCGATCCCTTCCCGGCGCAACCTCTCGCGGGCCACCCCCTCCGGGTCGCCGCCCAGCTTGATGTCCACACCTCGACCGGCCATGTTGGTGGCGATGGTCACCGCGCCGACCTGGCCGGCCTGGGCGATGATCACCGCCTCCTGCTCGTGGTACTTGGCGTTGAGCACCTGGTGCGGGATCCCGCGACGTTTGAGCATGCGCGCCAACTGCTCCGATGTCTCGATCGCCACCGTGCCCACCAGCACGGGACGCTTCGCTTCGTGCAGCGCCGCGATCTCGTCCACCACGGCCCGGAACTTGGCCCGCTCGTTCGCGTAAATGACATCCGGCAGATCGAGCCGCTTGAAGAAACGTCGCCCGTTCCCATCGGCAGGCTCATACGTGGTCACCTTCGTGTCCGTCCCAGGTCCGCCCATAAAAGCCGAACCGTTCAGCACGCCGGCATAGGCGACCTCCTCGATCTCGTCCGCCCGCCGCTCGCGGGTCTCCAGATCGCCGTAGGTGGCGCGGTACTCGACGTTGGTGGGAAGCACCACCACGTCCATCGCATAGATCTTTTGGAACTCTTCCTCCTCCGTCTTGGCCGTGCCGGTCATACCGGCCAGCTTGTCGTACATGCGAAAGTAATTCTGAAACGTGATGGTCGCATAGGTCAGGCTCTCGCGCTGTACCCGCACCCCTTCCTTCGCCTCTATCGCCTGGTGCAGCCCCTCCGAAAAGCGCCGCCCGTACATCAACCGGCCGGTGAAATCATCCACGATGATCACCTCGCCGTCCTTGACGATGTAATCCTTGTCCCGCTTGTAGGTTACACAAGCCCGCAGCGCGTTATCGAGATAGGGCAACATGTAAGCGTACTCGACATCGTAAATGCTCTGGCCCGCCTCAACCATTGGAAGCGCCTGCTCGACCCGTTCCACGCCCTGCTCGGTCAGGGTGACGTTCCGCGTCTTTTCATCCAGCACGTAATCGCCATCGGGCATCTCCTGCTCGACGCTCTCAAAACTGCTGGGCTGCAACCGGGGCACGATGGCGGCAAAGCGGCGGTAGAGTTCTGAAGGCTCTTCAGCCGGGCCAGAGATGATGAGAGGCGTGCGCGCCTCGTCGATGAGGATGTTATCCACCTCGTCGACGATGGCATAGTTAAACCCACGCTGCACGCACTGGCTCAGGTCGCGTGCCATATTATCCCGCAAGTAGTCGAACCCAAACTCGTTGTTGGTGCCGTAGGTGATGTCGGCCCGGTAAGCCTCTCGGCGGGAGACCGGGCGCAGGTTGAGAAAACGGTCATCGTCCGAGGGATATTCAGGATCGTAGAGGAAGGAACCCTGATCGGGGTTGACGGCGGCGGACTGGATCACGCCCACCGATAACCCCAGCGCGTGATAGATCGGCCCCATCCACTGCACGCCCACCTTCGATAGATAATCGTTCGGCGTGACCAGATGAGCGCCCTCCCTCTCCAGCGCATTCAAGTAGAGCGGCAGCGTGGCGGAGAGCGTCTTCCCCTCGCCGGTCTTCATCTCGGCGATCTTGGCCTGGTGCAGGATCATGCCGCCGATCAACTGCACGTCATAGTGACGCATACCGATGGTGCGCTTGGCCGCCTCGCGCACGACGGCGAACGCCTCGACCAGAATATCGTCGAGCGTCTCGCTATCCTCCCCGTAGTGGCGTTGGCCCCCACGGGACGATGCCAGACGCCGGCGAAACTCGTCCGTCTTGGCCCGCAATTGGGCGTCGCCGAGCGACTCGAATTCCGGCTCGAGCGCGTTGATGTGCTCGACCTCTTGCTGCAAACGCGCGATCTCACGCTGGTTGGAATCGCCAACCAGGCTACGGATCAATCCTCGTAACTTCAACTTTCACCCCTCTCAAAAAAGAACCTCGCCGATACTGATTATACTAGCAGGCCGCGCAAATGCAAGCGGGGGCATAAGCGGCCATTTGTCATTTCCTCTCTCTCGCGTTATAATCGCCGACAATGAACAAGATCGCCCGTTTTGAAGCCCTGGCCGAACGGCTCGTGGAGGGCACCTTTGCCCGTCTCTTTGCGGGGCGGCTCCATCCGTTGAAGGTCGCCACCCATCTCGCCCGGTCGATGGAGGATCACCAGATTCTCTCTCCAGAGGGGATACCGCAAGCCCCAACACACTATTGGGTCTACCTGCATCCGAACGACTGCGAGGCGCTGGAGAGCGAGCAGCCTTCATTGACGACCGAATTGGCCCATCACGTCGCCAAGCTGGCCGATCAGGCTGGCCTGGCGCTCGACGTCACGCCGGCGGTACACATCCTGCCCGACGAGAACATGGCCCTCCACAACGTGCACGTCGAGGCGCGCTGGATGCCCGTAGAGGAGACGCCGGTAGAGAGCACCCGGGAGATGGAGAATGGCGAAGAACCGGAGAGCGAGACAGAGGTCCAACATCGTCCCTTCCTCATCCTCGGGGGCCGTCGGCACGTGGAACTCGACCGGGCCGTGGTGTCCATCGGGCGCGCGCTCGACAACGACGTGATCCTCGAAGACCCGCGCGTCTCTCGCTACCACGCCCAACTCCGCCAGCGCTATGGCCGCTACGTGCTGTACGACCTGGGAAGCTCCGACGGCACACAGATCAACGGCTACCCGGTCGAGGAATGCGTGCTTCACTCCGGCGACGTCATCTCCTTCGCCGGCGTCCAGGTCATCTACGGCGAGGATCCTCCCACGTGGCGTCGCGGAACGACCCCCGACGACGCCATCCCGGCCCCGCTGCCAGATAGAGAGGACACCCCACCGCTCACCGCACCGGAAGCCGATCCAGACTAGCGATGGACATTTTGCTGCTGGGCCTGCGACTTTTGCTCGTCATCGTGCTCTACACCTTTCTGGGCGCGGTGATGTGGATACTGTGGCGCGACCTGCGACAGACCGTCGCCAGCCGCGAACCCGACCGTCCCAAGGGGAAACTGGTCGTCCTGAACACAGAAGACGAAACGCTCGCCGTGGGCACGGCCTTCCCGCTGCAACTCGTCACCTCTCTGGGCCGCTCGCCAAACAACACGATCATCATCCCAGACACCTTCGCTTCCGCGCAACACGCCCTGCTGAGCTGGCGAGAGGCCCAGTGGTGGTTAGAAGATCAGAACAGCCGCAACGGCACGCAACTCAACGGCGAGTGCATCAGCGACCCGACCATCGTCAGCAGCGGCGACGTCATCGGCGTGGGCCGCACAGAATTGAAATTGGAGTTAGAATAATGGACCTGGGATTACACGACAAAATCGCCCTGGTGACCGCGGCAAGCCGGGGGCTGGGCAAGGCCGTCGCCCTGCGCCTGGCGCAGGAAGGCACGCGCGTCGCCATCTGCGCCCGAGGCGAGGAACAACTGGTCAATACCAGCGCCGAGATCGAGGCAGAGACCGGACGGCAGGCATTGGCGATCCCGGCTGACGTCTCCGATCCGGCAGCCGCCGACGCGCTGGTCGAGGCGACCGTCGAGCGGTTCGGGCGGCTCGACGTGCTCGTCACCAACGCCGGAGGGCCGCCACCGGGGCAGTTCCTCGATCTGACCCCGGCCGATTGGGAGGCCGCCACACAACTGACGCTGATGAGCGCCGTGCGCCTCTGCTACGCCGCCGCGCCGATCATGAAGGAACAGGGCGAGGGAGCGATCCTGGCGATGACGTCGATCACCGTCAAGCAGCCCTTGCCCAACCTGATCCTCTCCAACAGCCTGCGAATGGGCGTGGTCGGGCTGGTCAAGACGCTGGCCGACGAACTGGCCCCTTTCGGCATCCGCGTCAACAGCATCTGCCCCGGCTGGACGCGCACCGCGCGCGTGGATCAGCTTTTGCGCGACCGGGCCGAGCGAAACGATACCACGCCAGAGGAAGAGGCCGCCCAGATCGCCGCCGACATCCCCCTGGGCCGGATGGGCGATCCAAAAGAGTTCGCCGCCGCTGCCGCCTTCCTCGTTTCACCCGCCGCCTCCTACATCACCGGCGTCAGCCTGCTGGTGGACGGGGGGATGTATCGGGGGGTGACTTGAACCATGCGGCGCGGCTCGAACGGGACGACTGGCCCTGGCTGCTCAGCCTGCTGTTCATCGGGGGCCTGACCCTCGGCGCCTTTGCCATCACCTCCTACCGCCTCAACGACGGACAGGGAGGCGTCCCCCTCGACGATGCCTGGATTCACTTCCAGTTCGCCCGCAACCTGGCCCGAGGCGACGGCCTCTCCTTCAACCCCGGCCACCCCACCGCCGGATCGACCGCGCCGCTGTGGACGCTGCTCCTGGCTGCCGTGTACGTTGTGGGTGGCAGATTTCCCATTGCCGGGCAGTTGTTGAGCGCCGCCAGCTTCCTGGCCACGCTGGCAGTCACGTACGCGCTGGGCAAGCGACTGACGAGTCACCGCTGGACCGCCTGGCTGGCCGGAGCGGTCGTCGCCGTCAACGGGCGCATGGTGTGGGCGGGCCTATCGGCGCTGGAGACCTGCCTGTTCGCCACGCTCAGTCTGCTAGCGATCCACGCCCACCTGGACGACCGGACGTCGCACCGCTATCGGTGGCGTACCGCGGCCCTCTTTGGGTGGGCGGCCCTGACCCGTCCCGAAGGCTACCTGCTCTTTGCACTGGCAATGGCCGACTTTATCGCCAGCGACATATTGCGCACTCCGTTTGACGCCTCGCGCTTCATGCATTACGCCTCACGCCTTCTCCTCTTCACCGCCATCGTGCTCCCCTACCTGATTTTTTCGCTGCGCACCAGCGGCCATCTGCTTCCCAACACCTATCACGCCAAAGCCATTTTTGATTTCCGCCCCGATTTGGCGTTTCTCAGCCTGACATCCCGGTACTTGATACTGGACAATTTTATCCTGCTGCCTTTCTACATCCTGGGATTGGGCGCGCTGTTCCGGCGCGCCTCGCTCTTGAGCCTGTGGAGCGCGGGTCTGCCGCTCGTCTATGCCCTTCTCCACGCGGTGCTCTACCAGCACGGGCGGTATCTGATGCCCCTCATCCCTTGCAACGCCGTCATCGGCGTCGCGGGGTTGCTGGAGGCGCGACGGCTGGCGCGTTTGCGCGGGTGGAACCTCACTATGGGGAGGAAAGGGAGTATTCTGGTTATCCTGCTCGTTTTCGCGGGGACTGCGTGGCGATTGCCGGCGATGGCGAGCGAATACGGCTGGAACGTGCACGACATCAACGAGATGCACGTCGCACTGGGCCACTGGGCGGCGGAGCATACCTCGCCCGACGCCATCCTGGCGCTGAACGATATCGGCGCCATCGCCTACATCTCCGAGCGTCCGGTCGTGGACCTGGCGGGGTTGATCACGCCGGAGATCGTCCCACTCTTGTACGCGCCCAACCGGAATACGCGCCTGGTCAAGCTCCTGGCCGAGCGGGACGTGCAATACGTCATCATCTTCCCGGACTGGTTCCCCGACCTGGCCAAACGCCACGATCTACTGGAGCCGGTGCATCAGGTGACGCTGGAACACCGCACAATTGCCGGCGGCGAGATGATGATCGTCTATCGCGCCGACTGGCGTAGATAGCGGTGGTGCGGTACAATAGGGATGTGTAGCGCGAAAGGGAAAGGAGTGGTCCGACAATGATCGCACTTCCTGCCATCATACAATGCCATCAGCCCCAGTGTGCCGCTCTACAAGTATGTGGAGAGGAGTGAGAAATTGTGACCTCCGTTGACAGAGAACAGCTTTTGGCAAAGCTGAGACAATTAAAACCAGAGATCACAGTCCGCTACAAGGTCAAGACCATCGGAATCTTTGGATCTTTTGTCCGGGATGAACAAAGCCCCGCAAGCGATATCGACGTTCTGGTTAGTTTTGAGGAAGATGCAGATCTATTTGATTTCGTAGGACTGGCTCAATTCCTGGAGGATCAGTTGCAGAAAGAGATAGACGTGGTTCCTCAAGACGCCTTGAAGCTGGAACTGCGCGAGGCGGTATTCCGAGAGGTAGTATCAGTATGAGAGATTATCGCCTCTACCTCAGCGATATCCTGGCGGCAATAGAGAGCATAAAAGCCTTTATAGAAGGAATGGACTTGGAGGGCTTTCAGTCGGACGATAAAACAGCCAGTGCAGTGGTCAGAAAATTCGAGGTCATTGGCGAAGCAGCCAAAGGTGTTCCAGACGAAATCAGAGAACGCTATCCCCAAGTTCCTTGGCGAAAGATGGCCGGCATGAGAGACAGGCTAATCCACGCCTATTTTGGGGTGGATCACAAATTGGTATGGAGAACGATCCAGGAAAGCCTCCCGACAGTCAAAACACAAATTGAGAAAATCCTAAAAGACCTATCTTGATCAGCCGCATGCATCACAGAAGCGTCAAGGAGATTTTTATGAGCACAGATCCCATCCGCATCGGCATCATCGGCGGCAGCGGCCTCTACCAGATGGAGGAGCTGACCGATATTGAGGAGCGCGCGATCTCCACCCCCCTTGGCAAGCCGTCCGACGACGTGATCGTCGGCGCAATCGAGGGAACGCGCGTCGCCTTTCTGGCCCGTCACGGGCGCGGCCACCGCATCATGCCCACCGAGGTCAACTACCGGGCCAACATCTTTGCCCTTAAGAGCCTGGGCGTCGAGCAAGTCATCTCCGTCTCTGCCTGCGGCAGCCTGCGCGAGCACCTTCGTCCCGGCCAGATCGTCGTCCCGAACCAACTTTTTGACTTTACTAAAAAACGGGTGTACACTTTCTTTGGAGACGGGCTGGTGGCCCACATCGGCACGGCGGATCCCTTCTGCGGGCGCGTGTCGGCGCTCCTGGCTGGCGCAGTGGAGGAAGCCGGCGGCACAGTTCACGAGGGCGGACGCTTTATCACCATCGAAGGCCCCCGCTTTAGCACCAAGGGGGAAAGTTTCACCTACCGGGCCTGGGGAATGGACATCATTGGCATGACCACCAGTCCAGAGGCATTCCTGGCGCGGGAGGCCGAGATGTGCTACGCGGTGATGGCCCACGTCACCGATTACGACGTCTGGCACGAGACGGAAGAGCCGGTCAACGTCGAGATGCTGCTGGCGACGCTGGCGGCGAACGCCGTCCTGGCTCAAAACGCGATCAAGCTGCTGGTCCCGCGACTGGCCGCGGAGAAACGGGATTGCGAGTGCAAAGATACTCTGGCGACCGCCCTCATCACCCAGCGCGATATGATCCCAGAGGATCTCGAGGAAAAGCTAGGTCCCATCGTGGACAAGTACCTGAGTTAAGACGAGATTGGAAAAGCTGCGCGAAACGTGGAGAGTTCATCTGTCAAGCACTTTATGAGCGATTGACGAGGAAGACGTAACAATGGTCCAACCACCTAACCCCTACGTGGCGGGTCTCCCCTTGTGGGAAGAACGGGGTTTCTTTGGTCGGCAGAAATTACTGGATTGGGTTACGCAGTCCTTGTGCAACCCAGACGCCAACGTCCTGGTTCTCTTTGGGCAGCGCCGCATCGGCAAAACCAGTCTACTTCTGCAACTCCAGCGCGCTCTGTCAACCAACGCCTTCCTGCCCATCTATTTCGATCTTCAGGATCAGGCCGCTCGTCCTCTGGGCCGGGTACTAGTCGATCTTGCCAACACCGTCGCCGAACAGGTCGGCATGGAGCCTCCCGATCCAGAGACGTTCGACAACCGGGGCCATTTCTTCCGCAGCGTCTTTTTGCCCCAGGTTTACGAGCATCTGGGCGAAACCCGTCGTCCCGTTTTTCTTCTGGATGAGTTCGACGTATTGAACGAAACAACCGAAGCGGAACTGCTCATGACGGCGGCGACCAAGGCGCTCTTCCGCTTCATACGCCGTTTGACAACCAAAGATTCGCGTTCCGCGTTCGTGTTCGCGGTCGGTCGGCGCGTCGAGGATCTCTCCCTGGACTTTACCGCCACCTTCAGGGCCTCGCTGGTACGAGAGGTCTGGGTACTGGATCAAGAAAGCGCCGAGGCATTGGTCCGTCAGGCAGAGATACCCAATCAAAACGTCACGCTGCTCTTCACGGACCGGGCCGTGGCGCGCATTCTCAGCTTGACGAGTGGGCATCCTTACCTGACCCAGTTGCTCTGTCGACAAATCTGGGAACGGGCCTATACCCACCCCCAACACTCCACTACGCTGCCCATGATTGACGCGTCAGAGGTGGAGGCCGCCGTGCCCGACGCGCTGGAGGCAGGCAACCAGGCGCTGACCTGGCTCTGGGACGGGCTGGGACTGGCCGAGCAAATCTATGCCGCTGGCCTGGCCGAGACCATGAGCGAAGGGGAAAGCATCACAGAGGAACGAGGGATCCAGATACTGGCAGCCCGCGCTGCCCGGCTGCTCACCCGGAAGATAGAGCTGGCTCCCCGCGACCTGGTGAGACGGCGGGTCCTGGAGATGACGGGAGAACGAGAATATGGTTTCGCCGTCGAAATCCTTCGTCGCTGGGTGCATGAGAACAAACCTCTTCAACGCATGAAGAACAAACTGGATCAGATCGACCCGCTGGCCGAACAGCTCTTCAATATTGGGCAAGAGTTTCTCCGTCGGCATCAATGGGAAACGGCCATCCGCTACTTTCACGACGCCCTGGAGACAAACCCGCGTCACTTTCACGCTCGGCTACACCTGGGCGAGACACTGTTGGAAGCGGGCCGCACCGACGAAGCGACCGTCGAACTGGAGCGCGCTTACAAGCTCGATCAGGAGGAAACACGGACGCTGTTGGTTCGCGCGCTGGTGGCACAGGCAAGAGCGCGGCAAGAGGCAGGGGATGAGAATGGAACGCTGGCAGCTTGCGAACGGGCACTCCAGATCTCCCCCAAAGAACAGGCAGTCCAGGAGATACATAACGCCATCCGGTTGCGCCGCTTGGCCGCAGAGGCCAAAAGGTACGAGCAGGCCGAGCAATGGGTAAAGGCCATCGACGCCTACGATCAGTTGACGGCTCAGGCCGCCGACGATAAAAGCCGGGCGGTGTGGCAAGCGGCGTTGGAACGCTGTCAGAAAGAAGGACAGTTAACGGACCTCTTTGACGAGGGCACCGAAGCGCTGAATCAAAGAAACTGGCAGCAAGCCCAGAGAGCGTTTGCTGAAATCGTACACACCCGGCCCGATTACCGGGTAAACGGGCAACTGGCGACCCAGTTATTGTTGCAAGCTGTACGACGAAAACCAGAGCGCAAGTTCTCGCGGTCCATCGCACTCACATTCATCGCTATTCTGGTTGTTCTGTTTGGCGCTATCTATTTCCAACCCTGGAGAAATGATCAGGACCTGCCCCCCGTTACATTGCCAGAGAATTGGGAGCACATCAATACCTATCGCTTCGACACAAATCGAGACGGCAACCAGGAATGGGTCGTCCTATACCGCTTCGATCTCTCCGCCGAGCCGGGGCAAGATGACGGGCCCATCGCAGGTGTCGTCTATCAGCCGAGCGGTAGCCCTCCCGTACTCACTCCCTATGAACTGCGCCCTCAGGATGGGGACTATTTGTGCGAGTGTGAATGTATCGCTTCTCTGGAGAATGTCCTGTCTGGATTGCAAGGCCCCGAGTTGGTCATACGCGACCGGTGCGATGGAGAGTCGACCCGGGTTTCCATTTTCCGCTGGGATACGGGCGAAGGGAAATATCTACCCAAAGGCCACTTTTCTGGCGACCGCATCACGCTCGCCACAGACCGAGCAACGGTTGTCCAGCGGCTGCCAGGCCGCGCTCAATTGGCATTACAGTACATCTATCGCCCGCGCGACAACGCAACCTATTACCAGCCAGGGGGCCAGGGTATCGTCAAGATGCACGAGGAATACGAGACTATTTTCTACCACGGGATGCCCCAGGACGTGATGCTCTCTCCCTATCCCGAAAAGGTCGTGCTTGCGTCTTACAACGCCTACACCGATGCGGTAGAAACCGCCAGGTACTTTACACCAGAGGCATGGGCGCAAGTCGAAGGATGCGCTGCGAATCAGTGCGGATGCACGTTAGACCGGGAGCAGATCGAGCACGTACGGATGATCGACGTACAATTTGAGGGCCAGGATGCCGAGCAAGCGATCGTCAACGTCACGGTCGTTTGCGAGCACAAAGACGGCACACTGGACGCTCAGACAAGCTTAAAGTGGCGCCTCGCCCGCGAGGGGGAGAACGGCAGGTTCAAGCTGGTGGGGGTAGAACGGAACGGAGACCAGGAGACGCCATAATCCAACACGAATTTGGTGGCCGGTAATATGCAATCCATTCTTCCTCCCGCTCAGACAGAGAACGCCCGTCGCGAAAGGTTCCTCCTCCTGCTCGCCGCCGCCTTTGTCGTCGCCGGTGCCATCACGCTGCATCTGGCCTACCCGCCATTTGTCCTTCGTAATCTATCGGTCGTCATCTTTTCCCACGTCATCTCCTTCGCCGCCGCCCACGTTACTCTCTCGCGCCGCCTGCCGGAACGCGATCCGCTGCTGCTGCCCACGGCGGCGCTCCTGAGCGGTTGGGGGCTACTGATGGTGGGGAGATTGGCTCCCAATTTTCTCTCTCGTCAGGCCACCTGGCTGCTCCTCTCGACGCTGGCGATGCTTGGCGTCATCCAGATAGGGCAAAATTTGCGCTGGCTCCAGCGGTATCGGTACACCTGGCTCCTGGCCGGCCTGGCGCTGCTGGCAGCCACGCTCTTCCTGGGAGTCAACCCCTCTGGCTTTGGGCCGCGCCTGTGGCTGGAGCTGGGCAGGGCCTATTTCCAGCCTTCCGAGCCGCTAAAACTTTTGCTGGTGATCTACCTGGCCTCCTACCTGGCCGAACGGGGAGAACTGCTCGTCTCAGAGGGACGAAATTTCGGGCGTTGGCGACTCCCCTCGCTGGCCTACGCGGGGCCGCTGCTGGTGATGTTCGGCCTGACCGCGCTGCTTCTGGCCGGGCAGCAAGACCTGGGAACAGCCATGCTATTCTTCTTCACCTTCCTGGGGATGCTCTACCTGGCTACAGGTCAGTGGGTGTACGTCGTCGCAGGCTCAGTCCTGTTCCTCCTGGCTGGAGCCATCGGTTACGTCGGGTCGGCGCGGCTGGCGCTGCGCGTGGATGGCTGGCTCAATCCCTGGCCCAACGCCGCCGACCAGTCCTTCCAGATCGTGCAATCCCTGCTGGCCTTTGGAGCAGGCGGGATCCTGGGACAGGGGATCGGGCTGGGACGCTCGATCTATATCCCCGCCGTGCATACCGATTTTGTCTTTGCCGCGATCGGAGAAGCGTTCGGTCTGGCGGGAACCCTGGTCGTCATCGCCCTCTACGGAATTCTCCTGCTGCGCGGCCTCCGCATCGCCGCCCGCGCCCCCCGCCCTTTCGAACGCTTCCTGGCTGCTGGCCTCACTTCCGGACTGGTCATCCAGGCCGGGGTCATCATGGCCGCCAACGCCAAACTGGCTCCCATCGCCGGCGTGACGCTCCCCTTCCTCTCCTACGGCGGTTCCTCTCTCCTCTCCACCTTCATCGCCCTCGGCCTCCTTCTCCGGGTGTCGAGCAGTCAGAATCCAGCAACCAATAATCAAAAGTCGGCAGCCAGATTTCGAATGCTAATTACTCGCCTGGCCTGCGTCCTGGGGTTGGGGCTGGCTCTGATAGCTGCCGCCTGTGGATACTGGTCGGTGGCCCGCGCCGAGTGGCTGGCAGCCCGAGAGGACAACCCCCGCCGGGTGGAGTACGAACAGCGGATCGTCCGCGGGCGAATTCTGGATCGAACGGGGGTGATCCTGGCGGACGTGGAGGCAACATCGTCGGGCATCGTCACCCGCACCTACCCGGTGACGGCGGCAGCCCCCGTCGTAGGGTACGCCAGCCTGCGCTACGGAACGAGCGGAATCGAGGCTGGCTTCGATGAGGAGTTGCGAGGTGAAGCCAGCCGCTCGGAGTGGGAAGCTGCCGTGGCAGACCTGCTCCACCGCCCTCCACAAGGACAGGATGTTCAACTGACACTGGACGCCGAGTTGCAGCAATTGGCGCAGCAAACTCTGACAGGAAACACCAGCGCGGCGATCCTGCTGAACGCCCAAACCGGAGAGATCTTGGCGATGGCCTCCGCCCCCACGTTTGACCCGGCCCGCTTGAATGAAGAATGGGATCAACTGATGGAAAACCCCGCCGCTCCGCTGATCAATCGAGCCACCCAGGGTCTCTACCAACCGGGGGCGGCCCTCCAAACCATCATAGTCGCCGAGGCGCTGACCCAGGGCTTGATCGACAGCCTGGAAAACGCATCGCCCAACGCGCTACAGCCTCTCACGGTGAACGGCGCGCGATTGAACTGCAACACGCCCCCTGTCGAGCCACACACCCTGGCAAGCGCCTACGCCGCGGCGTGCCCGGCCCCCATCGCCGCGCTGGGCGAACGGCTAGGGGCCGACGGGCTGGCGGCAGCGGTAAATCGCTGGACGCTCAGCACCCCACCCTCTCTGGAGATCCCGACCGAGGCCGCCGATTGGAATGGGGAATCGCTTTCGACCACGCCAGCTCTGCGAATGGAGGCCATCGGCCAGGGGAAACTGACCGTGTCCCCACTCCAAATGGCGCTGGTGGCCGGGGCGCTGGCCAACGATGGGAGAATGCCCGCGCCGCGTCTGGCGCTCCGTGTCCAGGATGAAGCGGGACGGTGGCAGGAGCTTTCCCCCACCGGCGAATCCCACGACATCCTCCCGCCATCCGACGCGCGCGAACTGCTCACGGCCTGGCAACAGCCCGAAAAGGATATCGCCGCGCATTGGGGCGTCGCCGTCGCAGGCGAGGGAGCGCCGCACGCCTGGTTCATCGGCACGACGCTGGCGACCGACGACACGCGCTACGCGGTGGCAGTACTGATCGAACATGCCGAAGACGCCGAGGCAGCCGCGACCATCGGCGTGATGCTGCTGCAAGCAGCGTCCCAATAGCCCCTGATTCATTTGCATCTCTTGGATCACTGTGCTATACTTTCCACACTCATCATCATTATCGCACATTCCCTAAAGCGCAAGCTGTTCAGGAGGGTCAGATGCCAAATCATACCACGGACGATCCCTTTGTTGACCAGGAAATCCGCATCTTCCAACTGGGAGATACGGGCTACCCGGTCGAAATCACTCTGGACGGCCAGCAAGAGTTCCCGCGTGGCTATCTGGCCGCCGACATCTTGCCCTGGGAGGAGAGCGGCGACCCGGCGGCAGACGGGCAGCGGCTACTCGAAACGTTGCTCGCGGACGACGCACTGCGCAGCGCCTGGGCCGAGGCGCGTGGCCAGGCCGCGCAGCGCCGCCTCCGGTTGCGGATAGACACGAACGCCGCCGAACTGCACGCATTGCCGTGGGAGTCATTACAAGAAGGGGCCGCCATGTTGAGCGCCCAGGCAGAGACGCCCTTCTCGCGCTATCTACCCATCGCCCTGCCCTGGAGCGGTCCGGTCGAAGAACGTCCCATCCGCGTTCTGGTAGTCATCTCCGACCCCGACGACATCGAAGAAAAGTACAACCTGACGCGGGTCGATGCGGAAGCGGAGCGCAAGATGCTCGAATCCGCCTTCGAGAGTGCAGACTCCAGCGAACTGGAAGTGGATTTCCTCGACCCGCCGGTGACCCCGGAGCGGTTGGAGGGTAAACTCCGCGACGGCTATCACATTCTCTACTACCTCGGCCACGGCGCGTTCAGCGCCAAACGCGGGCAAGCGGTGCTCTACGTGCAGGAAGACGAAGGACATACACGCCTGCTGCGCGACGATGAACTTGCCAGCATGCTGGCGCGCCAGGGTATCCAGCCGCGCCTCGTCTTTCTGGCCGCCTGTCAGAGCGCGGCCCGCTCGACGGCGGACGCCTTCCTGGGGCTGGCGCCCAAACTCGTCTCGGTCGGTGTGCCGGCCGTCGTCGCCATGCAGGATCTGGTGACGGTCGAATCGGCGCGCACGTTCAGCGCCACGTTCTACCGGCGGCTGCTGGAGCACGGTCAGGTGGACCTGGCGGTCAACGAAGCACGCAGCACGCTGCTGACAGCCGGGCGACCGGATGCGACCGTGCCCACGCTCTTTATGCGCCTGAAATCGGGCCAGTTATGGGGCGCCGAGGCGGACGCGCGCGGTGAGGTGCTGGGTACTGACAGCCCTCGCGTCTTTTGGAAAGGCATGCTCAAGAACATCGAACAGGGCCGGTGCATCCCCATCGTGGGACCCCGGGCGGGAAGAGAGCGATGGGGCCCGACCCCGGAAGAACTGGCCGAAAGATGGGCCGCCGAATACGAGTATCCCTTTTCGGACAAGGAAGAACCGACCCAGGTGATCAAGTACATGGCGACCAGCCTGGGCGCGGATTTCCCGCGCTACGAGATGGTGGACATGATGAAACGCGAGTTCCTCAAACGGCTGCCGGAGGGGCTGGCCGAAGGATTGAGATCGAGCGAGGAATACGACACGTTGTCCGAGTTGGTCGGGGCGGTGGGGTGGCAGGAATTGACCGCCGGCGACCCGAACGACGTCCACAAAATACTGGCCAGCCTGGATTTGCCGCTCTACCTGACGACCAGCTATGATAACTTTCTGACCGAAGCATTGACGGCGCAGGGCAAACAGCCGGTGCGCCAGATGTGCCGCTGGAACGAGTTGCTGGACGACTTGCCGTCGGTCTTTGAGGACGATCCGGGCTACGAGCCGACGGTGGAATTGCCCCTGGTCTATCACCTATTTGGCAATGACGAGGAGATCGACTCGTTAGTGCTGACCGAGAACGACTATTTGGACTTTTTGGTGCGCGTCTCGGCCGAGACCGAGCGCATCCCGCCCTACATCCGGGCGGCGATGGCGAACAGCTCGTTGATGTTTCTAGGCTACAGTATGAACGACTGGGGCTTTCGCGTGATCCTGCGGGGGCTGGTGACGACGCTGCCGCGTCGCCGCAAGATCAAAAACCTGGGCGTGCAACTGGATCCCAAGGACGTGAGCGTCGATGATGCCATGGCAGCCCAGCGGTTTTTACAGGACTATTTTCAAAATATAGAGGTCAACGTGTTCTCAGGAAGCCTTCAGCAGTTCATGGCCGAGCTACGCGAGCAATGGACGGTGTCCCGTAGCGGCGACTCCTCCTAGCGGGAGGCAGGCATTCGATGAAATACAAATGGTTGCTGCTCGACGCCGATGGCACCCTGTTCGATTACGACAAGGCCGAAGCCGTAGCCCTTGAAAAGACATTTGAACAGGCCGGGCACGGATTCGAGTCGAGCTATTCCGGCATGTACCGGCGCATCAACGAACAGATTATGATAAAACCGGATACCTTCCAATGAAAAATAATCCTTACGTCGGCCCGCGCCCTTACGAGCGCGGCGATAGGCGCAACTTTTACGGGCGCAAACGCGAGGCGCGTGACCTCTCGTCGCTGATCATGGCGGAGCGAGTGGTGCTGTTCTACGCGCCATCGGGTGCGGGCAAGACCTCGCTGCTCAACGCCCAGGTCATCCCCACACTCGAAGAGAACGATTTCCACGTGCTGCCCACCGTGCGAGTGGGAAGCGACCTGCCGCCAGGGATCGACCCGCAGGACGTGGAAAACATCTTTGTCTTTAGCGCGTTGATGGGATTGGCAGGAGAAGAGACGCCTGCGCAGACACTGACCGAGCACACCCTGTTCTCCTTCCTGAGCCAGTTCTACCCAGAGAAAGCAATTGATCCAGACCAGAGGCCGCCGATATTGATCCTGGATCAGTTCGAGGAAATTCTGACGACGCACCGGGATCGCTGGCAGGAGGCGCGAGGTTTCTTCCAGCAGGTGCGAGAGGCGCTGCGCAAGATGCCGACCCTGGGCGTCGTCCTGACGATGCGCGAGGACTATGTGGCGGGGCTGGATCCTTACGCCACCCTGCTGCCCCGGCGACTGAACGCCCGCTTCCGCATGGAGCGGTTGGATCGCAAAGGAGCGCTGGAGGCAATGAAACAACCGGCGCTAAACGCCGGATGCTCGTTCGATCCGGGCGTGGCCGAAAGGCTGGTGGACGACCTGCGCCGCATCAAAACCCATCGCTATGGAGGCGAGCAGGACGACGACGTGGTGTTCGGCCCCTTTGTCGAGCCGGTACAGTTGCAGGTGGTGTGCAATCGGCTGTGGGACAACCTGCCGGAACAAAAAGATCTAGCTATTCAGTGGGAAGAAGTTGAGAAATTTGGCGACGTCAACCGGGCGCTGACCGATTTTTACGAGAACGCGCTGGCGCGGAGCGTGCAGCGGACAGCCCGGCTGAACGCGCCACAGCCGGGCGTGAGCGAGCGCCAACTACGCCGTTGGTTCGGCGAGCAATTGATCACGCCGATGCAGACGCGCGGCCTGGCGCTGCGCGGCGAGCACGAAACCGGCGGCCTGCCCAACGAGGCCGTGGACATCCTCGAAGAGCAGCATCTGATCCGCGCCGATATGCGGGCGGGGACGCGCTGGTACGAGCTGGCCCACGACCGGCTGGTCGACCCGATCTTGCAGTCGAACCGGGCGTGGGAAGCGGCGCGACTGACCCCGTTGCGCCTGGCGGCACGGCGCTGGAAGGACGCGGGGGAGGATGCGGGCATTCTCTACCGGGGCCAGACGTTGGAGGGGGCGCTGGCCTGGGCCGAGGCGCACGCCTCCGAGGTGGAGCCTTACGAGCGAGAATTCCTCGAGGCCAGCCAACAAAACGAGCGATTTCGCACCAGGATGCACAGACTTCGCATCGCCGGAACCGTGCTGGCCGTGCTGACCATCGTCAGTGTGAGCGTCCTGGCACTGATCGCGAATCAAGCCAAAAACGTCGCCCGTTCCAAGCAACTGGCTTCGATGTCGCTGGCCTGGCGCATGGTCAACCAGGAACAGAGCATCCTGCTCGCACGCCTGGCAGTGGACGAGGTTCAAACCACCGAAGCGAGGATCGCGCTGCGTCAGGCTGTGATCGATTTTTACCCCTCCGAGATCCTGGAAGGCCCAGCCGCGGCCTACAGCGTCGCCTACAGCCCAAACGGTCAATTCCTGGCCACGGGTATGGCTGCCGGCACAATACGCGTCTGGGATACAGAGGCCCGCCGCACCGCCTGGACCGTACAAAGCCCGCACTCTATCTGGAGTGTGGCCTACAGCCCCGACGGGCGCTTCCTGGCCACCGGCAGCAGCAACGCGATCGTGCACCTCAGGGACGCCTCGACCGGCTCGGTCGTGACCACGCTGGCTGGGCCAAGCGCGGTATACAGCCTGGACTATAGCCCCGACGGACGCTTCATCGCCAGTGGGTCTGGAGACGGCGTCGTGCGCTTGTGGGACACCTCGACCGGGGAGCTTGCGCTACATCTGACCGGCCACACGGCGCTGGTGCGCAGCCTGGCCTTCAGCCCCGAGTGCATCAGCCCATCCGACGCATCAGCGGAAGGATGCGGACACCTCCTGGCCTCCGGCTCCTGGGATGATACCGTGCGCCTGTGGGAGATCTCGACCACGCCCGACGGCGGCCTGGAAGCCAGCGCCGCGATGACGCTGACCCATCACACCGCCGACGTCAACAGCGTGGCGTTCAGCCCCGATATGAAACTGCTTGCTTCCGGCTCTAACGACCGGACGATCCAGGTGTGGGACGTCGCCACCGGCGAAGCGATCCTGACGCTGGTGGGGCACGCGGACTCGATCTTGAGCCTGGCCTTTAGCGTTGACGGACGGTTCCTGATCTCTGGTTCCCGGGACGCGACCGTGCGCTTGTGGGACGTACTGCTGCGCAAACAAGACGCGGTGGCCACGCTGACCGGCCACACGAGCATCGTCAACAGCGTGGCGTACAATCCGTCGGGCAGATTCCTGGCCTCCGCCTCCGGCGATCTGACGGTGCGCGTCTGGGATACCGAACCCCCGGCAGGAGCGATGTTCACGACGTTCACCGGGCACACGGGATGGGTGCGCAATCTGGACTATAGCCCCGATGGCAAGTTCCTGGCCTCCGTCGCCTCCGATGGCACGGCTCGCATCTGGTCGCTGGCGACGGGCGAGACGGTCACCGTCCTGCCCAGGGTGAGCGGCTCGCTTTGGGATGCCACCTACAGCCCGGATGGCCGCTACCTGGTCACCTGCTCCAGCGACGACGCGGCCCGCATCTGGGACATTGAGACCGCGTCGGTCGTAACGACCCTGGCCGGACACGAGGCGGACGTCGAAGGCGCGGCCTACAGCCCCGATGGGCGCTATCTGGCTACCGCCTCCGACGACAAGACGGCGCGCCTGTGGGACGTCGCCACCGGAGAGACGGTGCGAGTGTTCGAAGGGCACACGGGCATGGTTTACGCCATCGCCTACAGCCCCGACGGACGCACCATCGCCACCGGCTCGACCGACGACGACGTGCGCATCTGGGATGCCGAGACAGGGGAGACGATAGCCACGCTATCCGGGCATACCCACGACATTTTCAGAGTGGTCTACAGCCCCGACGGCAAACACCTGGCCTCCGGCTCGTGGGATCGGACGGCCCGCATCTGGAATCTGGAGACGTACACGACGGAGGCCATCCTGGCCGGGCACACGGCTTACGTCTACAGCGTGGACTACAGCCCCGATGGCAACTATGCGGCGACCAGTTCGTGGGATCGAACGGTGCGGGTGTGGGACCTCTCGCAGTCGCCGCCGGAAACCATCGCCATTCTGACCGGGCACACGGGGCTGGTGCGAAGCGTGATGTACAGCCCGGACGGCAAAACCATCGCCTCCGGCTCGATGGACGGGACGATACGACGTTACCCGGCCCGATTTGAAGACGTGCTGACCCTGTCCCGGCAATACGTGCCTCGTGAGTTGACTTCGGAAGAACGCGCCAGTCTTTTAGGAGAAGAACAGTGAGCGACTTGCTGTACTTTAACGGCATCAACGGCGCCACCGGGGAGTACGAACTGCCCCCCCTGAGAGCACAGGACATTGCGGTCATCGCGATGGGCGAAGAGTTGGAGTTGGACCCCGCTCACATCAAAGAACTCAAAGAGTGGAACGAGCGCGTCCAGGCGCGTTCCCACGGCCTCAAACCGAAGCGCCCCAAAGAGGGCATCGATCCCAAGAACCTGGCCGAGACCGGCTGGGGCGTCATCTTTGCCCACGGCGACGAGCGCGTCCCCGCCATCCGAGAGGCGTTGAGCGAATTGCTGGACCTCCGGCGGAAACAAGCGACCACGCGGCAGAGACACTATTACCGGGAATACACCGGCGCAGACGCTTACCGGCCCGGCGAGTCGAAAATGGACTTTTTGGCACGGCACGGAGCGGGGCCAGGCCCCGCCGACCCGGACAAGGTACCCTACTATCTGCTCATCGTCGGCGACCCAGAGCGCATCCCTTACCGCTTCCAATACCAGTTGGACGTGCAGTACGCGGTGGGCCGTCTTCACTTTGATACGTTGGAGGAATACGCCCAATACGCCCGCAGCGTGGTAAAAGCCGAGACCGGTCAGGTTCCATTGGCCCGCCAGGCCGCCTTCTTTGGCGTGCAGAATCCTGACGACAGAACCACCGCGATCAGCGCCCAACACCTGGTCGAGCCGCTGGCGGAAAAGATGACCGCCGACCAGCCCGGTTGGGACGTGCAGACGTGGCTGGCGGAAGAAGCCGCCAAGTCTCAACTGGCGCGGCTCCTCGGTGGCCCTGAGACCCCCGCGTTGCTCTTTACCTCCAGCCACGGGATGGGCTTTCCCAACGGCGACGCGCGCCAGTTTCCTCACCAGGGCGCGTTGCTCTGCCAGGATTGGCCCGGGCCGAATGCCTGGCGCGGCTCCATCCCTGAGCGATTTTACTTTTCGGCGGACGACGTGGGCGACGATGCCAGGCTCTTGGGGTTGATGGCCTTTTTCTTCGCCTGCTACGGCGCCGGCACGCCCCGGCTGGACGACTTTGCCCACCAGGCGTTCCACGCGCAGGAGGCCATTGCTCCCCACGCTTTTGTGGCCCGCCTTCCTCAGCGGATGCTCGGCCATCCCAGGGGAGGGGTGCTGGCCGTCGTGGGCCACGTGGAGCGCGCCTGGGGCTACTCGTTTATGTGGGGGCAGGCTGGCCAACAACTAGCCGTGTTCGAAAGCACCCTCAAGCGACTGATGGAGGGCCATCCGATAGGGTCGGCGGTCGAGTACTTTAACGAGCGGTACGCCGAACTCTCCACTGAGCTGAGCAACAGACTGGAAGAGATCGAGTCCGGCGGCGAGGCGGCCATGCCGTACGATGACCTGAAGCTGGCCGGACTGTGGACGGCGAACAACGACGCGCGCGCCTACACCATCCTCGGCGACCCGGCGGTGCGGTTGCCGGTCGTCGGGATCGGCGCGAAACCTTTTGCCGTGCGGCCCACCCTCGCAGAGAACGAGCACAAGCCCCCACCCGTCGCGGCAGCGCCCTATGAAGAGGAAGTCAACTTTGGCGTCTCTTTTGGCCTGGGCCAGCCCTCCACCCCCTCCAAGCCTCCGGCGGCAGAGATCAGCCTGAAGGATGCGGTGAAAAAATTCGCCGGCGATCTGGCAAAGAAGGTGAACACCCTCGTCGCAGACATCTCGGAGCTGGAGGTCCGCACCTACACCGCGCCAGCCAGCCAGGTCGAAACCCTCACCAAGGGCCAGGCCGACTTGACCAAAACTCTGGCCGAGGGCAAGCTCGCGCTGCGCGCCTACACCCGCATCTCCTTCGAGGGAGATACCATCATCTGCGCGCCGACGGACACCAGCGGCAAGATCGACGAATCGGTGCTGAAATTGCACGAGACCACCGTACAACAGGCCATCGCCAACCGCGCAAATATCATCAAATCCGTGAGCGAAGCAGCCTCGGCAGCGCTCAAGGCCTTGTCCTGAGCCGTCGAGCTAGCGCGTCATGGAAAGCGCGGCTACTGCCTCGAATTATTGAAAAGATACAACGAAACGGCCCTGCTACTCGTGAGAGCAGCAGGGCCGTATGCAAGTGACGACAATTGCTATGGCTGCTCGACTGATTCCAGGAAATTTCCTGCCGCCCACCACTCTCGTTCTTCGTTCTCCGGGTCGCGGAGCTTCCACCACTCCGAGTCGCCAGCCGCCGTCGGCCCGTCCACGACGACGAACGTCTCGCCATCAAGCGCGACGTCCATCCGGGCATAGTTCGCGCCAGGCCCCTCGCGGAGGCTGAGGCCGTATCCGCCGGTGTTCACCACCTGCACGTAGCGTCCGACGGCGATACCGCTCGCGGGAGGCGGGATGGTGGGGGTGGACGTCGGTGTCTCGGTGGGCGATGCGGTAGGTGTCGCTATGGGGGCAGGCGTTGGCGTCCAGATAATGAGCGTGGGAGTCGGGCTGTTGACGGCCAAATGCCCGCGCAGCAGATACAAGCCCCACAGGCCGCCGAGCGCCGCCATCAGCAGCAGCATGATGAAACCCAACGCCCAGACGCGAAGGGGGATCGTTGCCCGGCTGTCGCCGGTCGCCCCACTAGGCCCTGGTTCGGCCTGACGGCTGGGGACAGTCTCATCCATCCAGTTGTCACTGTGCATCGCCGTTTCCTTTCCCCTGCTATGGACAAACCTCCAATATCACGTCGTCCACGTACATCGCCGCCGTGTCGTCGTCGCCGTCGTTCCTCGCGCCGATAAAGAGGGTCACCGTCTGCCCAAGACGCCTGCTCAAATCATATTCTCTCAACACCCAGGATGGCTGATTGCTCGTCGTCAGGTCTAGCGGCTCGTACCCCTCCCATTGATCAAACAACCAGATGTAGTGCAGATCCTCAGCGTCATTTCCTTCGTTGACAGGATATACCCACAAACGCAGTGTAGCAGCGCTCCCTACGGGCAATACCACCGTCTGGCTTACCGAGGAAAAAGCATAGACTCCTGGCTCCCCTGGAGGGATGCCCACCCGTGCGCCCCGCGCACCGGAGTAGACCTGGTCGGTTACGTAGACCGCAAGTCGATTGAGCGTCCATCCCCCCTCGGATTCAAAGCCGCCATTGACGATGACGTTGGTACACGCGCCTGGCTCCTTTCCAATATCGCGCGCCACCAGCGGCAACCATTGATAGTTCCGACTGATAGAAAACGTGTCTGTGATCCAATCCGAACGATTCCCCGCCGCGTCGAAAACCTGTACTCCCCACTCGTGCGGCCCGTCGGCGACGGCGGTGACTGTGTACGCCGATTGAGTGGACGTGTAAAACTGGCCGTCCAATCGCGCCACGCAGGCCAGGGGCGAACCTTCGTCCGCGACCGTCTCCCACACCAGGTTCACTCCTGACAAAGCCGGGAGCGTGCTACCCCCGGCAGGCGTGATCAGCACAGCGTTGGCAGGTGAGATCGTGTCATACGTAAAGACGACCTCGGCAGGCGACGGATCGGAATATCCATCCGTCGTCCAGGCGCGGGCGCGCAGATGATACTCACTGTTCGTCAACGAGATGGGGAGCGTGTAGGACCACACCTCCGTGCCGGTCGCGGTCAGCCAGGTCGTCTCCGTAATCCAATCGATCCCTGTCCAGCAGCGACCATCGCTGCCCCGTTCAACCTGCACGTCGACCCGCTGGAGCGTTGCGCTGTACGCCTTCGCCGTCCCTGCCAAAGACGGCACGGTGTTATGAGCACTGCCATAGACCGGGGTATCAATGCCCGTGTCTGTCGGCAGCACCAGGCACTCGTCCAGGAAATTCAACACGCGCGACATTACGGCTGGCCGCTGATCGGGCCACAAGGTCTCGAAAGGAAAGCCGAAATAGACCAACCGCTCACAGTGATCCTCATATTGCACCGCCGCAGTCCCCCCCGCCCCACCCTGGTAAACCAGCGCCTCCACAGAGCCGTTGATAGGCGCGATCTGATCCGGGTAATCGGCATCGTACATCCCAGGTGCATCAAATTGAAAGGAGCCAAGTCCTTCGAAAATGGAACCAGTACCAGTGACCGGAGTGACCACATAGGTCTCTGCGTCATCTCCTACATAGTCGGCCCGCAGCGCGGCATTGTAGAAAGCCGGGTCGGCTCCCAAACCATCCAGGTGCCATCCCACCTCCGCGCCACTCACGAACAGCGCCCCGCCGCTGGCAAGAAACGATTCCAGCAATGTCCGCTCGGCAGCATCCAGCGTTTCATCAACGGATGATTCTTCTCCTAGAATCCAGTCCACCACTGCATAATCACTCAGGGTAACCCGCCCCGACTGCACCGCTTCATTGCTCGCGCTGTCGAAAGGATAGGAGATGACCTCCGCGTGCTGAATCACATAGTCGTAACGATTCATCCGGTCCAGGTGCATGCGCGAGTTCCACCCTTCCGCCGGATCGTACTCGGATACCAGCATTGTGGTGTTGAGCCGGTCAAAGCCGTTGACCAGCAACACACCGACCCCGTCGCCCACGCGGACCGCCAGCGTCTCGGCGGGGAAGGACTCGCCGCCGTCGTTGGTAGCAGCAACCCGCACAAAGACAAGTTGCCCTGGTGCGAGGCCAGTAAGTGTGTAGGCAGTGGTCCCCGTCACCAGCTTCCCGTTTGACCAACCCAGACCATTGGTGCTGGTATAGACCCGGTAGCCGGTGGCGACATCGCCCACCAGGTCGAGACAGTCGGTGAGCGAGAGCCGCCAGGAGACGCTCACCTGCCCGCTCCCAATGTTCTGCACCGCCAGATGAGTCGGCGGCTCCGGGAGAAGTGCCAAATCCACACTGTCTCGCTGTGCAAAGTACTTGACAATGCCCTGGTAAAGGGCGCGGGCAGCGAACATCTCGAAAGCAGGTTCCTTGAGCGCGTCGGTGTCGCCAGGATGATCGTGATAGGCGATCTCGATCAGAGCACCGGGCAAGGAATACTCGGAATTATCGCTATCCCACAGCTCGCGCAGTTCCCCCAGGTTCATGCTACGCCTGTATCCCGGCCAGGTGGAATCCCACCCGGCCCGAATATCCTGGACTAGCTCATTGTGGATGGCGTCGCGCAATGCCTCGCTGCCGGGAGTGAGCGGCTTGCCGTAGCCGTTGTGGATGATGCTCACTGTACCCCGGTAATCCCACTGGTAGCCGTTGTAGCCATTCGTGTGCCAAGAGACGTAGACGGCGTCCTCGCCGGTGCCGGCGTGCTCCCAGCGAGCATAGATCGGCCGGGCCGTCACGTCCCCGTACGCCGGATCCATCCCCATCCGCTGGGTGTAGTAGTAAGCGGCTACCTCCCACCAGGGTTTATCAGGCGGACACGGAGCCACCGTTTCGATACCGGTCAGGTCGTCGAAGGTGCCGCCGCCAAAACGAACCGCGTCGGCGACAACCACGCTGCCAGCCACAACAGATTGATTGGTCAGCGTGACTCGCCCTTCCTCCCCGCCCCGGAAACCAAACGTACCGAGATAGCGCCAGGTATTTCCGTGAACCCGCTGATTGAGAACGACCTCCGTAGCGCCACCGGCGTGATGGACGGTATAGCGGGCGTCGACGGCGCGGTTCTCTCCCTGACGATACCAGACGTAGACGGCATAGCGGCCATCGACGGGGGGCATAACGGTCCAAACGGCGGCAGCGGTCGGCGCGCCGACCGACGTCTCGGCCCAGAGGTAGTCGGTATCGGCGTAGCCCGCGCCCAGCGTGGCCGTCCACGCGCCGGTCGTGGAGAACGTCCCAGGCGCGCCGTCGTCGACGATCACTTCGGCCGCGTTCATGTCCCGCTCGCGGGTCGGGATCACCAGCGCTCCCGCGTTCCAGAGATAATACAACAAGTACTGGTTGACCGCCTCGGCATTGTTGTGATCTTCGATGATGGGGCCATCGTAAGGGGGATTCGGGTAAGGAGGGCGTTGGGTACGCCAGTTGTTCACAAAATCGCTCCACTGCCACCCATGCCCCGCGCTGACGTACACGGTCTTGCCGCTGAGCGCGCCCTGCGGCTGGCCCTGGCCCGGAGCCGGGGAGGTAGTTCTGGGGTGGGACCCTCCAGTCAGGGCCGCTTCCTTGCGCGGTGCTGGGATCTCGGGCAGGAAATCCGCCAGCGGCACAAACTCTCCAATAACAGGATCCCGGGTTTCGATGCGCAGCTCTTCCCAACGCAGAGGTTCCAACGTCCAGCCGATCTGGTGGACGATGATCTCAAACGTATCGTGATCCAGATCTCGCAGCGATTCCAGCGGCACGTCCAGGCGAACGATCACAATCTGATCCGGCTGCATGTCGAGCGTTTCCAGCGTCGTCCCTTCTGGAATGGCAGAGAGCAAGCCCCGCGCTCGTTCCTCGACAGTGGGGCCAGCCAGGAGCGCTACCAGTAGCTCCTCAGTGTCCTGTTCGGTGCCTCTCACCTTGACGGGACGCTCGACGCAGACCGGCCCCTGGGCAGACCAGAAGCAGATCGATCCCCTCTCTCTTTCAGTCTCCTCCAGCTCCAGAATAGGTGGAGCTTCCTCTTCAGCGGAGGAGAGCATCGGGAGGCTCATTGCCAGCACGCCAAACGCCAGCAGCGCTATCCCTACCACCAAGCTCACACGCACGATCGAACGGTTCATTTCCACAGCTTCCTAAAGATCACTTGGTCGTCTCAACCCGCTTCCACAGAGCATTCAGAGGACGACGCAGCAATCGCACATTGATAAACACGAGCACCCAGAGATGCAATCGAGCGACAAAGAGGAGCAGTGTCCAAAAGAACTCGCGCAGACTGCGAGGATAAAGCAGGGCCAATCGCGCGCCGTTGACAAACTCCAGCCAGGGAGAGCGCATCCGGCCCGGCGACTGGCGCACATAGTCCTGGGCGTGACCGCCGGCAGAACGCACCTTCTGTCGCAACCAATCCCGATAGGTGGTGGGATACTTGACAAAAACACGGGCCTGAGGGGCGTAGCGGATGCGGTAGCCTTGCTCGGCGATGTGGTGCGAGATCACGGCGTCCTCGGCCAGCGCGTCCTTGGGCACGCACTCGACCAACGCACAGCGAAAAGCAAAGAGATAGCCAGAGCAAAACAGAAATTGACCAGCCCGGTCGCGGGAGAGCCGCATTTGATGGATGCCCTCGACGAGCAGGTGCGACCAGTAGCCCAGCACCGTGTCGCGCGGATTGAGGCTCAAGGGCCGCCCGCTCACCGCCCCCACCTGAGCATCCTCGAAAGGAGCCAGGAGCGGGGCCAACGCATCCTCGGCCACGACGACGTCCCCGTCGCTGAGCACCACGATGTCGCCCTGAGCCGCCCTCAACCCCGCGTTGAGCGCCGTCGGCTTGCCTCGCTGGGGATCGGCCACGTGTCGCACAGCCGGGTAGCGGGCGGCGTAATCGTCCACCACGGCGGTCGTATCCGGATCGGGACAGACAACGAGCAGTTCGGCTCCTGCGGGCAATTGAGGGAGAAACACCTCAATGACCTGACCAATAGTCGCTGCCTCGCGGAAGGCAGTGATGAGGACGCTCAACCGTTCGTTCCCCGATCCCACAGCATCAGTCCCATCATCCACCGCCCGAATTTGCAATTTACCCTCCTCCATACGTGGGCTGATTGTAGCATAGAGTGAGCTAATTGCCAATTTGACTCACAACAGCCAGCGCGAAGGCCTGAAGCCTCCGCGCTGAGATGTCAACGTCCAGACGGTTGAGATTACTTTTCGATTCTCCCGACGATCAGAGATCCCATTTCTCGCGTCCCAACCAATGTGCTGTTCTCCTCATAGATGTCCCTGGTACGATACCCTTGCGGAGCATCCAGCACCGCCTGTACTGCATCCTCAACAGCTTGCGCTTCATCCTCCAATCCCAGCGAGTGACGCAGCAACATCGCCGCGCTGAGAATGGCGGCGATTGGATTGGCAACACCCTGCCCCACGATGTCGGGAGCACTGCCGTGGATCGGTTCGTAGAGCCCGTTTCGTCCCTCCCCCAGCGAAGCCGAGGGCAACATACCCATCGAGCCAGCCAGCATCGAAGCCTCGTCGGTCAGAATGTCGCCAAACATATTGGCCGTCAGGATCACGTCAAAGTCAGATGGACGGCGGAGCAAGTGCATCGCCGCTGCATCCACCAGCATGTGCTCCAACGTCACATCCGAGTATTCTGCTGACACTCGCGTGACCGTCTGTCGCCAGAGACGGGAGGCAGCCAGGACGTTCGCCTTATCCACCGAGGTGACCTTGCCCCGTCGCTGCCGGGCCAGACGGAAGGCGACGTGAACGATGCGCTGAACCTCAGCGGCTGTGTAGATCATTGTATCGCAAGCGACTGCCTCGTCTGCCGTCGCCTCCTGGCGGGGGCCGAAATAGATCCCACCCGTCAACTCGCGCACCACCAGCAAATCCACGTTCTCGATAATCTCCGGCTTGATGGTCGAGGCGTGGAGCAGTTGCCTGTACAGCTTGACCGGGCGGAGGTTGGCAAAGACCCCCAGCCCCTTGCGCAGAGCCAAAAGCCCCTGCTCCGGGCGCACCGGCGACTGTGGATCATCGTACCTGGGATCCCCCACCGCGCCCAGCAGGACGCCGTCGCTTTTCTGGCAGAGCGCCAACGTCTCGGCGGGCAATGGCTCTCCCGTCGCATCGATGGCGGCTCCTCCCACCAGCGCCTCCTCGAACTCGAAGGTGTGACCATAGACCTGGGCCACCTTTTGCAGCACCTTCACCGCCTCCGCGACGACCTCCGGGCTAATCCCGTCTCCGGGTAACGTGACGATGTTCGCTTTCATGAAGCTCCTTTGTAGGGTTTGGGGGCAATGTCCCGGTCAATCGGCGCCGTATGTTTCGAGCAACACCACCTCGGCCTCTGGCGCGAAAAGCTCGACGTTCGCCTGAATGTCCTGCAAATGCTGGCGCACCGCCTGTTTCTCGATGCCCGCTGGCGCATAGACTGTAAAGAGCACCTGCCGGGTATCCGGCGTGATCTGTGTGCGCCGGTCGGGGCCGTAGATGATGCTGGAGATGATGCCTTGCGCGTCGGCGATCATCATGTCGTCCGCCTTCATCACCTGCTCCTGGCCGTTGAGCCGGATGTAGCGCTCGCTGCCGTCGGCCACGTCAACTCCGACGGGCATCTGTACCACGTCCAGGTCGTGGCCCGCCGTCAGCAGCAGATTCTTCAGCTCGGCCATGAACATCGCCTCGACGAGCGCCGCCACGCGAGGGATTGACTTGCCCTTGAGGACGACGGACTCGATCTGATGCAGGACGTGGTAGGTCTTTTTGAAACGCTTGTAGTAGGCATTGTAGGCCTGGATCGTCGGCAGCGATTTGAACGCAGCCCTGTCGTAATCGGCAAAGCGAGCGCGCAGCTCGTTCTCCAGTTCGGCTTTGCGGCTCTCAAGCGCCGGATGACGCCTGGGGTTGACGACGTTGCGCATCGCCAGCACTCCCACGGCTGCGTCGGGGTAGGTGATCTTCCAGGTTTCTGATACGGTGAACATTTTTCATCCCTCCTATCGTTCCTCACTGGCAGAACCTTCAGAGACACCAGCGCCTCAGCGGTCCCACCCTGCCATCAGACCATATTCTACTGCATCTGCCAGAGCTGTCCAGCTAGCCTCAATGATGTTGGCAGAGGCTCCGACGGTGGACCAACGGCGCGTCTCGTTCTGCATATCGATCAACACGCGCGTGGTCGCCGCCGTGCCGTGATCCCCGTCCAGGATGTGGACCTTGTAGTCGGCCAGATCGAACTCGGCCAAGTGCGGATACGTCGGCAACAGCGCCTTGCGCAGCGCCGCATCCAGGGCGTTCACCGGGCCATTCCCCTCGGCCACCGTGTGAAAGATCTGATCGTCCACGCGCAGCTTGATGGTCGCCTCGGCAAACAGCCCCCTCCCCTCCCGATGCTCGACGACGACCATAAAATCGAGCATCTCGAAAGGCGGGCGGTACGCCGGTCGAGAGCGATGCAACAGCATCTCCACCGACGCTTCGGCCCCCTCGAACGTAAAGCCCTGGTGCTCCAGTTGTTTGATCGTCTGGAGCACCCCCGGCAGATCCTCGATCTCTTGATGAGGGATGTCCAGCTCCTCCGCCTTGCTCAAGAGATTCCCCCGACCCGAAAGCTCCGATACGAGCGTGCGCGATCGGTTGCCCACGAGGGCAGGATCGACGTGCTGGTAGCTCTGGAGGCTGCGCCGCATCGCCGCCACGTGGATGCCGCCCTTGTGCGCAAAGGCGCTGCGCCCCACGTAGGGCGCGTGGCGGTATAAGGACTGGTTCGCGGTGGAGGCCACCGCCCGCGCGACCCGCGTCAGATGGCTCAACCGGCCCGAGGGCAGGGCCTTCATCCCCATCTTTAGCTCCAGGCCAGGGATCAGCGTGCAGAGGTTGGCGTTGCCGCACCGCTCGCCGTAGCCGTTCATTGTCCCCTGCACGTGAGTGACTCCCGCCCGGACGGCCGCCAGGCTGTTCGCCACGGCCATCCCCCCGTCGTTATGGGCGTGGATGCCCAGAGCCACATCGGGAAAAGCCCGGCGAACCCCCTGGACGATAGCCTCGATCTCCCAGGGCATTGAGCCGCCGTTCGTATCGCACAGCACGAGCGCGTCCGCGCCCCCCTCGACGGCGGCCTGGAGCGTCCTCAACGCATAGCGCCGATCAGCCTTGTAGCCGTCAAAGAAATGCTCCGCGTCGTAGATGATCTCTCGGTCGCAAGCTCTCAGATGGGCCAAGCTCTCCCGGATAATGCGCAGATTCTCCTCCGGCGTAGTGCACAGCACGTCGCGCACGTGGAGCGTCCAACTCTTGCCGACGATGGCGATCACAGAGGTCTCGGCTTCCAACAACGTCTGGATGTTCGCGTCGTCCTGGGGCCGGCTCCCCACCCGGCACGTGCTGCCAAAGGCCGCGATCTGGATCTGTTCCAGGTCCAGTTCCCGCGCCCGCCGAAAGTATTCAATATCCTTGGGGTTGGAACCCGGCCAGCCGCCCTCGACGTAGCAAATTCCCAGTTTGTCGAGCAGGCGCGTGATCTTTAATTTGTCATCCACCGACAGGGAGATCCCCTCCCCCTGCGCGCCATCGCGCAACGTCGTATCGTAAAGCAGAACTCGCGATTTTTCCATCGTCTCCACCTATCCTTGACCTAACCGCTCTCGCGTATAAGGCACCAATCCCCCGGCCTGAATGATCCCCATGATAAAGACGGGAAACGGCGAGGTCTGATAGGTGCGCCCGGTACGCTCGTTGGTGATCGTACCCGTCTCCAGATCCACCGTCAGTCGATCTCCCTTCTCCGTTCCCTCCACCGCCCCTGAGCACTCCAGGATGGGCAGGCCAACGTTGATACTGTTCCGATAAAAGATGCGGGCAAAGCTCTTGGCGATGACGCAGGACACGCCCGCCCCCTGGATCGCCAGCGGCGCGTGCTCCCGCGACGACCCGCAGCCAAAGTTCTCCGCGCC
The DNA here is from genome assembly GCA_034437455.1 of Anaerolineae bacterium. Taxonomy (GTDB): domain Bacteria; phylum Chloroflexota; class Anaerolineae; order B4-G1; family B4-G1; genus DAOTUB01. The sequence goes on along the minus strand of DAOTUB010000042.1, from coordinate 12,522 downwards.
GACGATGATGTCTCCCGGCTGCACCGCGCCAGCAAACCCGGCATCTATGTCCTCCATACAGTGGAGCGCCAGTTCCTCCGGCGCCGAGACGTTCAGGTAACGGGCGGGGATGATGGCGTCGGTGTCCACGTTGTCGCCATATTTCCAGACCGTGCCAGTAAGTTTCATTTACCATTCCCTCTTAGTAAAAGTTTTCCAAATCAGCTTGACCAGACCTGCTGATGCCAGTATAATGAATCCAACCTATCTCTCCGCGAGCGACGAGGAAAGGAGATGATGCGATGACACTCAACGAAATCCTTCAAGATATTCACTCCCTCGAAGAGGATATCATAGCCTACGAGCGCAAATACGGCGTTCTGACCGAGACGTTTTACGAATCATATCTCAATGGCGAAGAGCCGCCGGACGACGCCTGGGTATTGGACTGGAACGACTGGGCGGGCGCGCACGAAATTTGGCTGCGTCGCCGCGAGCAGTATCGAGAGATCATCGCTTCATTGAAAGAACATACCTGGACACTCTCTGACGTAATCGCAAGGACAGCACGACGTGAACCCCTACCAATCCCTGCGTGATTATGAAGAGCTCATCTACACACTCCCCCAGCAGTTTCGCTCCATCTCATCCTCGACACTGGTGGTAATCCGCCGTGGCGGGCGGATGGTCACAGTATCAGGTGAGATCATCTTTGCTCAAGGCTATCGGTTGATTGTCAAAGAACGTCTGACCTTCGACGCCGGCCCGCTTGTTCTCGAGCGTTACGGTTATGAGGTCTGGTGCGGCAACGAAAAACTGTATTGGTACGATTCACAGCCCCATCCTCAAGATCCAGCATTGGTCTCCAGCCACCCACATCACAAACACATCCCTCCCAACATCAAGCGCCACCGCATTCCCGCGCCCGCAATCTCCTTCACCAAACCCAATCTACCGTTTCTGATTCGAGAAATCGAGCAACTGCTGGAGACGTGATGGCTCGACATTGAGGCTTTGCAATCTGGTCACATCCCATCCGGCCCCACAATGCGCCCCACCACCGCCGACGCCGCCGCGACTGCCGGTCCCGCCAGGTAGACCTCGCTCTCGGGATGGCCCATCCGCCCGCGAAAGTTGCGGTTGGTGGTGCTCACCGCTCGCTCGCCGGCCGCCAACACGCCCATGTGACCGCCCAGGCAAGGGCCGCACGTCGGCGTGCTGACGACCGCGCCCGCCTCGATGAACGTCTCCACCAGCCCCTCGCGCAGCGCGTCCAGGTAGACCTGCTGCGTGCCGGGGATGACGATGCAGCGCACGTCGGGGTGAACCCGGCGTCCACGCAGCAGTTCGGCGGCGACGCGCAGGTCCTCCAGGCGACCGTTGGTGCAGGAACCGATGACGGTCTGATCGATGCGCACGTCGCCAGCCTCGCTCACCGGGCGGGCGTTCTCCGGCAGGTGAGGGAACGAGACATGGGGTTCGATCTGGCTCGCGTCGATCTCGATAACCTCGACATAGTCCGCGTCGTCATCGGCCTGATAGACACGAGGAGCGCGCGACCCGCGACCGTCTATGTACGCGCAAGTCGCATCGTCCACGGCAAAAAGCCCCGCCTTGCCGCCCGCCTCGATGGCCATATTCGCCATCGTGAAACGCCCGGCCATCGAGAGCACGTCAATCGTCGGCCCGGCGAACTCGATAGCCTGGTAGAGCGCGCCACTGACGCCGATCTGCCCGATAGTGTAGAGGATCAAGTCCTTGCCGCCGACCCAGGGCCGCAACGCGCCCCGACCGGATCGGTCGACGTAGACGATGCGGATCGTCTCGGGCACGCGCAGCCAGACGCGGCCGGTCGCCATCGCCACGGCGATGTCCGTCGAACCCATCCCGGTGGCAAAGGCTCCCAGCGCGCCGTAGGTACAGGTGTGCGAATCGGCGCCCACGACGAGGTCGCCCGGCATCACCAACCCCTGCTCCGGCAGCAGCACGTGCTCGATGCCCATCCGCCCCACGTCAAAGTAGTGAGCGAGTTCTTGCACCCGCGCAAACCGGCGCATCGCCAGGCATTGCTCGGCGGATTTGATGTCCTTGTTGGGCACAAAGTGATCCGCCACCATCACCACGCGCTCTGCATCGAACACCTTTAGCGGAGCGGCCTCGACGGCCAGCTTTTCGAACTCGCGGATGGCGATAGGCGCGGTGATATCGTTGGAAAGCACCACATCCGTCGCGACCTCCACCAGATCGCCCGGCCATACTTCTATTCGATTGTCTGGAACATCACTCCCTGCGCCGACTAGGCGGCCTTGCCGTACGTGAGCGGCGATGATTTTCTCGGCCAGTGTGTGTCCCATAGACTAGGCCTTTAGCTCTTTGTCGGCGTCAGACAAAGCGGCTCCATCCCACTTCATCGCCCAGCCTTGCGGTTCGGCAAACTTTTTGCCACTCTGCTCCGGCTTTTGCTGCTCCGCAGCGAGGGCCTGGGCCTCTGCCTCCGCCAACACCCATTTTAATGCCCATCCACGAGGTTCCGCAAATTTCTTCCCATTCCGAGTATTCATCTTTCTCCTCCTCATTTACTTGTCCACTTGTTTACTTGCCTGCTTACCATCCCTCTGCGCCCACTCCGCCGCCTCGCGACGGGCGGCGATGAGCCGGTTGAGAGCGAACATATACGCCTTGGCGCTGGCCGTCACGATATCGGTATCGGCCCCGTGGCCGCTGAACACCTGCCGGCCTGAACCGTTCTCCGTCACCGGATCGTCGGCCTGGATGCGAATCGTCACCCGCCCCACGGCGTCGATCCCTTCCGTCGCCGCCTGTATGGAAAATTCGATCAACTCATTCGATTCGCCGATCACACGGTTGATGGCCCGGTATACAGCGTCCACCGGCCCGGTGCCGTGATCCGCGTCGCAAACGACCTGGCCGTCCGGCCCCTTGATGCGCACCGTAGCGGTGGGAATACTGTGGTTGCCACAACTGACCTGGATGTGTTCCAGGTGATACGTCTCCTCAAAGAACATGTGAACCTCATCGGCGACGATGGCCTCCAGGTCGCGGGTCTCGACCGTCTTTTTCTTGTCGGCCACGTCCAGGAAGCGCTGATAGACCTTTTCGAACTCTCCATCGCTCAACGAGTAACCCAGCGCGGCCAGCCGGTGACGCAGTCCGTGACGGCCCGACCGCGCCGAGAGGATGATCTCTGAATCGGGCACGCCGACGTCGCGCGGGTCGATGATCTCGTAGGTGGTGCGTTCCTTCAGCACGCCGTCCTGGTGGATACCGGAGGAATGGGCAAAGGCGTTGGCACCCACGATGGCCTTGTTCGGCTGCACCAGGATACCCGTCAACTGGCTGATCAACCGGCTGGTCGGGTAGATGCGCCGGGTATCGATGCTCGTCTCCAGGCCAAAGAGATCGCGGCGCGTCTTGAGCGCCATGACCACCTCCTCCAACGACGTGTTGCCCGCCCGCTCGCCGATGCCGTTGATCGTCACCTCCGCCTGCCGCGCGCCGTTGCGGATGCCCGCCAGCGTGTTCGCCGTCGCCATCCCCAGATCGTTGTGGCAGTGGACAGAGATGGTGGCGCGGTGGATGTTGGGCACGTGCTCGACGATCCCCCGGATGAGCGCGCCAAACTCCTCAGGCGCGGTGTAGCCGGTCGTGTCGGGGATGTTGACCACCGTGGCCCCGGCGGCGATGACTGCCTCCAGCACGCGGTAAAGATATTCCGGGTCGGCGCGGCCAGCGTCCTCGGTATAATATTGCACGTCCTCGACGAATTTTTTGGCGTGCTTGACCGCGTCGACGCCCATCTCCAGCGCCCCCTCGCGGGTAGTGCGGAGCTTGTGCTGCACGTGAACGTCCGAGACGCCCAACCCGGTGTGAATGCGGGGGAAAGCTGCGCCCTTGAGCGCGTCCGCCGCCACCTCGATATCCTTCCGGTTGGCGCGCGTCAGGCCGCAGATGGTGCAGCCGCGAATCTCCTGCGAGATGCGCTGCACCGCCCGAAAGTCTCCCGGCGAGGAGATCGGGAATCCAGCCTCGATGACGTTCACTCCCATCGCCTCCAGCACGCGGGCGATCTCTACCTTCTCGTCCACGTTGAGCGCCGCTCCCGGCGACTGCTCGCCGTCCCGCAGCGTCGTATCAAAGATCATCACCTGGCCTTGAATGCCGCTAATGTCGCTCTCCATGACAAGTTACCCCTGCTCTCCGCTCCAATTCTCTGGCCGCAGCGCGCGGACCGCGGCCCCGGCCTGCCACATCTCCGACTCGCGCATCTCGCGCAGTTCGGCGTCCAGCTTCACCTTATAGTCGGGCGCGCTGTTGGCCGCGAGGACGATCCGCGTCTCTTCACCGGCGACGACGCTCTGGTACAGCTCCTCAAAGACCGGCTCGACCGCCTCGCGGAATCTGTGTCGCCAGTCGAGCGCGCCGCGCTGCGCCGTGGTGCTGCAATTGGCGTACATCCAATCCATACCATTCTGATCGACCAGCCGGATCAAGCTCTGGGTCAGTTCCTCGACGGTCTCGTTGAATGCCTCGCTGGGGCTGTGCCCGTTCTTGCGGAGCGTGGCGTACTGCGCCTCCATGATGCCCGCGAGCGCGCCCATCAAGACCCCTCGCTCCCCGGTGAGATCGCTGTGCACCTCTTTCTCAAAGGTGGTGGGGAAGAGATAGCCCGAACCGATCGCGATACCGAGGGCAAGCGTGCGCTCCAGCGCGCGGCCTGTATAATCCTGCTCCACGGCGTAGCTGGAGTTGATGCCGCTTCCGGCGAGGAAATTCGCCCGCACGCTGGTCCCCGACCCCTTGGGCGCGACCATGATCACGTCCACGTACTCTGGAGGCACGATCGCTGTCTGATCGCTGTAGACCATCGAAAAGCCGTGCGAAAAATAGAGCGCGTCCCCTTCCTTCAAGCAGGATTTGACCCTGGGCCACATGATCATCTGCGCAGCATCCGAGACCAGATATTGAATAATGGTCGCTCGCTCTATCGCCTCTTCAAAAGGGAAAAGCGTCTTGCCCGGTTCCCATCCATCCTGCACCGCTTTCTCCCAGGAATGCTCGCGCCTCGGCGATCCCCCCACGATGACGTTGACGCCGTTCTCCTTCATATTGAGCGCCTGGGCCGGCCCCTGCACTCCGTAACCCAGGACAGCGACGACTTCATCGCGCAACACCTCCCGCGCCTTTTCCAGCGGGAACTCGTCTCTCGTAACCACATCTTCTATCATCCCACCAAAATCTATTTTCGCCACGATTTCTCCTTTGTTCATTGCTCATCGTTCATTGCTAATTGACCCCATTGCCGCCACGCACCATCGCCACGCGCCCAGTGCGCACCATCTCCAGAACGCCAAAGGGACGGAGCACCTCGACCAGTCCCTCGACCTTCTCCTCGGTGCCGGTCACCTCGACCATCAACGAGTCCAGCCCTACGTCCACCACCCGCGCGCGGAAGGTATCCACGAGCTGCATCACCTCCGACCGGCTTCCACCGCCGTTCGCCTGCACCCGGATGAGAGCCAGGTCGCGCATCACGGCAGGCTTCCCGGTCACGTCCTCGACATGGATGACGTTGACCAGCTTGCGGAGATTCTGGGCCACTTTCTGGGCATCGGTGCGTTCGCTGTCCACGACGATGGTCATACGGGAGATGCCCGGCTGCTCCGTGTGCCCGACGGTCAGGCTCTCGATGTTGAAGGCCCTCCGCCGGAAAAGGCTGGCTACCCGGGTCAACACACCCGGCTTATCCTCGACTAGTGCAATCAATGTACGATTCATCCTTACTCCTCCCACTGAATACTGACTACTGGCTACTAGCTACTGACCACTGCCTCTGGCATAGGCCGGCGGACCATCTCGTGCAGGGCCGCGCCGGTGGGAACCATCGGATAAACGTTCCCGTCCTCGCCTTTCTGGGCGATCTGAAACTCGATAAAAGCAGGGCCGGGATGGTTGCGGGCCTCGGCGATGACTGGTTGAACCTCGCTTGGCTTTGTGACCCGCCAGGTGCGAATACCATACGCCTCCACCAGCTTGACGAAATCCGGGTTGAGCAGATAAGTAGACTCGTACCGCTCGTCGTAGAACATCTCCTGCCACTGGCGCACCATGCCCAAGTAACCGTTATTCGAGAGGGCGATCCGCACAGGCAGCCGCTCCTGAACCAACGTGGACAGGTCGTGGAGCGTCATCTGGAAACCGCCGTCGCCCACGATGGCCCAGACTTCCTTGTCGGGTTGGGCGACCTGGGCGCCGATGGCCGCCGGCAGCCCGAAACCCATCGTCCCCAACCCGCCGGAGGTGATGAGAGGATAAGGCCGGTCGTAGTGATAATATTGAGCTGCCCACATCTGATGCTGGCCGACGTCGGTGACCACAATCGCCTCTCCCTGGGTTGCCTCCCAGATCGCACGGATGAACCGGGGAGCGACCAAACGCCCGTTTGTAGAGCGGTTCACAATGTCCCGAATCCAGCTTTCGTCCCGCCAGTAATCGATCTGCTTCAACCAGTCTGGGCGGGTGGTCGTCTCCACCAGAGGCAGGAGCTGTTCCAGAACCTGACGCAAATCCCCTGGAATGGCCACGTCCACCGGCACGATCTTGTTTAGCTCGGCCACATCCAGGTCAATGTGGATCTTGCACGCGTTGGGAGCATAATGCTCCAGCTTCCCGGTCACGCGGTCGTCAAAGCGCATACCGAACGCAAGAAGCAGATCCGCTTCCTGGATCGCCTGGTTCACGAACGCCTCGCCGTGCATCCCCATCAACCCCAGAGCCAGGGGATGGGATTGGGGAAACCCGCCCTTGCCGAGCAGAGTCAGGGCGACCGGGGCCTCGGTTTTCTCGACAAACATTTGCAGCGCGTCCATCGCGCCCGACATCAGGACGCCGTGACCAGCGAGGACGACGGGGCGCCGGGTACCGTTGATCAGTGCAGCAGCCTGGCGCACAACCTCCGGCTCAACCGGATCGAGGGGCCGATAGCCCGGCAGCCGCACCTCCTCCTCGGGCGGCACAAAGTCAGTCTCGGCCTGCTGGACGTCCTTGGGCAGGTCAATCAGCACCGGCCCGGGCCGGCCGCTGCGAGCGACGTAAAAAGCCTCATGGATGACGTCGGATAACTCGTCCACGTCGGTCACCAGATAATTATGCTTGGTGATGGGCAGTGTGATCCCCGTGATGTCCGCCTCCTGGAACGCATCGGAGCCGATCAACGAGGAAGGCACCTGGCCCGTGATGCAAACCATAGGCGAGGAATCCATCATCGCCGTGGCGATGCCCGTGACCAGATTGGTTCCTCCTGGCCCAGACGTAGCCATCGCCACCCCCACCTTTCCCGAGGCGCGCGCGTATCCATCGGCGGCGTGGGCCGCGCACTGCTCGTGGCGAACGAGGACGTGATGGATGCCATACTCCTGGCGGGGATGATAGGTGTGCATAATCGCCCCGCCGGGAATGCCAAATACTACCTCAACGCCCTCCCGTTTCAACATCTCCCAGACAATCTGTGCGCCCGTTCGTCTCATCTCTCCTCCCTTTTATGCCTGTTGTGCCTATTGAATGATAGATAAACGAAAAAGCCGCCCGGTTGGGCGGCTTTTATGTTGCCTTTGGCGCTAGCTTGGTCTCAACTCACTGGCGCCATCCCAACCACCAAGCGCTCCTGCTAAGCAGGAGCACAATAACGACGATAATAATCAAGCCCAGCACTTGATGGTTGGTCGTGGCGCGCTTCTCGATAGAGGAAGCGAATGGTTTATCGTAACACGGGTCAAAATCCACGGTACGGTTATCCTTTTTGAACTGCCGACAGACGGACAAAAAATTAGAGCCGCCCCGTTGGGCGGCTCTGGTTTACACTAAGTCGGCGGTGTAATCACTTGCCCAACGGGCTAAATCCCTCCCCCAATAATAATTAGGGCAAGGATCAAGTTGGACAGAATAACTACTACCGCTCGGAAATTTTTCATCATTAAAAACCTGTCGGCTAACTTGGAGACATTATACATCAACTAGACCCATTTGTCAAACTGAATTTCTTTCCAACATCTACACCTTGAGCCTGGGATCCAGATAATCCCGCAGCCAATCGCCGAACAGGTTGATGCCCAGGACCGTGATCATGATGGCGATGCCGGGAAACGTAGCCAGCCACCAGGCATCCCGCAGGTAATCGCGCCCATCGGCCAACATGCTGCCCCAGGTGGGGATGGCGGGCTTGACGCCCAAGCCGAGAAAGCTCAAAGCCGCCTCGGCCAACATGGTAGTGGCCACGGCAAAGCTGGAGATGACAATGATAGGGGCCATCGTATTGGGTAAGATGTGGCGGAACAGGATGCGCGTGTGAGACGCTCCCACCACGCGGGCGGCGTCTATGTACTCTTTTTCCCGAACGGCCAACACCTGGCCTCGCGTCACCCGGGCGTAGCCCACCCACCCTCCGATCGCCAGCACGGCGATGAGCTTGTCCAGCCCCGGCCCCAGAACGGACAGGAACAGAATCGCCAGGATGATAAAGGGAAAGGCGAGCCAGATATCGGCAAATCGCATGATGACGTCGTCCAGCAGGCCGCCCACGTAGCCCGAAAATAGGCCCAGAATGACCCCCAGCGTCCCACTCAAAAACACGGCCGTGAGACCCACTGTCAGAGAGACCCGAGAGCCGTAGATGATGCGAGTCAGAATGTCCCGGCCCAGGGAATCGGTGCCCAAAAGAAATTCTGACGTCCCCCCTTCTACCCAGGCCGGAGGCTTCAGGCGGCGCCTCAATTGTTCGCCAATGGGGACCTCGCCCTCCAGTTCGTAAGGGGCGATGGAGGGAGCAAAGATGGCGACAAAAATCATGCCCAAGATAATGAACACCCCTATCGCGGCAATCTTGTTCTGCAGCAGGCTGCGCAAGATAGGGGAAAATCTCGCCCCACTTGCTCTGCCTGACGTTTCCCACCGAGGAAAAGTGACAGCCGCCTCGCTCTCTTTGGCTTCAATCGCGCGCTGTTGCATATTCTCCCTCCTAGCCCTCTGTCAATCTGATGCGCGGATCGAGATAGACGTACGACAGATCCACCAGCAGGTTCGTGACCACGAAAATGAGGGCGATCAGGAAAACGGCCGCCTGGATCAGCGGGAAATCGCGTTGGTTGATGGCCATAAAGATCAACCGCCCCACCCCCGGCCAGGCAAAGACGGTTTCGGTGACCACCGTCCCGGCCAGGAGGGCACCAAAGTCCATACCCACCATGGTGATCAGTGGAATCATGGCATTCTTCAAGGCATGTCTCCAGACGATGATTCTCTCGTTCAGACCCTTGGAGCGGGCCGTGGTGACGTATTCCTGGCCCAACACCTCGAGCATACTTGAGCGCATCAGACGAGTGTCCCGGGCCAGGAAAAAGGCCCCCAGGGTGATGGCCGGCAAGATCAGATGCTTTGGTCCTTCTCGTCCCGATATGGGCAGGATACGCAAGACCACACCAAAGAGCAAAATCAGCATCAACCCCAGCCAAAAGCCGGGCATGGACTGACCCAACAAGGCTCCCAGCATCGTCAACCCATCATATATCGAGTTGCGATGTACCGCGGCCAGGACGCCCAATGGAAAAGATAACACCAGCGCAAAAATTTGAGCGGCCACGGCCAACTCCAACGTGGCCGGCATCCGTTCCAATATGAGAGGGAATACAGGCTTGACATAGCGAAGAGAAGTACCGAAATCGCCGCGCACCGCCCGGCTCAACCAGCGTAGGTATTGGACATGCACCGGCTGATCAAAGCCCATCCTGTGCCTGAAGGTATCCAGTTGCTCCTGCGTGGCATGCAAAGGCAAATACAACATCGAAGGGTCGCCCCCACCCGGCAAATGGATGGCGAAAAAGACCAGCATGGTGACCCCCCAGAGAACAAAAAGCGACCAAATAAATCGTTTGAAAAAATACCTTGACACCATTTGCTCCTCCCTTTGGCAAGTTCTGAATAGACTAGCCAAGGGGTGGAGCCTCCATCGCCACAAGGAAAAGCTCCACCCCCCATTATCGTTATTGCGCAGTCATAATCAAGTCCCGCTCGGCGACTACTCGCTGAGTGTGGCGTCGCGGAAATCTACGACTTCATCGGCTCGAGGCGTCCATTGCAGACGGTTACTGACGCCGTAGAAATCGTACTGCCGCCACAGCCAGATCCAGGGGCACTCCTCGTAGCCAATTTCCTGGGCCTTGAACAAGAGTTCCTGACGCTTGGCGTCGTCCAGGGTCCTGCTGGCTTCCTCGTAGAGCGCCTGGTACTCCTCGTTGTTCCATTCGGTCATGTTGAGAGGATAGTTGTAATCGAGATTCTGCGCATCGTACAGATCGACGGCAGTGGAGCTCAGGCCGATCAGACCGATCTCCAGGTTCTGCCTGGGGATCAGCATCTCCTGGACGTAGGTGGACCAGTCCACAGGAATGACCTCGGCCCGAATGCCGACCTCCCCCAGGTAGGCAGCGATAGCCTCCGCCGATTCCTTGTCCTTGTTGTAGCGCCCCACCGGCGTATGCAGCTTGATGTCAAAGCCGTCGGCGTAGCCAGCCTCGGCCAAAAGCTCTCTGGCCTTGTCGGGATCGTAGGGGTAGGGTTCCAAGGCCGGATTGCTGTTCGGTGGGACGATCCAACTGGCGTAGCGTTTGGCGTAGCCGGCAAAGAGCGTCTCGCCGATCGTATCCACGTCCACGGCATAGTTCATCGCTTGCCGCACTCGTTTGTCGGCCCAGGGCTTGTCCTCCTGGGCGACGTTGATGTAGATAAAGATGCGGCGCAGCCCCTCTACAGCCTCGAGGCGAGAAATGCCCGTCTCCACCAGGTCTGTCTGATCGGGCGGGACGTTGGTGATCAGGTCGACGTTGCCAGCCTCCAGCTCGGCAATACGAGAGCCTGCCTCAGGCACAGCACGGACAGTGATCCTCTTGATGGCGGGGACTTGGCCCCAGTAATCCTCATTAGCCTCCATGACTAGCGGCCCATCCCTTTCCCAACTGACAAACGTGTAACAACCAGTGCCTACCGGGTTTTCCGCTGCTACTTCGAGCGGCGTCTCGCTGTAGTACTTGGGCTCCATCATGCTAAAACCCGCCATAGCAGGGACCATGACAGGAGCAGGCTCCGAGGTATGGATACGGATGGTGTAATCATCAACGATCTCGGACGACTCGTAGTGAATGTCAGTGGGTACGGTCGTCACTGACTCTTCCAGGTCGCGCGCTCGTTCGATGGAGAACTGGACCGCCTCGGCGGTAAAGGGCTCGCCATTGTGGAAATAGACGTCATCCCGCAGCTTGAACTCCCAGGTCAGATCGTCAATGATCTCCCACGAGGTGGCCAGCATAGGCTCATACTGCCCGTCGGCGGTCAGCCAGATGAGCGAGTCAAAAATGTGGGTGGCGATGTTTCGCTCCGGATTGGTGGTCGTCATCTGGTAGGGATCCAACGTGTTGGGATCAATGCCCGACAGCTCAATGATCTCTCCCGTTGGGCCAGTCGGTTCGGGCTCTGGCTCGGGCGTCGCCGTAACCACCTCGACGACCGGCGTGCCCTCGACGATCTTGGTCACTTCGACTTCGACCTCTTTTTCGATCACGCGGGTCACTTCGACTTTAACTTCTACAGGAGTCGGCGCTGCACAACTCGCCAACCCTACACTGAGAATCATCACAACAGTTAAAGCTGTTAATATTCTGCCTTTCACTTCTTCCTCCTCCTTCCTTCCTAATTATCCGTCTAGCTTTGTATTTTGTGGGGCACTCCAAGTGCAAACGGGAAACCTGCTCCCCACATCTTGTAGGCCTCTTGTGCGGATCTAACTCCAGCAAGTTGAGACAAGCAACCGTTTGTTTGTGGCCAATCACCTCCTTTTGTTTGTACACGGCCTCTCTGCCAAGTGTCGTTTTTCCGCAAATGTCCAGGGGGCAAGTCAAATCCCAGGATTTTGGCATTTCTCAAGCGAAACCTGTTTCGTCCCGAGTTCTTGGTAGGCTAGAAGAAATCTCTGTAGCCACCTTTGGTGAACGATGACGTCTTTCTTTTTGCCCTCAAGGGATCATGAGATCCCGCTTGACAAACCGCCGGATCTGGCGATCCAATGGGAATGAGGTAGAACATTGAGGCGGATAAGTCAACGGTATTCTATAGAGAGACAATTGGGTTGCAGAATGCTAACAATTAAGGTAGGATTATATCAGATAGCAAAAACTTGGTCAAGAAATGCCAAAGATACCCCAGAGCTTGAATTATACCCAAAAGATGGACGGATGCATACCCTGGACAAGAACCGGGCGCACCCAGACGAGTGGCGATCACATATCTAGATATGTGATCGTCTCAATTCTACCGCATGCCTGTTTTTTTGTCAAGAGACGCCTTGACCAAGGGTATAATTCAAAAGTCTGGGGAGCTTTCGACGTAGCCGCGCTTTCCATAGCGCGCAGGCCCGCGAGGTATGGAAACCTCGGCTACATAGCCCCGTTTTATTGCAAAGATACAGTCTGGAGAAAAAAG
>DAOTUB010000041.1:0-8840 GCA_034437455.1 Anaerolineae bacterium | reverse complement strand
CTTTTTTCTCCAGACTGTATCTTTTCAATAAAACGGGGCTATGTAGCCGAGGTTTCCATACCTCGCGGGCCTGCGCGCTATGGAAAGCGCGGCTACGTCGAAAGCTCCCCAGACTTTTGAATTATACCCAATGGCAAATGGGTCTTGCCACGATGCCCGATCTATGGTAAAATGTATACAATCAGATTAGATACTGAGGAAAACGAGATGATCTTCCAAGCTTTCGTCAGCGCCCTGTGTGGCCTTATTCGTAGCAAGCTCCTCTGTGAGAGGGGCTATCGCTGCTTGGGAGAGCATTGACGTCAGACCGATCCAATCTATTCGTTATCCAAAGCCTCCCCAAGTGGGAGGCTTTTTCTATTCATTAAGGAGGTGTTCAAATGGGGCTTGCATACAAAATCAAACGATCAATCGCCAGCGCCGGGTAAGCCGGAGGACTGAGGAGACCCGGACGATGTTCTCCTCTCCGGTAACCCGGCGCCAGACAGAGAGGAGAACAGAGATGAAAGAGAGATCCCCAACCGAATACGATCCCCAGGCCATCGAAGCCCGATGGCAACAACGCTGGGCCGAAACTGCCATCTATCGCACTCCCACACCGCTGGCGCGGCACTCCCATACCTTTTACTGCCTCGACTTTTTTCCCTACCCCTCCGGCGATGGCCTGAGCGTCGGGCATGGGCGCAACTATGTGCCCACCGACGTCATCTCGCGCTACTATCGGATGAAGGGCTATGCCGTGCTCCACCCGATGGGCTGGGATGCCTTTGGCCTGCCCGCGGAGAACGACGCGATCAAAAAGGGCATCCACCCGCGCGAGACGACGACCCGCTACGCGGCCAACTACCGCCGCCAGATGACGTCCATCGGCTGCTCCTACGACTGGGAGCGGGAGATCAATTCCAGCGCGCCCGACTTTTACCGCTGGACACAATGGTTTTTCCTGCTGCTGTACCAGCGCGGTCTGGCCTATCGCGCCGTGGGCAGCCAGTGGTGGTGCCCCGACTGCAAGACGGTCCTGGCCGACGAACAGATCGAGTCGGGCGGCATCTGCTGGCGTTGCCACGGACCCGTCCATAAGCGCGACCTGGAGCAGTGGTATTTCCGCATCACCGCCTACGCCGACGAACTGCTGGCCGACACAGGAAAGCTCGATTGGCCAGAGCACATCCTGGCGATGCAGCGCAACTGGATCGGTCACAGCGAGGGTGTCGAGTTCGAGATGGCGGTGGATGGCAGCGACGGCAGTTTCACCGTCTACACCACCCGCCCCGACACAGTCTATGGCATGACCTTCGCCGTGCTGGCCCCGGAACATCCGCTGGTAACGCGCATCACGACGCCGGAACGTCGCGCCGAGGTGAGCGCCTACTGCGAAGAAGCCGCCCGCCGCAGCGAGCTGGACCGCCTGCAAGCGGGCCGCGATGGCGTTTTCACCGGCGCGTATGCTATCAACCCGGCGAACGGCGCGCGCGTGCCCGTCTACGTGGCCGACTATGTACTGATGGGCTACGGCGGCGGGGCGATCATGGCCGTGCCCGCCCACGACGAGCGCGACTTTGACTTTGCCACGCGTCACGGCATCCCCGCGCCGGTCGTCATCGCGCCGCCGGGCTGGGACGGCGAGCCGTTGACCGCCGCCCACACGGAACCGGGCGTGATGGTCAACTCTGGCCCGTGGGACGGCTTGCCCTCCGACGAGGCGAAGGCGCAGATTGCCGAGTGGATGGAGGAACAGGGCATCGGGCGCCGGACGGTGCACTACCGCATGCGCGACTGGCTGATCTCGCGGCAACGATACTGGGGCGCGCCGATCCCCATCGTCTACTGCGACGAATGCGGCGTCGTGCCTGTTCCAGAGGACGATCTGCCGGTGGAGCTGCCTCACGTCGAGGAGTGGCTGCCCGGTGAGGGGCGAGGTGATGCTTCGCTTAGTCGCTCGCCGCTGGCGAACGTGGACGAGTTCGTCCACATCGCCTGCCCGCAGTGCGGCGGCCCGGCCCGGCGCGAGACCGACACGATGGACGGCTTTGCCTGTTCCAGTTGGTACTTTTTGCGTTTCGTCAGCCCGCGCTACGAGGACGGCCCTTTCGACCCGGCGGCATTGGCGCAGTGGGGGCCGCCCGACCTGTACGTGGGCGGCGCGGAGCACGCCGTGATGCACCTGTTGTACGCTCGCTTCTGGACGAAGGTGAAGGCCGATGCGGGCATCGTCCCCTTCCGCGAGCCGTTCCCGGCGCTGCGCAGCCAGGGCGTCATGCACGCCCGAGACTCGCAGACCGGCGAGGTGCGCCGCATGTCCAAGTCGGCGGGCAACGTCGTCACGCCGGATGGCATCGCCGCTGTCCACGGTGCGGACGCGCTGCGCGTTTACTTGCTGTTCATGGCTCCCTTTGAGAACAACACCGTCTGGGAGGAAGACGGCATCACTGGCGCGAAGCGTTTCCTGGGTCGCTTCTGGCGTCTGGCGAACGCGGTCGCCGCCGCCGAACAACCCGCCGATTCGTCCGCCGATGCTCGATTGCGAACCATCGTCCACTGCACCATCCGGCGCGTCACCGCCGACGTCGAGGCGTTCAAGTTCAACACCGCCGTCGCCGTGCTGATGGAGTGCTTGAACGAGATGGGCGGACACCACCACGCACACGGCGTCACGGCGGCGCTGGTCGAGGCGACGCACACGTTCGTCCTGCTGCTGGCTCCCTTCGCCCCACACATCGCCGAGGAGCTGTGGGCGCGGTTAGGGGGTCCTTATAGCGTCCACCAGCAGCCGTGGCCTGTCTGGGATGAATCGCTGACCACTGAGGAAACAATCACACTGGTCGTGCAGGTGGACGGGCGGGTGCGTGACAAAATGACGGTCCCTGCCGACATCGGCAAGGCCGAGGCCCGCGCACGAGCCATGGCTTGCGACGGCGTCCGCCGCCACCTGGACGGTCGGAGCGTGGCCCGCGTGATCTATGTGCCGGGACGGTTGGTCAACGTCGTGACTGTCGCCGCGTAAGCGCTTCTTCTCCCCCTCCCTAGTCGGGAAGGACGAGGGAGAGTGGTACTTGGTACGGAGACATCATTCCCCAGTTCTCCTGACAGAGGGAGAACTGGGGGCAAGATATTTACCATCAAGCCACTGCTCAAGCCATGCGCTTTCTGGAGTGCTACTACCGTGACGGTCCCTGTGGCAACTGCGGCAGCCAGGACAAGCCACGGCCACAAAAGCGTTAACGGTCTCGCTGGCTCCGTGTGACCGCCGATTGGTCCGCTGATATGCACCCTGAACTACTAGATCCTAAAGCACTCTCTCAAGCGCCTCGATCAACCGCGCATTCTGCGCCGGGCTGCCCACCGTGATGCGCAAAAAGTCGGGGAGGTCGTAGCCGGTGCACGGTCGCACGATGACGCCCTTTTCCAGCAAGCGCTGCTGGGTCGCCTTTGCCTGTGGGCCGATCTCGACCAGGATAAAGTTGGTGTGACTTTCGACGTACCGCAATCCCAGCCGCTCGAACTCGCCGTACAGGTAGAGCCGCCCTGCGTGATTGGCCGCGATGGATTTTTCGAGAAACTCCTCGTCCTCCAGCGCGGCGATCCCTGCGGCTTGGGCCAGCCGGTTGACGGCGAACGTCTCCCTGACCCGATTCAGCGGGGCCAGGACTTGTAGCATGGCGACGGCGTATCCCAGGCGCAGCCCGGCCAGGCCATAGACCTTGGAAAAGGTCCGCATTACCATCACGTTGCCCCGTTCCTTCCGGACGTACTTGAGGGTGTCCGGGTATTCATCGGAGGCGACGAGTTCGTTATAGGCCTCGTCAAAGGCGACCAACACGTGGTCGGGAACTCGCTCCATAAAGGCGTCCACCTCGCTCGCCGTGACGACTGTTCCGGTTGGGTTGTTCGGATTGCAGAAAAAGATCAGCTTGGTCTTGTCGTTGATCGCCTCCGCCATCGTCTCCAGGTCCAGTCTATAGTCCTTGGTCAGGGGCGTCTTGACGAGCGTCGCCCGCATCGCGTGGGTGAATATGTCGTACACAGGAAACGAAGAGCGGCTTACGATGACCTCGTCCTCTTCCTCCAGGTACGCCATACAGGTCTGTAGGATGATGCCGTCCGCCCCGTTGGCTGCGATCACCTGCTCCGGTGCGACCCCCAGGCGCTCCGCTAGCGCGCGGCGCAGGGCATAGCTCGCCCCGTCCGGGTAAAAGTTCACGTCGGCAAGTGCTTCCTTGACGGCGGCCACTGCCTTGGGCGATGGCCCCAGCGGGTTCTCGTTCGACGCCAGTTTGATCACATGGTCCAGGTTGTATTTCCGTTGCACTTCCTCGATGGGCGTGCCGGGCACGTAGGGGCTGATCGCGTCCAGGCCGCGTTGGTGCTTGACCGAACTTTTCATGGGTTTATTTATCTCCCAAGTTGTCTGCAATTCTTGTCGTTGAGTTACCACTCAAACTTCCACAATTCGTCATTCCGAGCGAGTGCAGCGAGTCGAGGAATCTCAATTTTCGACAGCAAGAGCAACCAGATTCCGTTGGACGCTTCGCGTCCGCACTCCCTTTGGTCGCTCGGAATGACGCCCGAGTTATACGGACGGCGCTATTATAAATCTCACTTCTGAAATTGGCAACCTTTCTGTATCGGGTGGGTATCGAGTTGTTATCACTAATGAACGAATATGAGCGAATATGTTGACAAGTGTGAACAATTATGATACAATCCACGTGTTTTCAGTTTTGAACGTGCGCAACCCCAGGGAGATGATATAGTCCTACACAGAGGAAGAGAAAAGTCAATGGCAAAAGAATCGTACACCTGGCAGGAGATTATCAGTCAACCGGAAACCTGGCGCGCGACGCTGGAAAACTTTACCACCGGGCAAACGGCGCTGGAGCACTTTTTGGAGCGAGCCGAGTTTGACCAGATCCTCGTCGTCGGATGCGGCTCCACCCACTATCTGGCCCAGACCGCCGCGACGACTCTTGCTCATTACACATCTGTTCCCGCCCGCGCGCTTCCATCTTCTGAATTGTGGCTCTATCCTGATACGATCCCAACTAATCGGACACTGCTCGTCGCCATTTCTCGTTCTGGAACGACGACAGAGACGCTGGAAGCCTTGGAGCACTTCTCTCAGGCTCAAGCAGGCCCTACGCTGGCGATCACCTGTTATCCTGAGAGTGCGCTGGCGCAGCAGGGCGATTTCGCGCTGGTGACACCCGCAGCGCAGGAACAAAGCGTCGCGCAAACCCGCTCCTTCACCAGTATGCTCCTGCTCGCCCAGGCATTGGCGATCGTGATGGCCCGCAACGAGGAGACGTTGACCCGCTTGCACCGACTCCCTGATGTTTTAGAGGGCTTTGTGGCCCATCTGGGAGATTTACCGCAAAGACTGGGAGCGGATTTAGACATTGAGCGACTATTCTTTCTCGGCGGCGGTCCTCTCTATGGCCTGGCGAACGAGGCGATGCTCAAGACGAAAGAGATGTCTCTCTCGTACGCCGAAGCCTACCATCCGATGGAGTTCCGCCACGGGCCAATGTCGATGGTGAACGAGCGCACGTTGGTGATCGGTCTCGTGTCCGATACGGGCCGGGAAAAAGAGATCCACGTTCTGAAGGACATGCAGGAGCTTGGCGCTCGCACACTGGCTCTGGTCGAGGATGGCTCGGTGTTCGCCGATTGGCAGGCGGATCACGTCGTCGAGTTGCGCAGCGGCCTGAATGAATGGGAGCGCGGGCCGCTCTATCTACCGGTGCTTCAGCGATTGGCTTATCATCGAGCATTGACAAAAGGACTCGATCCAGATCGGCCACACAATCTGACGGCAGTCGTAACGTTGTAGTGGAACTGACGTAAGGAAACCAAGTGGAGGAGGTGGACTATCGAAAACGAGCCTTAATTAGCGTCGCAAAAAAGGCCTGAATCTCATTCGAGGTCAGAAGTAAAAATTATTCAGAAGAAAGATCAAAAGGAGACTAGTAAAATGAAGAGATTCGTATACCTAATCCTGGTGCTGAGTATCATCTCGACGCTGCTGCTGCCCGGTTGCCAGACGGCGACTCCAGTGCCGACCCAGGCGCCCGCCGACGAGCCAACCAAAGCGCCCGTCGAGGAGCCAGGAGAGGACGTCACGCTCGAATTCTGGAGCATGTGGAACGAGGGCGAACCGCAGGCCGAGTTGCTGCAAGAGTACGCCGAGGGCTTTGAGGCCGAAACCGACATCAAGGTCAACATCACCTTCAGTTCCCGCGAGGTGCAGACAAACCTGCGCACCGCGCTACAGGCTGGTCAAAAGGTAGACCTGATGGACGCGGACGGCGCTCCGCTGGCCGGTGGAATGGCCGCCGAGGGGTTGGGCTACGCCCTCAACGACTGGCTGGATGAGGACGCCTGGGGTGAATCCGGGCGAGCTTTCCGCGACATCTTTATGCCGGGCCAGTTAGAGTTCTTTGCCAAGGACAGCAAGGTTTACCAGGTGCCCCACACGCTCATCACCGCCGCATTCTGGTACGACAAGCGCGATTTCCGCGACGCGGGCGTCGACTCGCCGCCCAAGACCTGGGACGAGTTACTCGACGTTTGCGAAAAGATCAAGCAGAACGACGTCGCCTGCTTTGCGCAGGACGGCGGGGTGTCGTTCTACAATATCTACTGGTTCTACTATCTCATCGCGCGGCTCAAGGGGCCGGGCTTTTTGCGCGCCGCCGCCAAAGACCCGACCGGCAAGCTGTGGGACGACCCTGCGTTCGTGCGGGCGATCGAGATGGAACGTGAGTTGGTGGAGAAGGGCTACATCATCGAGGGATTCGACGGTTTCACCTGGCCCGAAGGCCAGCAGACGTTGACGACCGAGGAGTCGGCGATGGAGCTGTGCGGAAGCTGGCTGCCGAACGAGCTCAAGACGCAGGTCGACCCCGAGTTCGAGTGGGGCGGCTTCCCCTTCCCCGAGGTCGCAGGAGGCGAGGGTGAGCGCACCGAGAACACCGCTATCCAACTCACCTACATGGTGCTCAAAGACGCGCCGCACCCGAAGGAAGCTTTTGACTTTATCCGCTACGCCCTGTCGAAAAAGAACCAGGAAGCCTGGGTCGCCGACACGCTCAGCGGCGTGCCGCGAAACGACGTCGACTGGCCGCCGATCCTCGCCGACGCGAAGGCGATGCTCGATAACGCTACCGTCCTCTTTGACGACATCGACGGCATCGGCACGTTGTATCCCGAATACTCCAGCAACGTGATCCAGCCGACCCACGACGACGCCTTCTTTGGCAACATCACGCCCGAAGAATTCGCCGCGACGATGAAGGAACTGACGATAACGTACTGGGAGACGCATTAGTGTACTTTCACATGACAGAAGCGCCGGCTGAGTAGGGCCTGGAACGGAGTGGAAGGCCCGTATCGAAGCCAAGCGGTTTGGGTTGACCCGCTCCCTTGGTTTCGATACGCTAGTTTCGACAAGCTCAACCCAAGCCGCTGCGCTGCGAGCTACTCAACCGGCGGTCGCTAGCCTTGTCTGACTACTGAACAGGTCGAGTTAGTTTTGTGAAATATCATTAGACAAACGGGGCAGGCGACGGGCGCGCCTGTCGCCTGCCCCACACTCACCGGGAGGCACGTATGTACAAGGGCAGAAGGCTCCTGATCGTGACATTCCTGTTGCCGGCCCTCTTGATGTATACCGTCTTTTTCGTCTGGCCGGCTCTCCAATCCATGCACCTTTCCCTCTTTGAATGGTCGGGCTTTGGGGAGGAAAAGACGTTCGTCGGGTTGAGGAATTTTGAAGAACTCTTGGATATTATCGAAATAGACATGGATAATCAATTTCCTTTCCTGCACCCGACCTTCCGAGATCAACTCTTTTGGCTCAGCGTGAGAAATACGCTGACGTACGTCTTTCTCGGCGGGGCAGTCACATTCAGTCTAGCCTTTGTGCTGAGCGCCATGTTGAGTTCTGGCATCCGGGGCAAGAAATTTTTCCGGGCGGTCATCTTTGCCCCGAACGTCGTCGCAGTGATCGCTCTGTCGCAGTTGTGGGGCCGGATCTACAACCCCCGCCACGGCCTGCTCCGGAATTTCTTGCTCCTCTTGGGGCAGGATGAGTTGGCAAAGACCTCCTGGTTGGGACCCGATCACGTCTTGATGTCCACCCTGGTCGCGATGAGCTGGATCTGGGTGGGCTTTAATCTGGTCTTGCTCCTCTCTGCGGTGGAACAGATTCCCAAGGATATGTTCGACGCGGCCAAGGTGGACGGCGCGAATCCGTTCCAGATCTTTGCTTACGTCACGATCCCCTTGATCTGGGACGTCCTCAGCATCGCCGTGGTGAACTTTGGCATCACCGCGCTCAAGGTGTTCGAGTTCCCTTACGTGATCAAGGGATTGCAAGCGCCCAAAGAAGCCACCACGATGGCGATTCGCAACTACGTCGTGGGCTTTGGCAGGCGCGACCCGATCTACCGGTTGGGATACGCCTCGGCCATCGCCGTGATTATGCAAATTCTCGTCATCATCCTGATCGTGGTCTTTGCGCGGCTGTTCCGGCGCGAGACGATTGAGTACAGTTGAACTTGATTGAGGTATGGTTACGCCTGCCAGAGCGAGCGCTGATTGAGTAGCGTCGAAGCAAGGCTTCGCGCGTATCGAAATCAAGCGAGCGGGGTCGTACACATAACCCGCTTGGTCTCGATACATCGCTTCGCTCCTACTCGACCGGCGCTAGAGTTTGGACTTTGGATAAAAGTTTTTAGCCTACCACCACATATACGTTCTTCGCTTGGCGAACCGGTATATATAGGGGTTTGGCCTTTCTGTTCAGGATTCAAGTCCTAGACAAGCCTTTCTTTACCCGC
>DAOTUB010000040.1:0-5441 GCA_034437455.1 Anaerolineae bacterium | reverse complement strand
GGGCCACCATTTTCCTGGCCGACGTTTGGCTCAACTTGACCACTCTCGCTCGGCTGGTGCGGGAAGCGACGGCCGCAACGGGCAACATCTAGCGTTGTCCCTCGACGTATGTCGATCACTGAGCCTCGCGAAACCCGCCGCGCTCCATCAACCCCATTTAGAGCCTCGCCTACCCCTCTACGGGGGCCTACTGCTTCGAAAACCCCAAGCCAAGATACTCTAACCTACTTCCGCAAGTCATCTGTCTCCGCCCTGCCGCGCAACGACCGGCAGGTAGACGCGAACCGGTCCACCAGGTCTCGAGCACAAGGTCACGCTGATGGTTTGTATGGGATCTCGGGTACCCTCTGGAGCGACGACGGCCACAGTGATGGCGCCGGTGTACGTGAAAGGTATCGTCGTGGTGATGAAATCCGCCGGCGTGACGGCGAAGGCGGCGGGCGTCTCTCCCTGGGTCGGTGAGACGGTGAACCACGTGCTGGAATAGGCCAGTTGCCAGGTCAAGGTGTCGTCGGAGCCTGCGTTCTCCGGAGCGACATGATGAGCCGATGGGAACAATAGCGTCTCGGAGAGAAAGTAGGTGAACCTCAAGCTCTGGGGCACACTTCCCAGCCGCGGTGCGATGACGTCCATCCCCAGGTCTATGCGCTGCACGCCGTTCAGCGTGTCCGGCGGGTCGGTGATGGTGACGGTGAAGGCACCGGTATGATGGCCCACGGGAAGCCCGGTGACGGTGGACGTCAAGAGCGCGACAGAGATCTGGTCGTTCGACGTGCTTCCGCTGCTCGGAGAGACGGTAAACCAATCGCCGTGGGTCGTCACGTCCCAGGTCAAGGAATCGTTGTTGCTCACGTTGGCGGGAGCGAGGGTGTGAGATGCAGGAGTGGTCTGCGCCGTGGCGGTGTTGTACGTGAAAGCCAACGACGTCGGGAGTTGACCCAGCTCGGGACGGACATCAGCCCGAAAGACGTGATCGGGGATACCGACGAATGCATCGCTCCAGTGACCGGTGGCGCCGCTGAGCCACAGGTCATACCCTGGCGCATCGGGATAAGTCAGGTCGCGGAACTCGCCTGTGTTATAGGGATAGACGCTTTTAAAGATCTCGCCGACGTTCTTGCGGCTGGAGATGTCGGCCAATACCTGGTTGACGATATTGGCGGCTGAGTAGAAGTAGTTGTTGGCGAAATAGGCCTCCATACCGATGTCTACGAACGGCGCGGCGTACATGCGAACGCGCCGCTCGGCCTCGTCCTGGGAAGGCTGGCCACTGCCGTCGCAGGAGGTGTCGCCTGCCGAAAAACAAGCGTGGCTCAGGATGACCACGCTGTCGTCCGCCAGGCGTCCCGCCAGGTCGTTGCGGATATCGTCGGGATGAACGAGCTGGTCGCCAAGGGAAAAGCCGCCCACCAGGGTGGGCTGAGTGCAAGAGCCGCCCCACCAGATGCCGTGACCCATGTAGAGCAGAAAATGAGCGTCGGTGGCGGCGGCGACGATGTCGCTCCAGGTAAAGGTGCGCTCTCCATAGTAGAACTTTTCAACGGCGACGCCGTGGTTTTGGAGCGCTTTCACCGCCACGTTCATGTCATTCTTGTAGGTGGATGTGTGGTCCCCCACGTCTCCGACGATAGCGACGGCCTTTAGTCCACCGCTTCGTGAGCGCGGCGGCGGCAGCGTCGAGCGGTCCAACGGCTGCGGTCGGTAGCCATCGGAGCCGCGCAGAGGAGGCGCTACGTGCGCCGGCCGATCAATGTCCTGTGATCGAGCCGGCGGGATCAGTAAGGCGCACAGCAAAAGCGCCGCGAGTACAGGTACCCATGTTGCTCCCTTGTTTTTGAACATAGTTATCCTCCCAATCTTGCTCTCGCCAATACTGATCTCGTCCAGATAGATCTGCCGGGTGCCCACTCGATCCTGGAACCCAATGCGAGCACTATGAGTGCTCAAGTGGTTTGCAGCGTTTCGATCTCCTGGCGCAACCATCCGATCTCCTCGGCCATCTCCGGATCATCAGGCCGGAGACGATGCTGCATTTTCTTGAACGCCAACTCTGCATACAGTTGATGCAAACTTCGCGCCCGTCTCCAACCTTCCAGTCCTCCGGTAAACAGTGCCCGCCACTGCGCCAGGCTGCGACCGCCCCGTTTGGTCAGTGTGCGATAAAGCGCGTCCGGCGCCTCGTCGGCCAACTCGGTCACCAGGCAGCGTTGTTGCCGCTCCAGCGACCAGGCCGCGATGACGCCCATCAAGATCAGCCCTGCACACGTCGTCACCACCGTCGTCACGCTCAACCCCAGGAGATTCCGCAGGATCAGATTGTGCAGCGCGTGGGTCGCCACCGTCAGCACGAATCCCCCTACGGGCACTGCCCAACGCTGCCACGGTTTTTGCGCCAGTCGCGCAAACCCCAACGCCGCGCCAAAGAACGCTGTGTAGAGCGCGTGATCCAGTCCATACACGATCCCCTCAGCAAAGACGGTCACATTGAGTCCGTCGAAACCCCACAGCGCAAAGCTGCTGACGTAACTGACGACGTTGCCCGTCATCGCAAAGCCAAAACCGACCATTGCCCCGTAGATGATGCCATCCAGGACGTTATCGAACTCGCGCCGGTAGCGCCGGGCGATGAAGAGCACCGCCGCTCCCTTCAGTGCTTCCTGGAGCACCGGCGCGACCAGTCCCAATCGCACCGCCTCCAATGCCTGGGGGCCGAGCAGGTTCGGTGGCAGTTGGAAGAATACCTCCATTGCCAGCGACAGCGCCACCGAGGGGATGGCGCCCCACACGAACGCCGCCGCCAGCAATCGCTTGGGCTCCTTCTCGTACCGGTCCGCCCAATAGAGCGTGCCGACGTAGAGCATCGCCGGCACCACGCCCGCCAGCAGCGCGATCAGCAGGCCCATTCCCACCTGGTGCGCCGGGAGGACGCCGCCGATCCAGACTAGGTCGGGCGCGTTCCACGTCGCCTCGAAGGTTTCCGCTTCATCAGCCTTCAGTATCTGATCTGTGTCGCCAACTATCAGACTCGCCGCGGCACCAGGCCTCAGTTCCAGTCTCGCGTGGCCTGATTCGGTGAACTCCACGTCGGCAAAGCGCAGGGAGGTGACTTCTCCCGCTGTAACGTCGGGCCAAGCAGCCACTACGTCCCAATACGTCTCAGGTGGAACGCTGATTTCGGCTACGATACCCATCTCTGCCGGTAGATCGTAGTGCAAAATCGCCAGGTTACCTAAATCCTCAAAATCCAAAACTTTGCCGTGTTCGTTCGCCAGCCGAATCTGAACATCGTCCTGTGCAGCCCCGATGACCTCCACGCGCAGTCGGTTGCGGTACCAAACTTCGGTGTCCAGCGGTTGGGCCATGCCCCAGGTATACGGGTGCGCCCACTGCTCTCCCTTGTCTGCCGGACCTAGCGGGCCGCCAAAGTCGCCCTGGGGAGCGGCCTGGCCCCAATGCCCACGGAAGGGCAGCCACTCCGTTCCTGGCCACGCGGCAGGCTCCTCTGCCAGGCTCGCCCGATCGGGGATTAGGATTACGTCAGGTATCGCGCGGCCGGAGGCGCCTGTGCGATCCAGAATCTCGATGCGCGTGTTTCCGACGTCCTTGCCGTTGGGATAGATCTCGTTGCCAACAAAGTAGTTGGCGTGTGACCCTTGCGCGACGTAGGCGACCGGGTGTGTGCCATCCTCGACCGGCGCATTGGCCCAGGCTCGGCGGGTGCCGCCGTGATGCTGGCTGAGCACGACCCATTCTGGATCGTCCTCCTTGAGCATCACCTGCACCATCTCCCAATCGCCCTCGTGCTTGTTGAACCAGTCGTTATAAAAGTAAAGCGCCCAGTACTGAATCGTGACGTGGCCTCTGTCCTCATCCCGCGCCACGTGGGCATAGACCGTGATGGGCGGCCCGTCGGCGTCGGGGCTTAGCACTGCCTCGTAATACGCCTGGTGGGCGGTGTAATTGGTGTAGGCCGAACCGCCCTCATCGCCGTACCAGATGTCGAGGAAATGGCTTTCATCGCTCTCCAGGTCAAACAGGTCGAGGACATCCAGGCGCAGCAGGATGTTAACGTCAAACCAAAGCTGGCGACTCTGGCGCAGCCGGGCTTGCTTCACGATCACGTCCACCGGTTGGGGGCGAAAGACCTCGGTCGAGTGAAAGTAGAACACTGGCGCGTATCGCTGGGCCAGTTCCGCGTCGCTTTCGGGAAAAGGATCATCGGCCAGGATTGGAGCAGTCCAGGCCAGAAGCATTGCCACCAATACAACCAGTGCGACAAATCCTCGACGTTTCATTACTGTCCCTCCCGTTTACCTCGTTTCATCCTTTCTGTGCGCAAATTGTACGCTAGTTGTCTGTTTGATGCAAATAGGAAACATTTTGCACGAATGAATAGGCGGCTGGGTATAATTCAAAAATCTGGGGAGCTTTCGACGTAGCCGCGCTTTCCATAGCGCGCAGGCCCGCGAGGTATGGAAACCTCGGCTACATAGCCCCGTTTTATTGAAAAGATACAGTCTGGAGAAAAAAGGAACCTGTCCCCCAGAGTTCTGAATTATACCCTCAGGGAACAGCGACATGGAAGTTAATATCGTCGATCGAGTGGCGACGGTAACGGTCCCGGATGTATCGTGGAGCGACTCGGAGACGATCCGGTTCGAGGCGTGCGACCCGACGGGATTGTGTGACGCCACAGACGTGGTGTTCACTGTCGCGACTGAGCCGGGCCTACTGATCACCTACGTCTTTAACGCGGGGTTTCTGATTTCCTCCGGCGGAAAAAAGATCTTGGTGGCTGCCCTTTTCAACCATTGTTCCTACGGGCCTTGCTCGCCGTCGCGCATCCGGTTGTTGGAGAACGGGTTGCCTCCATTCGACAACGTGGATTTGATCCTGGCTACTCACGATCACTATGACCATTTCGATCCACTCATGGTGGGGAAACACCTGGAGAATAATCCCCAGGCGATCTTTGTCTCGACCGAGAACGTGGTCCGTATGCTGCGTTCAGATTTTCCCGGCTTTGATGGGGTTCAGGAGAGGGTAAAGACGATCCAACTGGACTATGGGGAAAGCACGCAGGTCACACTGAATGGTATCGAACTGGAGATCGTAAGGCTCCCCCATAGCGGCGCCAACAATCTGGGCTTTCTCATTCATCTCGCCGGGGGCAGGGTGTTTCACGCGGGAGATTCGGAGGGGACGCTAGCCGACTATCAACCCTATCAACTGCCGGACAAGAAGATTGACGTCGCCATCGTGACACACTATCAATTGATGGGGGACCCCAATCCGATATTGGAAGGTATACAGGCCAGCAATTCCAATTATGAGGTTGAATCGCTAGTTTATGTAAAATCGAGTGTCATTATCGACCAGAAGCACCAGGCTAGCGTGCTCTTTTCAATTCGCTACGTCGGTCAAGCGGTTGTGAATTTGTT
>DAOTUB010000039.1:0-6929 GCA_034437455.1 Anaerolineae bacterium | reverse complement strand
CGCAGCGCGCCGGTGGGGCCGCCCCTACGGGTGAAGTACTCGGTCTCGGTGATGAGCCGCTGCTGGGCGTGCTTCTTGCCCAGGAGCGCCAGGTCCCGGATCCAGCGTCGATGGCCTTGCCAGCCCAGGCGGGCCGCCTCGGGACTTTCGAAGCCGTAGGTCTCGAGGGTGATGGTGGTGTGGAACGTCGCGCCGGGCTCGATGGCCTCGACATCCACGTCCAAGCCCGCGCTATCCCGCCCGGCGGTGGGGTAGACGCGCACAGTTTGCAGCACCAGGGCATCTCCGGCGTTGATCGGCTTGCTGTCACGCACGAGCAGGGCGCGCATCCAGTCGTGATTGGGATCCCGTCCAAACACCTGTTGCTCCAGCGGTTGGGAGGCCCAGGAGCGGCTGCGCTTTAGACGACCGAGGTCAGGCTCGCGATCCTCGGCGTCATGAATTCCCCAGAAGAGAATCGTGCGTAGCGCGCCCTTGAGCGAGGAACCGGGAAGATAGAGGTGATCGAAAATATCCTTGATCTGTTCGACCACCTGGGCGCCTTGGCTTTTAGCGCTGGGCGTCCCCGGCATCGCATAGCGGAAGAGACCGGAGTCTGGACGGTAGTCTGCAGGCTGGAGCAATTCGGCCGCTGGTCTTTCTACCAACGCATCATCGAAGACATCGCCGCTCAGCGCAGCATTGAGCAGCGCATCTTCGTCTATGCGCCAGGTGCGGCCATTGCGGGCGACAAAGTCGTAGCCTTGCAGCAACTCACGTCCGCTGCCGATGTGCAAGGGACTGATGACCTCTAAAGTCAGATGATAGTCTTGTGTAATCTCAGACACCAGGCACCTCCAATTCTACATCGGGTTGGACCCCCACCGGGCAGGCATACCCCCAGCGCCAGATGGGATGGGCGTCCCAACCGGCAGGTCTCACGTCCTGCATCCCCCCCCAGGGCGCCTCATCCACGGGGTTAAACACCGAGCCCTCGGCCAGCATACGAACCTGGCGGCGCCGGCGCGCCGGACGACCCGGGGCGTTGAGCCAACCAGCGATGGCCACGAGGTGGTAGGACGCATCTCCACGCAGGATGGCGGGCAATTCCTCTTTCCGGGGCAGATAGCGGGAAAGCGTGAGCAATGGGCCGTCGCTCGTGGGAGCGGGCAGGTCGAGACCCGCCGTCATCTCCCCCCAGGTGAACTGGCCGTAGCCGATGGAGCGCTCGCCGCCTAGTCCCCGGTCGCCCAGGTGCTGGAGCAGCGTCTCCAACTGCGCTTTGCGTCCGGGATCAGGATCATCGGGCCATTGAACGCCGAACCACAGCCCGCAACCCGGGGCGTAGACGGTGCGCCCGATGCGGTAGACGGCCGAGGCGGAACTGACGCGATCGATGGTCACCCGGTCCACCGGCTTCGAATCCCAGGCCCTCTGTTTCCGCAGCCAGCGGCACCCTGCCTCACCCTTCATCCAACTGCGCCAATCGTTTCGTTTGCGCACACCCTCTGGAGTGAGCGATTGCCAGTCGTCGGGGAGAGCCTTGATTTCCTCAACTGTCAACCAGACGCTCCCACCTTGCAAAAAAGCCCCCTGTCCCTCTTCACCGTCGGCGTACGCATCCAACGATTGTCGTTGGAGTGCCCGCCGAAAGATGACGGGGGAGACAAACACCAACCGCTTCAACATCTTACGCCGTCCGGGCTGGGGGTCCAGTTCAGCCCGAATTGAAGGAAAGGGCAAGAGCGGCATGTCACCTACGCGGGGGAAAGCTGAGGTCAGCAGGAAGGGGGGAGATCCTTCCTCGAAAGGGGCCGTGAAAGCCCGCACGCCCGCATCCCCTTCCAGGTCGGCCAGGGTGGCTAGCAGGGCAGCGAAGAGGGTGTCGGAGGGACAATGCGGCGCCGAATCCTCTTGTTCCAATCCCCGCAACCCGAAGTGAAATCCCGCGCCGGGTTTGGGTTGGATGCGATAAATCGTCCATGTGGCCATATTACGCCTCCTCGAGCGGAACGCCATCCTCTGCCAACCACGTTTGCAGCGCGTCCAGCGCCGAGGTCAGATCCCCCAACGTGGCGAAAGATTGTTCCTGGAACATGCGTTTCTCCGTATAGTCGCCCCGGGCGCGGGTGTAGATTTGGATATCCCGGAACGTGATCTTGCCGGATCCGCGCGAGCCAGAACCACCCAGGTAGTCGTCCTCCAGCAGTTGCATGCCCTCGACCACGTCCTTGAAGCGCGCGACGTCGGCGGACTCGTAGATGGAATAGACCATCTCGGCAGGACCGAAGACAGCGCCAGCGGGTACCCGCTCCATCTGGCGTGGTGTGGCGGCCGAGGTGACGCGGTCGATGGCCGCCTCCCACTTGACCTCGCTGAGAGGCAGATCGGTTTTGGCGTTGCGGAGGTCCTTGACACTTTGCGGCGTCAGTTGCACGTCACGCACCACCAGGCGGGTAGAGGTAGAGAAATCTATTTCACCTGGCAAGCCGTAGATGTGACAGACGGCGCAATTGGCATACGTATCGGCATTTTGACACGAGTGAATGGTGACCTGGCCAATGCGTCGATTCTGCGGCAGGCCGTGGAACTTCTCCATCTGCGAGCGCATCTTGCCCTTGAGCGAGGAGCCAGGGATGTAGGGTTGATTGGAAAGAGGATCGCGGATGACGACGTTATCCACACCACCGATGGAGAGCGAGCTCTCAGCGCCGCCGATGTGGAGGCCAGTCTGAGCCTCAATCTTGCACTCGATGAAAACACGTCCGTATAAATTCGCTTTTTTGGTCATTTGGATACCTCCTATTTGCCCCCGTGGGCCTTGTGATAAGCCAGGATAGCCTCGAAGAAATCGACAAAATGCTGGAAGCGCTGCCGATCATTCTCGACCAGATCAATTGCTTCGCTTAGAACGTCAGTAAGCCTTTTGACGCCTCGGCCGCGCTCGCGCTTAGCCTGGTAGGCCATCTTTGGCTTGAGCAACAATAATTCACGCCGAGCCTGAGCGGCGGCATTTTCTTCTTCCGCATTCTTGGGTTTCTCCGGCCAGGTCATCTCGATGCGCCGCACCGTGCCGAAGATGTTGCGGATTTGATTGGTGCTCAACTGACGCGCCAGCTCTTTTCCCAATACCTCGGCCTCTTTGACTGTCGTCTTGGCATCGCCATCCGTGATAATCTTCTGCAGATCTGTTTTAGTCATCGCTCTTGCTCCTTTCTCATCAATAACTCGACCCAACG
Organism: Anaerolineae bacterium; assembly: GCA_034437455.1. Classification (GTDB taxonomy): domain Bacteria; phylum Chloroflexota; class Anaerolineae; order B4-G1; family B4-G1; genus DAOTUB01. The sequence goes on along the minus strand of DAOTUB010000039.1, from coordinate 3,711 downwards.
TGCGGCCGGACCAAGCGTCTCAATGTAACGAAAATCATTCTCTTTTAAGGCTTCTCGAATCCTTTTGACCTCTGCTTGTGCATTGTCCTGGTAACGTCCCTCCATACGTTTGAGGAAGTAGGCCCCCTGCCACATCCACGGTCCCCAGACCGGCTTGCCGTGCTCGTGGACAGCGTCGGCGAAATGGACATAGAGCTTGATCAGCGTTCGCAACAGCGCCCGGTCGACGTCCAATCCTCCCTCCTCCTTGGCAGTCACCAATTGAAGCAGTCGCTCTTGCTCGCCTTGCAGGTCGTCAAAATGTTCCCAGGGGATGGTCAGCCCCAGGAAGTGGAAGGCGTCCTTGGCGTGCCAGCCATCCGGGCGCAACAGGTCCTTGGCCGTATCCAGCGCATGATCAGCGTCGTGAGCGGCCTGGTAGAGCGGGTACTTGCCAGCGTGGAGCGTCAGCCCGCCCGAGATGTGGACGTCGGGATTCTGCCCCGCGAAGCGGGCCAGGTCACGCCGGATAGTGTCCGCCAGACCGGGAAGCTCGTCCCACGCCCCCACGATGAACAGATCGTCGCCGCCGGAGTAGATGGCATAGACCTTGTCCGGCCCTTTGGCGTTGACCTGACGACAGCACTCGCCTACCCAACCCTCGAAGAAGAGCGAGAGGGTAAAACTGAGCGACGCAACGCGAGAAAGGGTCCCCTCATCTTGCATCCCCCACTTAAAGAGGTCGCCCAGGTCATCCACGTCCATTCGCAGCACGCCAAGCCGTCGAACCCCACGGGAAACATCCTGCAGATCCTCGAACGTCGCGATACGGTCTCCCTTGCGCGGGGTGACGTTGGCGGTGTAGCGGGCGCCGGGGGCGACGGGGAAGCCGTCCTGTGCGACGCGCGCGGCTACCTCGACCACGTTGGATGTATCGCGGAGGGCCAATAGGATCGCGCGTTGAGTGTCCGCCGGCTGGCGTCCAATGGAGCGACCATCCGGCGTCAAGAAGCTGACAGCCAAGCCAAAGGCCCGTAGCGCCTCCCGGTATCCGGCGCGTTCCGTGTCGACCATCTCGACCTCACCCAGTAGCAGATAATCGGCATCGCGCAGGTCGGTACCCAGTTCCTCCAACGACTGGCACAGGTTACAAACACGCCGTTCGTCGTCGTTACCCTTGTGCTCTACACTAACCGGGCCGTCGTAATGGCAGACCTGGCACTCGCCCGTCTTATCCCCACCTTCTCCAACCGGGCCGAACACCTGATCGCACAGACTTTCGGCGTCGTCCAGTTCGGCGAAACGTTGGCGTTTGGCCGCGTTCATCGCTTGCGAGACTTCACGCCACTTCTCGCTGAATCTCTCGCGGTCGAATTCGGCAGCCGAGACCCTCGTCCAGCCCAAGGCCAGGTAGAGATCGCCGCCGTGGTGATCAAGCAACTTACGGCTCACATCAGCCCGCAGCGCCTTCAGTTGCTCTGCGATCTCCGGCGGGGCCAGGAGGTAGAAGTGTCCGCCGCCAGCGTAGAGCAGGTTGGTGATAGGCAGGTCCAGTTTACGCAGCAAGTAGCGGGTCACCGCCTCGGTCAGCATCTCCAAGTAGAACGAGCGGCCGCGCAACCCCTTGGCTGCCCCTCGAGCCGTGATGGTGTAGATAAAATTCTGCACGCCAGAGATGTCCCCGCCGACGAGTAGCGCCACCGGCTCCTCTTGTCGCTTGCCGGCGAGCAAATCGTCGATCCGTTCCTCTTCGATCCCGTCCAGACAGGCCGCCAGAGCCGCTGTGGTGCGACTGTGATCAAAGAGAGAAACGTCCGGCTGGGATCGATAGTACGCGCCGGGTACACACCAGGAAAAGCGTTGGAGCGCGTAGTACATCCCCTCGAGATAGACGGGGAGACTCCCGGTCGGCAATTTCTCGACCGTCCCTACAAACCCATCCCACAATGCTCGGTAAGCCTCGTCCTCTTGATCCTTCGACACCGCCTCGGCGGGGAAAATTGTCACCTCGGTCAGCTCGAGAGAGCTCAACGGCCAGAAATATCGTCGCTCCCGGGGTATCCCTTCCTCCCCCACACGGGAGAGGATCGAGAGTAACTGCCGTTCGCTACTCTTGTCTTGCCCCTCCCGTTCAGCCGCCGAGAGACGGTCGGACAGGGAGACGACCTTGGTGGCGTAATCCGCCAACGGCTTATCGTGGTGGCCCATCACCGGGTAAAGGTGTCCACGCCAATCTTCTGGCACGTACCGACTGACAAACTCACTGCCAATTTCCGTGTGTTTGCCCGTCTGCCAACCGGCACGCTGGGCAAGTTTGCCGACATCGTGCAGCAATCCGGCCAGGGCCTTCAAGTGGACTCGTTCTGTATTTGTCAACGTGTCATTCATTCTGCATCGACCTCCTCCTGTCTGTTTGCTACTAGCCTGCTTGGTCGCCAGGATAAACGTACCTCCCCGACTCCCCTCACTCACGACGACAACTTCCAGGGGCAACGTTTCCCCGCAACGCCCACATATCACGAGGGCCTCTCGTAACGTCTCACCACAGCCCGGACACTGATCCATTGCACTTCTCCACATCCGTTTCGTTGTGTCCCCATTGTACACTATTCCGGGCTGCATTACATCGGGAGATCTCCCTATTGCGTATAGGGAAGTCTCCCTATTTTGGACATATGATGCGTTCCTTACAATTTCCAGCAGCGATGTGCATCGGATTTATTACCGTTTGTCCAGAGCGTAATAGGTGGATAGCAATGCTGTGAGTGTGTGGCGATCAGCGCGGCTCAGGCCAAACGATGCACGCGCTTTCCGATAAGCTGATGAGAGATGGTGGCCTACTGTCTTAGGGCTGCGGAAAGTTTGCTCGGCGATCTCGGCATCGGTAAGCCCCTCACATACAACCAACTGCACGACCTCTCGCTCTGCCGGACTCAAATCCTGCTCGACGAAGTGCCGAACCAACTTCAGGGCGTCAGCTTGGCGGAGTTCCTCCTGACGTTGCAAAGCCTCGAAAGGATCTTCGCTCTGGACTAAGGTGGTCAACATTGGGCTGATCTTTGACCACCGCAATACCGGCACGCGGATAAGAGCCGCCTCTCTGGTCTCTGGGTGAAGCGCCCGACTTTCGATGAGAGACGGGACCGAGAAGATATGCCAAACACGATCATCCTCATCGAACAGCAGCTGAGCGACGGCCATCCCGTAAACGGCGATGATCTTACGCCCCCCGGCGATCGAAAGGTGGACGCGACGACTGGCCTGCTTGGCCTGCTTGACCTCCCTGTAGAGTACACGGAACGCCTCACGAGCGGCGGATTCGCTGGCGATGTCTTTCAGAGGAATGCCTTGCTCATTGCATAGGCAGATGGGGCGTAACCGGACGTCCGGATAGACCAGGGAGAATTCTTGCCCCAAGCACCCGATAGACGTGCGCGTGACGTCTCGATCAAGGGTTGTGTGCAAGACCACGACTACTTGTACGTCTTCATTTTGCCATCGGAGTAGATCCAGGGCAATGGTCACCAACTGGGGTTTGGACCCCACTGGGGCAATTAGTGTGGATGCTCTCGTCATAAGGCCTACTTCTCGCGCGTCGTGTGTCTCCGCACCTGCCCCATCCCGGCCGTCGTCCGGTAGCCGACACCGGCGTAGAAAGCGTAGTCGGTGAGCAGTTGGATCACGCTCAACCAATACCGATCTCTGTTCAACGCGGTGTACTGGCAGCGGCCC
>DAOTUB010000038.1:0-13534 GCA_034437455.1 Anaerolineae bacterium | reverse complement strand
GGCATTCTACAACCAGCACCGGCTCCACTCATCGCTGGGCTACTGGAGCCCGGACGAGTACGAACGGCGCTACTATGAGGAGCAAGCTTTTGCTTAACCCTCTGCCCACCAAATCGGGGGAACCCCAGTTTGTTCCCTTCGTTTTTAGCTTCTGTGGCTACTTTTTGCCTAAGAAAATCGCAAATCCCCCTAGTACCACAATCGTTGAATCGGAACAAAAGCGGCATGAACTCAATAATAACAAATCGCCTAAAAGACCAAATTTTCACCACCCTAGTGTTTAGCTATGGACAAGCTCAAAGCTTTCATTCAAAAGATACGTTCTGGCTACCGTAGAGAGTCCCCAAATATCGAGCCTGAATTTGAAATACGCGATCTCGCTACCTGTATGGGAGAGATTGATTGGACCACCCTGGATGTTATTCATTGGTCGCCAGCATGGATGACGCCAGCCGAACGATTGTTGCTTTACACCCTAGTCTTTAGCTTGAGGCCAAAGCGCTACCTTGAAATTGGAACGCTCAATGGAGGTTCTGCGTTGATCGTTTCCGCCGCGATAGATGCTGTTCATGCAGATGGACGGTTGGTATGTGTTGATCCAAAGCCGCAAATTGACCCCGACCATTGGAAACTTTTAGAGCACCGGTCGACACTTTTAAAGGGCTTTTCGCCGGACATTTTGCCGCATGCATACGAAGCGGCTGGCGGGTCCGTTCGACTTTGTGTTTATTGACGGTGATCATTCCTAACACTGGTGTCAAACGGGATGCGAGCGGTGTGCTACCGTTTGTAACGGAAGGGGCTCATCTCCTCTTTCACGATAGCTTCTCTCCCCCTATATCCCAGGCCATCGACGACTTTGTGGCGCAACATCAAGGACAGGTCATCGATTTCGGCACGCTGACTCGTGAATTTACAACGTCATCTGAAGAACAAGAACCTCTCACTCGCTGGGGAGGGCTGCGAATGGTGCAGATTCGGCATAGCAAAGCCAGACGTGCAACCTAACTTGGCAACTGGGGCCTCATGATTCCCACTGATCTAATCTTCTCCCTCATCGTCAACACCACCGACCGCGCCGGGCCGCTGCGCACGCTGCTGCGGGCGCTGGAACACCAGTCCTACCCGCACTTTGAGGTCATCGTCGTGGTCGGCCCCACGCGCGACGACACGCTGGAGATGTTGTCGGAATATGAGGGCCGCGTGCGCGTGCTGCGCTGCCCGGAGGCGAACCTGAGCCAGTCGCGCAACATCGGGCTACGGGCCGCACGCGGCGACATCGTGGCCTACATCGACGACGACGCTGTGCCCTGTCGGCGCTGGCTGGAGCAACTGGCTCGCCTTTTCGAGGACTCCGGCCTGGACGCCACCGGCGGCGTCGTCTATCTGGCCCATCCCCAGAGACCGATGGTTCAACATCGTCTCGGGCTCACGTCAGCGCTCTTCGAGCAGGAGGTAGTCCGCTCCTCCTGGCTGGAGCACATCGTGCCGCCGGGCGAGGGGCATCAATGGATTGCCCGGATGATGGGTACCAATATGGCCTTCCGTCGCCGCGCACTACTAGAAATTGGGGGATTCGATGAGTTCTTTGTCTACATCGCCGAGGAGGCGGATGCGATGTTACGCTTGGTCAATGCCGGTCACGTGATGCATCCGGTCAAGGAAGCCGCGGTGTACCACGTGCCGGCCTCGAGCCGCCATCGGGTAATATACACGTATATCGCCAAATGGTGGTTGCAAACACGGTCCGGCATATATTTCACCCTCAAGAATGGACGGCGGGCCGGGGAACCCCTGACCGCCATCGTGCGCCGATGTCTGCACCTCTTTCATGGGCATTGGATGTGGTATGGGCAGCTCTGCCGCGATGGGGAGCTATCCACCGCTCAAATGTGGAAGATGCGCTGGGGAGAGATTCGCGGGGCGTTGGATGGGGCCTTCAACGGCGTCTTCTCACGTCGTCAGTTGCTTGATGCGGATAGGGAGGAAGTGGATGAGAAAAAATCCCCGCCGATTCTTCGGTTTCAGACAGAAGATTCACCCCGATGTCCGCCGGTCGATCCGGTGACGGGCCAGCAGCCCGCGATCTCGCAGCCCAAGGAGCCGCTGCGGATATGCTTGCTCAGTGCGACTTATCCGCCCCGGCAGTTTGACGGGATCGGCCGGCTCACGAATCTGATGGCGCGCGGTCTCTTCGAGTTGGGTCATGCCGTGCACGTGATCGCGCGTGGGGAGAGAACGTATACCAGCTTCTACGACGGCGCCTACGTGCATCGCATCAATTACAAGCTGAATCGCTACGCTGGGTATCGTAAGTTCTCCAGCACGTATCACGCATTGAACTATGGCCACGCGATCTATGAGAAGGTCAGAAGCTTGATGCTCAACGACGGTATCCAGATCGTGGACTCCCCGATATGGCAGACCGAGGGCCTGGTCACGGCGGTCAGTGATGTCATCCCGGTTGTAGTGCGCATCATCACCGCCTACCGGCAGATCGCCGCGCTCAAAAATGATCGCAGCGCCGATGCGCGCCTCATGGGCGATTTAGAGGAGGCTTTCCTCGAGCGCGCTGCGCATCTGCTCCCCAACACTGAGGCGACGTTGAAAACCGTACGCCGGGTCTACGATGTGGCGCTGACGCCGGATCGATATACCCTCGTGCCTTACGGGATCATTCCTGTACCAGAGAAAGCAATCCGGCCCTTCGATCTAGAGCAGCCGCCCGAGACCCTCACGGTCCTGTATGTGGGACGCCTGGAGCAGCGGAAGGGGATACTCGATTTGTTTCAGGCTATTCCGGCGGTCGTGGAGCGGATACCGAACGTGAAACTTGTCATCGCCGGCAAGGATAACAGCCTCCACGATGGGTTTCAGCAGCGCACGGGGATGGATTACGTGACCTATTTCTCTCGTCGCTACGGAAGTTACTCTTCGTATGTGACCTTCACCGATATGGTCAGCGATGAGACGCTTCACTCCCTGTACCAAGCCTGTGATCTGTTCGTCGCACCCTCGCTGTACGAATCTTTCGGTTTGATCTACCTGGAGGCGATGAATTACGCCAAACCGGTGATCGGCTGTCGCAGCGGCGGCGTGCCCGAGGTTGTCGATGATGGGGTCACCGGCGTGTTGGTGGAACCGGAGGCCCCTACTAAGCTGGCGGAGGAGATCATAAGTATGTTACAATCGCCTGAGAGATTACACGAGATGGGTCTGGCTGGACGTCAAAGGCTGTTTGACCACTTCACTTATCTTCGGATGGCAGAAAGATTTGCGCGGGTCTATCGCCGTGTGATTGAGAGTGACATCGATGTTTAGAGGGGGGGATGTGAAAGATCGAACGAGCGCCCAAGATGTGTTGAGGGACATCGAATTTGAGCTGGCCCAAGGCGCTATCGCGTGCGATGAGCTCGGACAGGCGATCCAAGCCGTTAAGCGATACCATAATCGCACGCGCGGCGAGATCCTAAACGACGCTCGGCAGATGAAGGATGTGGGGAGGATCCTTCCGTCTCTTTTTCAGATCCACGATATGTTGATTACGCTGTTGCAGGAGACAGCCGCCGCGATCCAGGTGCTGCGTGTTGACCTGCGCAAGATGGCTCAGATGACGGGTGATCCAGTATTGTCGGAAGCTAATGAGCAAGTGACCAAGCTGGAAATGGCTCCCGCGGCAAAGGATATCTGGGCAGGGATGCAGCGACAAGGATCGGCTGAGGTAGAAAGCGCGATGGGACCCGAGGCGCTTTCGGTCGGGCGCGAGGCGCGTCCGGTGCGATTTCCAATTATTGGGCGTCTGATACAAGCATTACGAGACGCCCTTCATAACTTGGTCTTGTTTTACGTGAAGCGGTTGGCGGAGAGACAAGTGCTCGTCAATCAGACCTATGGCGAGAGACTTTTGACGTTGATGGAGGCCGCCGAGTCTCAGCAGTGGCAAATTGAACGCCTCACGGCGCAGATGCGTGCGTTAGAAACTCGCCTCGGTGCTGACGAGTCAGAAGGGGGATGATAAAGACCTGTTGAAAAACGGCGCGTATGGAAACACACCCTACAAGATGTAGGGTGTGAAACGAAATGCAAGCTCAGCATATGTAGGTCGGTTTTCCATAACCGATACTTTTTCAACAGAGCCGATAAAATGTTGCATTTCAGGATGTACGTGTGTTTGATGCCAGATGGGCTTCGGGCGCCTTGTTTGTAATTTTTGGGGCTTCCCAAGCCAGAGGGTGCAAACTAGTATTGATAGATGGCTGGTGTTGAACTTTAATGGAGGCACAAGATGTTTAGGCAAAGATACATCAAGTTTTTCGTGATTTTGCTCGTACTTCTGTTAAGCATTGGATGGGGGCCTGGGCCCGAGGATATTGGGCGCGACATGGTAAAACAAGGGTTATCATTGATGCGCTCCCCAGATCATGCGGTGCCGATCCAGAGCCCGCCCGAAGAATCGATCGTGCAGTCGAGCGCAGCGGCGGCCGATTTCGACGGTGACGGCACCAAGGAGATCGTCATCGGCGATACCGCCGGATGGCTGTACGTCGCTACTTGGAATGGCTCCTCGTGGACGATGGCCTGGTCCCGCCAGACAGCCCTGGACCTCAACGCCGCTGGTGCGCCGTCCAGTTGTGCCATCACGAACAAGAGCGATATTCGCTCCTCCGTGGCGATCGGGGACTTAGACCAAAACGGGACATTGGAGATCGTCGTCACAACCGGGGGGAGCCCGGCCTATCACAAGAACGGCGGTGTGCTTGTCTACACGTTTAACAGCGCGTCTCCGTGGTCTTTCTCCGCCGTTCCTGGATGGCCGCAGCCCAAGAAGGACGACTTGGGATCGGGATCTGGGATGCGGAAGCCCGATGGATGCTGGGATGGCATTGAAGGGTCGCCCGTTATCGGTGACCTGGATGGAGACGGCGATATGGAAGTGGTGGTCTCCTCATTGGATCGGCACATCTACGCCTGGCATCACAATGGGGCGATGGTCGTTGGCTGGCCGATCCACAAGGATAACGGCGACAATATCCTGCGCGGTGGCCTCTCTTCACCGGCGTTGGGCGATATCGATGCGGACGGGCTGCCCGAGGTTGTGGTCGGGACGAACAGCCCGCCATGGCCGGAGGGGAGTTCACAGCCCTCCGATTACACCCACGCGACGGTGTGGGCGATCAATGGGGATAGCAGCAACGTCCCCGGTTGGCCGGTGACCACGAATAACAATGTCTACTCCTCTCCGGCCATTGGCGATATCGACGGCGATGGCTTCTTGGAGGTTGTCGTCGGCAGCGGCCCCAGCGTCGAGGGCGGAGACGGGAAATGGGTGTACGCCTGGAACCGCGACGGCACGCCGGTGAGTGGCTGGCCGAAGTACACTGCGGGGGATGTGGTGGCCCCGCCCGCGCTGGGCGACCTGGACGGCGATGGCGACTTGGAGGTGGTTATCGGCTGTGGGCGCGAATTCGAGACGTCGCCGGCCAGTTGTACGTCCCTATACGCCTGGCACGGGAACGGCACCAATGTGAGCGGATTCCCGATGAGCCCCGGCAACTTCACCCAGCCTTATTCCCCCATCCTGGCGGACTACGACGGCGATGGGGCGATGGAGATCATGGTCGTTGATCAGAACGTCATGGGCTTGGTGATTGTCAATCACGATGGAACGCTCAGCGGGGATACCTCGTTCAATGTACCCAGTATTCTTTACAATCCTCCTCTGGTTGATGATCTGGACGATGATGGAAAGTTAGAGATCGCGATGGGCGGATTCGCGATTTACATCTACGACACGAGCACTGATGCAAGCGCTGCCCGTCCCTGGCCAATGTTCCAGCACGATCGATACCGTACTGGCAATATCACCTTCAACGTCGACAATACCCCCCCAAAAAATCCCACCGTCAGCAGTCCCAGTCACACGGCCGATCTATGGTCGAACGACGATACAGTCCATGTGAATTGGAGTGGCGCCAGCGACGAGGAGAGTGGTATCGCCGGGTACTACTATGCCTGGGACACTTCCGCTGCCACCGCTGTCGGCAGGAGCGCCGCCCAGGTGGATGAGACGGTTAGCTCGCTTCAACGCACCCTGACCGACGGCGATAGCTTGTACTTTCACATCCGGGCCGTGAACGGAGCCAATCTGTTGGCCGAGGATACCGTGCATTTTGGCCCGATCAAGATCGACACCGTCCCGCCGGTCTCCCGAGCCAGCGCCCCCGCCTGCGCCGTGCTCTCGGCGGCCGTCTCGTGGCGCGGCAGTGACGGCGGCTCCGGCCTGGCTAGCTACGACGTCCAGGTACGCGCTGGGAGCAGCATTTCGTGGACGAATTGGCACTCGGGAATCATCACTACATCGGACGGATACACGGACGCTACCGGCTCCATCTACCAATTTCGTTCCCTGGCCCGTGACGTAGCAGGAAACGTGGAGGCGAAAGGGGATGATGTATTCGATGCGCAGACGTGGCTGACCCAATACGGCTTCTCTGGGACCGTTTACACCGTTCGGGAGCAGCCGGTCTTTATGGCCCACGTCACCGCAACGCAGCCGATATCCTTACCTGCCTTCACAGATACTCAGGGGAACTATTTGCTGTGTCACGAGGAACCGACCTCGTATGCTGTGAGTGTCTCTCGTCATAACTTTGGCGTGTTGCCGCCGATGCACAATCTAACGGGTACGATGAGCGGTGTGGATTTCTATCTGCCGCCCCTAGATGATGGCGTGTTCAATGGGCAGTTTGAGGGTGGCGATCTGACTGGATGGCACGTATCGGGAGTAGGGACTGCGACAGTGACCACGACGGCCCACTCGGGCGATCACGCGACGGAGTTGACTGGCAGCGGCACAGCGGCTTGGTCCACGGCGTTGAGCCAGACGGTCGCCATTTCGGAGCAGATGGCGAACCCAACCCTCTCCTGGATGTATCGCCTCGGTGAGAACGGTTCGGCCTGGGTTTATGCGCAAGCCCTGACCCGCACCCTGACCTTGACTTTGACGGCGTCGTCAAGTTGGACTCACGCCTGGATGGATTTGAGCTTACTCCAGGGACAGGATGTGGACCTCGTGTTCCAGCTAGAAGGCTCAGCGGTCGAGAATGGGCAGATGCTCATAGACGAGGTCAGCCTGGGGACGCCCGGTCGGGGAGCCGAGCGGATATTCTTGCCGCTGCTGCTCCGTCAATCGTGAGGCGACACGTGAGTTCGACCGTCTTGTCCTCACTGCTGGCTCGGCTGATGCCCTACGACGTGTACGAGCGGCACGCCGTCACCAGCCGCTTGCTGACGATGGCATTGGGGCATGTGGACGTCGCCCACGTGCTGGATGTGGGTGGGCGGGCGGAATTGTTGGAGCGTTTCCTGCCGTGGCGGGTCACTTCGGTCAACGTGGATGGGTCAGGTCGCCTGTGGGGCAGTGGCCTGGCCCTCCCCTTTGCCGATAGCGCCTTCGCGGCTGTGGTCAGCATCGACACATTGGAACACCTCCCTGGAGAGCGCCGGGAGCAGTTTCTGCGAGAGTGCCTGCGTGTGGCTCAGTCGCACGTCGTCGTCGCCGCGCCATTTGGAAGCGCGGGGCACAGCGCCTACGAGGCCCGGTTGGATGAGTTGTACCAGTTAGCGCATGGCGCGCCGCATCCTTATCTTGCCGAACACGTTTGCCACGGATTGCCCGGCAGCGCCGAAATCGACCACTGGGCGGAAGTCCTACCGGCAGCAAGTATTCGGCGCTTCTTCGCCGGGGATTACGTCTGGCAGGGGAAGCAATTCGAGCGGACAATCGAATGGCCGCGCCAGGCTGGCTTGATGGCGCGGTTGGCGGGCGTCTACGCTGACGTGACTTCGCGCGCCCTCTTCCACCCGATTCGGTTGCGAGAGCAGGCCGGTGCGACGACAAATCGGTTCTACCTGCTGATTCAGAAGGGGTGAAGGCGACGAGATGAGGGCGCGGACTCAGGCGACGGTCTGGCTCACCAATTGGAGGTAAAGTGATCGCAGCCGGTTGGTGACGATCTCCCAGGTGTAATTCTGTCGCACCTTCTCTCGCCCTGCCGCGCCCATCGCAGATCGGTGGGCTGGATCGTTCAGCAGCGCCCGGATGGCTTGGCCCAGATCGTGAGGGTCGAGATATTCGACCAGTAGGCCGTCCCGACCTTTGTCTATCACGGAGGGGATGCAACCCGCGCGCACGCCGATGACCGGTTTGCCGCAGGCCCAGGCCTCGATCAGCGCCAGCCCGAAGGACTCGTTGCCGGAGGGGTGGGCGATCAGGTCACACGCGGATAGCAAGTCCGGTTTTTCCTTCTCACGAAAATCACTGACAATGGTGACCTGGGCGCGTTGCGCTGGCGGCAGTTCGTCAACGATGCGCTCAAGCTTGGCGGAATAGGACGTCCGCGCCCCTGCCATCAGCAGACGGGCGTTGGGATGCGCGGCCCAGACGCTCGGCATCGCCTGCAGCAAGATGTCGAGTCGCTTGAGCTCAGACTGGCGCGCCATGACGCCCACGACCGGGTCGTTCCCCCACCCGTACCGCCGCCGGATCGCGGTCCCGTCGGCCCGTTCAAAGTCCTCGACATCTACCCCGCCCCCGATCACCGCGATCTGCGCCGCCGGAATGCCGCGCCCGATCAGAAAATCCCGCTCGAAAGCCGTCAGCGCAACGTAGGCGTCGGCCTGTTGGATCGCCTGGTACATCATCCGGCGTTCATAGCCCCACTCGTCGGCGGTGTGGATGGAGCCTAGCAGCACGACGGGAATGCCCGCGCGTTTGGCGCCTGCCAGCGCATAGTACATGTGGAGAAACGGAAAAGCGGTCGCCAACATCACATCCGCCCCGCTGGTAGCAATCGCCTTTGTCATACCAAAGATGATGGGTCCGGTCTGGATGGTACGCAGCCAATCGTTGTAGGGTAGCCGCAGTCGGTGGGATCCTTGAGCTAGTAAGCGGCGCAGCAGTTGCAGCCCATTGAAAATCCGAAAGCGACGCACCGTCACCCCGTTGATCTGTTCGACCCCCGGCGCCATCAGCGGCCCCTTGGTGCGCCAGAAGGCCTCCGGCTTGTAGACGTTGGTGGTGAATACGGTTACGTCATCGTCGTGGTCAGAGACCAGGCGCTCGGAAAAGTTTTTGATCAGCCACTCCGACCCGCCCATCGCCGGATGGTACGCCTGGACCACGTGCAGGATGTTCATCTCTCATGCCTTGACATCTGTCAGTTGCCCTCGCTCTTCGAAGACACGTCGGTATACCTTCTCAAACGACGCAATTACCCTATCCAAACCGAAATTATGCTGCCCCACCCGCCGGGTTGCCCGCTGCAAATCGTCGTACTGTTGCCTCAGGTTTGCTATCGCCGTCAGAATCCCCTCCTGTGTGACGCTTTCCACTACCACGCCGCATCCCGTCCGTTCCACGTATTCCGCCATCGGGATCGCCCGGCTGACCAGCGCCGGCTTCCCCGCCGCCAGCGACTCCATCAGCGAGTGGGGATACGCCTTCACGATGTCCGGCGCGTCTGCTAGCACGACGCTGGCGTGCACCTGGGACAACACCTCGTTTACGTCCACCACTCGGTTCAACACCGTCACCTGGTCTTGTAATCCCATAGCACGCACTCGCTTAATCATCTCCTCCGCCAGCACCCCCCGCCACAGGAAAACCAGCCGCAACAAGCACGGTTCCCGCTGCGCTGCCTTCAGCAGCGCCTCGATGCCCTTGGTGCGGAACTGGCGCCTGGTCCACGGCGCCGATCCCGCCATCAGTCGGATTTCTGAGTCCAGCGGGAGAGGTGTGTGGGTAAAGCGACCGACGTCGATCCCCGGCCGCGCCAGGCATACGTTTTCCAGGCCCCACCCTCGCAGCCGCGTTAGACTCGCCTCGTCCATCACGGTGACGGCGGCTAACTTTGCGAAGAAGGAGACGTTCGGCCGCCGCACAACGCCGCCGGTCAGCGAGTAGACTACCGGCTGCCGCAGCATCCGCAGGATCGGGAAAGGGAATGGGTCAGGGTTATAAATGTGGTGGATATGCACCCCGGCCTCTAGCGTGCGCAACTGGCGCAGCTTGTGAAATCCAAACAAGAGCCGGGGAACGTAGACCGGCGCGCGCTGGTTGGGGTTCAGGTAGACCGTCCGCCCGCCGAAGCGGCGTTGCAGGGCCGCAATCTCTTGCGACAGCGCCTCGGCCTGCGGGATAGGGGGCGGTAGGATGGTCAGGTGGTAGAGAACGTTCATTGCGTCTCGTTCGCTGCTCCTCGATCTGCAATCGAGTTTGATTTCAGCACTCGTTCATTCTGCCCGCCAAAACGACCCTGCAATCCGTCCACCAGCCCCAGCCACACGGCGCGGCAGGCGGCCCTTTCGCCGGTCAATCGCAGTTTGACGCTCAACGCCAGGCTGTAACTCGCCCAAAAGCCGGTCAACAGCAGCTGGGGGAGAGCGGGATAGAACTTACGCACGTAGAGAAAACGATTGCGGGCGATGTAGTATGGATACAGCGCGCTGCGGAATCCGGCCGAGCGACTGACGTGGTGATAAGCGTGGGCGCGGGCGTCAATTACGCACCGGTATCCGGCCGTTTGCCGGGCGCGACGGCACAGATCCGCCAGTTCGGTGCTGAAAAAATAATCTTCGTCCAGCAGACCGACGGCTTCGAACACCGCCGGGCGGATGAGAATCGCCGTCCCCGAAATGGCTTCCACCTCTTGAATCTTTGCCTGTGGGAGCGTGACGACGCGCGTCTGGTGATGCAAAACCGGATTCTTTGCCCCGGCGGAGATGAAGGTGTGGGCGTCGTCATTGTCAAACAGGAGTGGGCCCACCAGGCCAATGGTATCATCCTCCTGCAGAGTTTGCAGCATATGGGCGACGCTGGCTTCGTCGATCGAAGCGTCGTTGTTCAACAACAGGATTGGCACATCTCCGGCCTGACGGGCGGCCTGGATTCCCCGGTTGGAACCGCCGGAAAACCCAAGATTGCTTGGGTTGCGGACGATGTGCGCCTCTGGACAGGCGTGGGCGATCGTCTCGACGTCATCCCCGGCCGAGCTGTTATCCACGACCCAGATCGCCGGGCGCAAACGCTCCCACGCCGCGATCTCGCGGACACAGCGAATCGTGTCGTCTGTGGCGTTCCAGTTCAGGATGATGATTGCCAATTCTGTCGTCAAGCCTGTTCCTCTCCCATTTGACTTTTGAGGATTTTAACATAGTATACCCCGGTGGTCAAAGATAAGAGGCCTGACTGTTTGCCAACCTCCTGCAGTTAAATGACGCAACTGGTCAAAAATAGCCTCCAGAAGCGCACATTGCGTCAGCTGGCGAGGGCGAATTCCAGTCCTACGGGGGTTTAGAAATGAGAGTGTTAAGTAGTTCAATTGGAAGATAGTGATGACGCCTGTGACAACAAACGATGACAAACTGGCGAAGAAATATGACGAGATTTATCGCCGCTGTTATACGCAAGAAAATTTAGATGTTCAATTGAAACCAACCGAGGTTCGTGGTTGGCCCACCGACTTTAGGCAGGCTGTGGTCTATCTAGCCCGGCCTGGTGGTCGTCTCCTAGAAATCGGGTGTGGAGGTGGAGAAGTGCTAGCGGCACTGGCGCCTCATTTTGATACAGTTGTTGGGACCGAGTTGTCTTGTGTAAGAGCAGAGCGATCTCGTCGGGCATTGAGCCATTTACATAATTGCACGATACTTACTGAATCCCTAGAGGGTTTGATCTCGAGGGTTGATTCACCATTTGATTGTATCATCTGGGCAGACGTGATTGAGCACATAGTAGATGTCATTGCTAGCATGCATATTCTGGCTCGTCTGTCTAAAATCGGCGCTCAACTGATCACAGTGACGCCTAACGTAGCCTTTCTGCCCCATCGGATTCGCCTATTGTTGGGGCGGGCGCCTACTACCGCCACACTATATCCCAACGAAGGTTTTACCCTGGATCCGAGCCAAACTCTCTTGTTCGACGCTGGACATCTTCATTATTTCACTTTTCGTCAAGTCGAGACACTCTATCGGTTAGCATGTTTCCGCCCGGAGCGACGCCTTGGCATAGCCAGTCGCTTCAGCTGTCTGCGTAATTATTGGCCAGCCCTGCTCAGCAGTTCAGTTTGCATCTCGGGTACTTTTCAAGGGCTGGACAAGTAACATGAGAATTCTCCATCTCGTTCATCAATATATGCCAGAGAACGTGGGGGGCACTGAGCTTTATACGCGCTGGCTAACCCAAGCTTTGAGCCAACGTGAACATCAGATTTACATCTTGTATCGCCGTAGCGCCAAGGGGATTGGAAAAGAAGCACGGACTGAAGGGAATGTGAACGTATGGGCTGCTTGGACCGGTTTCGTTTCTCCCATTCGTCGTTTTCTGAACACGTTCTATGACCCGCCTATGGTTTCTTTCTGGGAGCAGTTTCTCTACGAGGTCGCGCCCGACTTGGTTCATATTCAACATTTGATGGGATTGCCCTTTTCTCTGGCAACCGTGCTGAAGCGGCGCCGAATTCCCTATCTGATCACATTGCACGATTATTGGTGGGTTTGCGCAAACGCACAACTCATCACCAATTACGATCAGACAATTTGTGATGGGCCGCGTGGTTATTGGAATTGCGCCCGGTGTGCACTGGCCCGTATGGATAAAAGAGAACTTTTTCCAATGGGGCCGTTTTTTTCTATTCTATTGGCTTGGCGGAACAGACTCGCGCGCCAAGTGTTGGATAGCGCAGCTTACATCATCACCCCAACTCGATTTGTGGCTGATTGGTATGCAAGGCATGGTGTGTCGTCAAAAATAATGCGCGTGATACCTCATGGGCTGCCGGCGCCAACAAAGCCTATTCAAAAAGTGATGGGGGACGACCGCCCCATACGCTTTGCCTACGTGGGTGGCCTCAGTTGGCAGAAAGGCGTGCACGTGTTGTTGGATGCTTTCTCCCGCGTTCGGGGAGACGCCGAGCTGTGGATCGCCGGCGATGAATCCTTCGATCCCGATTACGTCGCCCGTCTGCGCGAACTGGCGACGCCGAACGTCCGTTTCCTGGGCCTTCTCTCCCGCGAGGCGGTGTGGGACACATTGGCCCAGGTGGACGTGGTGACTGTGCCCACCTTGTGGTACGAGACTTTCTCCTTCATCGTATCCGAGGCCTTTGCCGCTGGATTGCCGGTGCTCGCCTCGCGTTTGGGACCCCTGGCCGACCGGGTCCGTGACGGTGTGGACGGGCTGCTGCTCCCGCCGGGCGATGTATCTGCCTGGCGAGCGGCTTTGCAGCGGCTGGTGGACGAGCCGGATTTGGTAGCGCGATTGCGGTCAAACGTGCGTCCGCCAGTGACATTGGAGGAACACGTGGACCAGGTAGAGGCTTTATACAGTCAGATCCTCAAAGAAAACCCTCACACGATAGAGACCCGATGACCTCCCCCAACCGCCAAATCGCCCGCGCCGCCTCCCTCGTCATGGCCCTTTTCGTCCTCAGCCGCGTGCTGGGTTTGGCCCGTCAGATGGTCGTGGGGGCGATGT
>DAOTUB010000037.1:0-13459 GCA_034437455.1 Anaerolineae bacterium | reverse complement strand
TAGCCGCGCTTTCCATAGCGCGCAGGCCCGCGAGGTATGGAAACCTCGGCTACATAGCCCCGTTTTATTGAAAAGATACAGTCTGGAGAAAAAAGAAACCTGTCCCCCAGAGTTCTGAATTATACCCTGAAAAATGAACCATGTCGAGTGATTCGTAGTATATATAACGTCATTTCAACGACCGGGTAAAAGTTGTTATATTTTGGATGTAGAGAAACGGCACAACGGAGAAACCATTGGGCGCGCGGATAAATTCGCACACGATCATTTTTTCCCTGTATGGAAGCCACGTGCTGCCACGCGGAGGCGAGATCTGGATCGGCAGTCTGATCCGGGCGATGGCTGCCCTGGACTTTAGCGCCGGAGCCGTGCGGGCGCTCGTCTCGCGGATGCAGCGCAAGGGGTTCTTGCAGAGCCGACGACTGGGGCGGCGCAGTTTCTACCGGCTGACCGATTTGGGGCTGAGAAACGTCAGTTGGGGCAGTGAGCGCGCTCTCGTCCCGCCTGGAGACAGATGGGACGGACGATGGACGGTGGTGGCCTATTCGATCCCCGAAAGACGCCGCAAGCGTCGAGACGCGCTGCGCTCCGCGCTCAACAGTTGGGGGTTTGGCGCGCTTGTTCCCGGCACCTGGATCTCTCCGCACACGCTCACATCCCGGGTTGAAAAGAAATGGCAGGAACTTGGCGTGTGGCAGTATCTGGAGATTTTTCGAGCCGAGCATCTGGGGCCAAGTGATCCATCCAAGCTGGTGGCCCAGGTCTGGCCTCAGCTTCCCGCGATCAGAGACCGCTATTCGACCTACATCGCCCGGTACGAGCCGGTCCTGCGCCGTTTCGAGACTGGCGCTATCTGCGATGAGGAATGCTTTGCCGTCCGTCTCCAGTGCTTGTTCGAGTTTGTCGCCATCACACTCCAAGACCCAGCCTTGCCGCCCTCTCTGCTGCCCCAGGGTTGGCCCCGCTCTTCCGCCCAACAGCTTTTCCAGGCGTTATTAGAGGCTCTCGCCAGGCCCGCGAACCGTTTTTTTGATACCATTTACAAAACAGGAGGAGAAATCAATGAAAAAAGTGAACCATCGTAACGACGTCGCCCGCTCGCGAGGCATTTCCCGACGGGATTTTCTCAAGCTGGCGACGGCTGGCTTATTGGCCGGATGCCGGCCTACTCGGCGACCAAGTGCGCCAACCAATGTCCCCACATCTGCGCCGACTCACACTCCCACACCCGATCCGCCTGCCACGTCTGCCGCCCGGCCCGTCGTGACCGTCCCTCGGTCGGAAATTATCAAAATATACCCCGACGTGCCAAGTAAGGTCGTGCACACCCATCACACCGGCGTGTGGGAGGGCGAAACATTGGCGTCCGAGATCGTTCGGCAGATGCTCGACGCCTCGGTCACGAAACTGACCGGCCTGAACGATACCCGCAAAGCCTGGGCAGTCCTGTTCGATCCCGACGAGCGAATCGCCATCAAGGTCAGCACGATTCGAACCAGTGACTATTGGACGCACGTCCCCCTGGTGATGGCCGTGACGGAATGTCTCCAGGACGTGGGCGTCCCGCCCGAGCAGATCGTCATCTTTGACCGGAGTAACAACGAACTAAGAGCCGCTGGTTACACCATCAACCAGGATGAGCCGGGCGTGCGTTGCTATGAGACCACCGATTACGTGGCAGGCTGGACGCTCCTGGATACGGACATCCGGCTCAGCGACATCTTGCTGAACTGTGACGCGTTGATCAATATGCCGATCCTCAAAAATCACAGCCACTCGGGCTTCACCTTTGCGATGAAGAACCACTTTGGTACCTTTAACAAGCCGGCCTCTTTCCACCGTCCGCGAACCGGGCAGGCGATTGCCGAGCTGAATGCCCTGTCTCCGATCCGGGAGCGCACGCGGCTGATCATCGGCGACATGCTGGAGGTTTGCCCGATCTCCAGACACGGCTGGTTCGAGGCTGTGAAAGGGGACTCGATTCTCATGAGTTTCGATCCGGTCGCCCACGACGCGATGGGTTTCCAATGGCTCAGCCAGGTGATGACCACCCAAGAATACGATACAGTGGCAGCGGCGGCGGAAGAGTTAGCCATCCCCTGGCTGGCGACCAGCGCCGAATTGGACCTGGGTACCAATGACCTCGATAATATGGAATTGGTGGAGGTAAACCTGGGATGACCGGGCAAAAACCAGCGCACTATATGAGGCACGTCCTGGCCCTGGCTGCCGATGCGTTTGATGCATTCGGCGAATTCCCCATCGCGGCCATCGTCGTCCTCGACGATCAAATCATCTCCAGTGCGGCTGCTTCGGAACGACGTGAGAAACGCTTTCTGGGTCACGCCGAGTTGGTCGCCCTGGAAAACGCCGACAGGCTGAGGCTATCTCTGGAAGAGCGACGCAACGCCAAGCTGTTCACCAATCTCGAGCTGTGTTTGATGTGTATGGGCGCGGCTATGTCATTCTTCCTGGGAGAGATCTATTATGGTTTGGAGTCGCCAGGAGATGGGGGCGTCGCTCTGATCAAGGAATGGATCAGAAAAGAAGAGGACATACCTGGATACCGACTCCCCAGCATCATAGGAGGGCTGCTGCGAGAGGAAAGCATCCAGCTCTTTGAAAAGTACATATCCCAGAGTCCACCAGGACCTATGCGAGACTGGGCGGAAACCTTGACGAGACTTTAGCTCTGGCTAAACTTTTTGAGCGTTTTTTGATATAATCTGTAGCCACAGGAAAACAGACGGATGACGAGAGAACAGAATTGTAACGAAAACCCTGATGCGCGTGGAATATCCAGGCGCGAGTTTATCAAGCTGGCGGCTGCGGCCGGTCTGCTGGCCGGATGTCGCCCCACCCGGCAATTGACCGTCACGTCAACCAGCCCACCAACCGCTACCGCGACGTTGCCGCCCACCCGCACCGCCGGGCCAACTGCCGAACCGACTGCGACGCAACCCGCCGATCCCACGGCCACGTCGACCCTCGCTCCTACTGCCCCGCCGACCATCACGCCCTCCGCCGAGCTGAGCAAGGTCGTGTACGCCCATCACGCCGGCGTGTGGGACGGCGACACGTTGGCGCCGGAGGCGATCCGGCAGATGCTCGACGCTTCTATCACGGAGCTGACCGGCCTGAACGACGCTGGTGAAGCCTGGGCGTCCCTGTTCGACCCCGGCGAGCGGATCGCGATCAAGGTCAATACCATCCAGCAGAGCAGCTTTTGGACGCATATCCCGCTGGTCATGGCCGTGACTGAGCGTCTCCAGGAGATAGGCGTTCCGGCTGAGCAGATCGTCATCTTTGATCGATCCACCAGTGAACTGGAACGCGCGGGGTATCCGATCAACGAGGATGGGGCAGGCGTGCGCTGTTATGGATCTGGCTTCAACTATACAACTGGCTGGACGATCATGGATACCGAGATCGGGTTGAGCGAGATTTTGCTGGATTGCGACGCCTTGATCAATATGCCCATTCTCAAACAGCACGGTTCTTCAGGAGTGACCTTCGCGATGAAGAACCATTATGGTAACTTTGATCGACCCGAGTGGTTTCACAGGCCCGCGATCGAGCGCGCGCTCGCCGAACTGAACAATCTGTCGCCGATCCGGGATCACACCCGGCTGATCATCGGCGACGCGCTGACCGTCTGTCCGCGAAACTGGAACAAGGCCGTGACCTGGAGTTCGATCCTCGCGAGTTTCGATCCAGTCGCGCACGACACGATCGGTCTCCAGATACTCGGTGAGGTGATGGCCTCCGAAGAGCTTGACCCTACAGCCGCAACGAACCTGGCCAATACCTGGCTGGCGAATGGCGCCGAGTTGGGCCTGGGTACAAACGACCTGGATGCAATCGAATTAGTGGAGGTAACTCTTTGACGACAAAACTGACCCGAAGACAATTTCTCAAACTGACCGGCGCGGCGGCTGCCGGTGTGACGCTCCTGGGGACGGGCTGCACGGCCCAACCCATCGAAACTACTCGTCAGCAATCATCCGCCCCTACCGGCGACCAGGCCTACCTGTCCGTCGCCCGGGGCGGCGACCCGGCGGCGATCACAAAGGCCGCCGTCGCTGCGCTGGGCGGCATCGAACGCTTTGTGCGCTCTGGAGACGATGTGATCGTCAAGCCCAACATCTGCGTGGACTACCACCCGCCGGAGTACGCGGCCACGACGAATCCCGCCGTCGTCGCCACGCTGGTCGCGCTCTGCCTGGGGGCCGGGGCGCGGCGGGTGCGGGTGATGGACACCCCGCTCGGCGGCAGCACGGCGGAATCGGCCTACGCGGTGAGCGGGATCGGGGAGGCGGTGCGGGCGGCCGGCGGCGAGATGGAGGTGATGAGTCCCGTCAAGTTCGCCCAGACCGCCATCCCCGAAGGGCGGGACATCACCGAGTGGGAGGTGTACCGGGACATGCTCGAAGCTGACGTACTGATCGACGTGCCCATCGCCAAGCACCACTCGCTGGCCCGCCTGAGCCTGGGGATCAAGAACCTGCTCGGCGTGATCACCGAGCCAAACCAGATGCACCGCAACTTGGGCCAACGCGCCGCCGACCTGGCGAGCCTGGTCCGCCCGACCCTGACCGTGGTGGATGCCGTGCGCATCCTGGTCGACCACGGCCCGACCGGCGGCAGCCTGAACGACGTGCAGCAGACCGACACGATCATCGCCAGCCACGACATTGTCGCCGCCGACGCCTACGCCGCCACTCTCTTCGACCTGACCGGGGCGGACATCGCCTACGTGCAGGCGGCGGCGGATATGGGCCTGGGGAGGATGGATCTCGACAACGTCAAGCTGGAGGAGATCCATGTGTGAGAACAGGAAACACGAGGCGCGTCTCTTCACACTGAGCCTGCTCGTTTTCGCGCTGCTGTTGTCGGGGTGCTGGAAGCAATCGGTCTCGCGCCAAGCAGAAGCGCCCTCGCTGCCCGATGTTTTCCCCGGCGCGGACGCTTTCCCAGACTGGACGCTCACCGGTGAAGTAGAACTCTTTGACAGCGAAAATATCTACGGGCTGGTGAATGGCCAGGCCGATGCATTCTTCGCCTATGGCTTTGAGCAGGTCGCGGTACAGAGCTACGAGAAGGCGGAAAATCTGTTGTGGATCGAGGTCTGGCAATTGGCCACACCCGCCGACGCCTACGGCCTCTTCACCACTGGTATCGCTGGCACGCCGGCCGACATCGGCAACGACGGCGACACCGACGCGGGGCGAAGACTTGCCTTCTGGCAGGATCGCTACTACGTGCAGGTGCGCGCCCGTCAGGAATTGGACGACGCCGACCTGCAGGGCTTTGCAGAGACGATCTCGCAGGCGCTGCCGTCCGGCGGAGAGCGGCCCGCGCTGGTGGGCCTGCTGCCACCCGACGGCTTGGTGGAGCGCAGTGCCATCTTTTTCCGCGAGGAGATTTCTATCCAGGACATGGTGTGGCTGGGCGGCGAGGATCTGTTGGGATTGGGCAGGGAGACAGAGGGCGTCCTGGCGCAGTACGACGTCGGCGGCGCGGCAGCGCAATTGCTGCTGGTACAGTATCCCAACACGGAGGCAGCAGCGGCAGGCCTGGCGGCGTTGGAGAATGGCGAGGTTGATGGTCTGGTGACCGCCGACGCGCGCGACAACCTGATGGGCGCGGTCTTTGGCGAGATGGACAGGGCAGCAGCCAGCGCGCTCCTGGCAGAGGCCCTGAGTGGTGATTGATTTGTACCTCAAGCGGCTTTTTCTTCTAGGCGCGGTTGTTGCACTGGTCACAGGCTGCGCCGGGGCTACCCCCTTGCCAGCTTCCACCTCGACGCCAATCCTCACCTCGACACCGACACCATCACCGACGCCGACATCGACCACTACCGCGACGCCGACGCCGACACTGACCCCCACCTCGACCCCAACGCCGACCCCGACGCCCATCCCTTTCTGGGACCTGAGAATCTCTACCCCTGAGGAACAGGGGATGGATTCGGACGTGTTGGTCAGAATGTTTGACTACATCGCGGAACAAGACGCCGAGGTTCACAGCGTGCTCATCGTGCGCAACGGCTATCTGGTGACGGAGGCCTACTTTGTACCTTACCGCCAGAGCCGCAAACACCCTGTGCTATCCTGTACCAAGAGTTTTCTCTCCGCACTGATTGGCATCGCCATCGAAGAGGGGTACCTGGATGTGGACAACAACGTGCTGGATTTCTTCCCCGACCGCGTCGTCGCGAATGACGACCCGCGCAAGCGAGCGATGACGGTGGAGCATCTGTTGCGAATGCGCTCTGGCCTGGATTGGCCCGAGTCGTCGGTCTCTTACAGTTCCTCGAACAACGTCCTGTGGCAGATGATGTCCAGCAACGACTGGGAGCAGTTCGTGCTCGACAGACCCATGATCGCGGAGCCGGGAGCGAGATTCAACTACAGCACGGGCGATCCACAACTCCTGGCCGCGGTTCTGGAGGAAGCCACGGGAATGAGCACGCAGGAATTTGCCCGAACGCATCTCTTCGAGCCGCTCGGTGTTTCTTCCAGGCATTGGAGCTGGCAGTCTGCCCCCGAGGGGGTCTCCTTTGGAGGCGGTGGCCTCAGTATAACGCCGCGCGCGATGGCCAAGTTTGGCTACCTCTATCTGGAGGACGGCGTCTGGAATGGACAGCAGATTATCCCGACAGATTGGGTCGCAACATCCGTCGCCGGTCCCTATTACGGGTACCAATGGTGGCGGCTCGGCAATGGCGGCTACGCCGCGCTGGGGTACAAGGGGCAGCGTATCGCCGTGCTCCCACATCTCGAAATGGTGGTGGTCATCACGGGCGAGTTCTCCGGCACGACATCAGGATACCTCGTAGACGCCTTCATCATTCCCGCCGCCCGCTCATCCGATCCGCTGCCCGAGAATCCCGAAGGATTGGCGCTGCTGGAATCTCGGATACATGAGGTTGGGCCAGGGAATTAATCGAGGAAAACCACAATGAACTGGTCACGCGTGCGCCGAATCCGACAGCTCGTTCAAATCCTGACCTTGGCGCTGTACATCTACCTGCTCTTCACCGCGCTCCAGCGGCGGGCGGCCTTTCCCCTGGCTGATCTCTTCTTCCGGCTCGACCCGCTGGCCGCGCTGGGAGCGATGCTGGCCAACCGGGGGTGGATACCCCGGCTGGCGCTGGCGCTGGTCACGCTGGGACTGACGCTTGCGTTTGGCCGGGTCTGGTGCGGCTGGCTGTGCCCTCTTGGCACGCTGCTGGAGTGGGTTCGCTTTTGCTCCGCCTCCCGCCGGGCGGCGACCATCTCCCCGCGCTGGCGGCGGCTCAAGAATCTCCTCCTGCTTTTCATCCTGGCCGCGGCCCTCTTTGGCAATCTCAGCCTGCTCATCCTGGATCCCATCACGCTGTTCACGCGGACGATGACGACCAGCGTCCTCCCCGCCCTCAACCACACCATCACCTCCGTCGAGCGCGCCCTGTACCCGATCCCCTTCTTCCGTCCAGCGATAGATTGGCTCGAAAGGGTGCTTCGCGGGCCAGTTCTCCCGGTCATCCAGCCAGTCTTTGCCCAGAACGCCGCGCTAGCCGCGCTCTTCCTCGGCATCCTCGCGCTCAACCTGCTGGCCGACCGGTTCTGGTGCCGCTATCTTTGTCCGCTTGGCGCGCTGCTGGGGCTACTGTCGAAGGTGTCGCTGCTAAGGCCCATCGTCCGCCCGGCCTGCAACCGCTGCGCCCGGTGCGTGGGAGTCTGTCGGCTGGACGCGATTGACACAACTCAGGGCTACGAGATCATCCCCGCCGAGTGCACCCTCTGCCTGGATTGCCTGGCCGCCTGTCCCGAAAGCGCCGCTTCCAAGGGAAGCGGGATCGACTTTCGTCTCCACTGGCGACCCGCTCCCGCCCGCGAGTACGATCCGACCCGGCGGCAGGCGTTGGCGGCGCTGGCGACCGGCGCTGCGGGCGTTGCCCTGTTGCGGACCGGTGTTCAAGCCGAGCAACCTCATCCGCAGTTGATCCGCCCGCCTGGCGTCGAAGACGAGGGGGAATTTCTGGCTCGCTGCCTGCGCTGCAGCCAATGTATGAAAGTCTGTCCAACATCGGGCCTGCAACCGGCTCTGTTCGAGGCCGGGCTGGAGGGGCTGTGGACGCCGCGCCTGACGCCCCGCCTGGGTCACTGCGACTATGGCTGCAACGCCTGCGGCCAGATCTGCCCATCCAGCGCCATCCCGTCCCTCGAACTGGCCCGCAAGCGAGAAGTCGTCATCGGCGTGGCCGTCATTGACCGCGATCTTTGCCTGCCCTGGGCACACGGGATACCCTGCATCGTCTGCGAGGAGATGTGCCCGACGCCAGAGAAGGCGATCCGGCTGGAAGAAGTGACGGTGCCTGATGACCGAGGCGAACCGAGCATCGTGCAGCGTCCCTACGTTCTGGAGGACGTGTGCATCGGCTGCGGCATCTGCGAGTACCAATGCCCGGTGGAGGGCAAGGCAGCGATAGAGGTTTACCGGAGATGAGGCCCATCGCAGAACGAGGGAGGGATGAACGGGTACAGCGATGCAACCTACGACACTCTATCTGCGTATAAGAGAGTAAAGTTGACTGAAGGAGATAGAGGCGATGTTAGATGTACTAATTGGGTTGATCGTGTTGCCGTTCAAGTTGTTGGCCTGGCTGATCGAGGCGGTCGTGGTTTCGCTGGTCTGGCTGATCAAATTGCCGCTGGTGCTGCTGGCGGTGGTACTGATGATCGTAGCGGGGCTGATCGGCGTGGTCGTCTCAGTACTTGGCGTGGTGCTGACGCCGGTGCTGGGGATTGGGCTGTTGATCCTGCCCGTCGGCCTGCTCTTCCTGGGGATAGCCTGGCTGATCGCAAGGCTGCTGTAGAAATCACAACGAGCGACGTTCTCGCAGGGCGCTCGTTAACTGTCCTACGAGATGCGCCGCAGTTCCTCGAACAACTCTTGCTGGCGAGGGGTAAGCTCCGTCGGCAGTTGTACGTCCAGCTTGGCGTACAGGTCGCCGTGCTGGTCGGGCTGTCGCAGTCGAGGCAGCCCCTTGCCCCGCAGACGAAAGACCCGCCCGTTCTGCGTCCCCGCCGGTACGGTGAGCATCACCGACCCATTCAGCGTCGGCACCGGGGCTTTGCCGCCGAGGATCGCGGTCGTAAGCTCCACCGGTGCTGTCACGTGCAGGTCGTCGCCCCGGCGCTCGAACTGGGGATCGGGCCGCGCCTTAACACGCAAGTATAGATCGCCCGCCTCTCCGCCGGCCATACCTGGCCCGCCCTCGCCGGCCGCACGGACGCGAGTGCCAGAGCGCGCCCCAGGTGGGATGTTCACCTCGATTCGACGTCCCTCCTTCTGGATGACGCGCGAGGTACCCTGATAAACCTCTCGCAGGCTGATCTCGATCTCCTGCTCATAATCCTGGCCGCGCCGCGGACGGGCGCGAGACCGAAAACCGCCCGGCGCAGCCCCACCAAAGATCTGGCTGAAAAAGTCAGAGAACGAGCCGCCCCCGCCAAAGAGATCCCCCAGGTCCTCCGGGCCGCCGTACTGGACGTGGACGCGCTGCCCTCCCCCGCCAGGCGCGGCCGTCGTCCAGCGACCCCAGTCGAAACCGCCGGGACGGCCGCCAGCCTGCTGCCAGCGCTGCCAATCCGCTCCCAGTCGATCGTACTTGTCCCGCTTCTCCGGGTCCGAGAGCACCTCGTAGGCTTCGTTGATCTCTTTGAAACGCTCCTCGGCCCCCGCGTCGCCCGGGTTGACGTCGGGATGGTGTTCGCGAGCGAGTCGGCGAAAGGTCCGCTTGATCTCTTTTTCATTGGCGTCTCGGCTTAGGCCGAGGCTTTGATAATAGTCCTTGTATTCCATGGGTCTGGTTCGTATTGCGTAGTGCGTTAAATCAAGTAGCGACGACGACGCGGGCCGGGCGTAAGAGTCGCTGGTTCAAACGATAGCCCGCCTGAGTCACCTTGACTATAGTGTCTGGCTCAGCCCTGATTTCTTGGTGAGGAACAGTGCCTATCGCCTCGTGCCAAGTCGGATCGAACGGCTGCCCGTGGGCCTCAACACGCTCAACCCCCTCCCGTTCCAGGAGTTGCATCAAGGCCTGATGGGTCATGTCCACTCCCTGGCGGAGACGGTTGGCGTCGGTTTCCTCCGCGTTCAACGCTCGCTCCAGATCGTCCGCCACGCGCAGAAACGACCGCAGCAATCGCTCCCGGTCGGCCTCGACGCGCTCGTCGGCCAGCCGCCGCTGTCGCTTGCGAAAGTTCTCCATCTCGGCCTGGAGGCGCAGCGCCCGGTCGCGCCACTCGTCCAGCGTTTCCTCCGGTTCGGGTTGGACCGGAACCGGCTCCTCCACCGTCACCGGCTTCCGGTCCAGGGCGGGCGGAGCCGTCTTGGTGGTTATTGGAATCTCTACAGGCGCTGCCCGCCTCGGAATGACTGTGGGCCTGGTGCGAATGGGCACTCTTGTTCTCATCGTCATCGTTGATTTTCCTTTTTAGTGCAGACCCTCCCACCGATTTCGTCAATCAGCGGGAGGGTCTGCCGATAGAAAGCTTATACTTCCTGGAACT
The DNA here is from genome assembly GCA_034437455.1 of Anaerolineae bacterium. Taxonomy (GTDB): domain Bacteria; phylum Chloroflexota; class Anaerolineae; order B4-G1; family B4-G1; genus DAOTUB01. Next base: position 2,897 of record DAOTUB010000037.1, on the reverse strand, counting down.
CGCCCTCGACTACATCCTCATCGGCTCCGGGGGGCGGCCCGGATGGACCAGCCGGCCCGGCTTGTGGCCCCGCTGCCTGTCCCTGGGCCGCTGCTTGCTGCGCCGCTGCTTGCTGCGCATACATCTGCTGCCCGATGGCGTAACTGGCCTGCTGCAACTGCTCGATCAGTTGCCGGATGCGGGCCGCGTCGTCGCTATCCTTGGCCTGCTTCAGATCGTTGACGATTCCCTCGATGCGTCCCCGATCCGACGACGACACCTTGTCGCCCTGTTCGCGCAGCAGTTTTTCCATTTGATAGATCATCGAGTCGGCAGTGTTGCGAGCTTCGATCAATTCCTTGCGCCGCCGATCCTCGCCCTCGTACCGCTTGGCGTCCTGCACCCGCTGTTCCACTTCCTCCTTGCTCAGGTTCGTGGAGGCGGTGATGGTGATCTGCTGCTCCTTGCCGGTCGCCTTGTCCTGGGCCGAGACGTTCAGGATGCCGTTAGCGTCGATGTCGAACGTCACCTCGACCTGCGGCACGCCTCGCGGCGCGGGTGGGATGCCCTCCAGATTGAACTGCCCCAGGCTCATATTATCGTTCGCCATCGTCCGCTCGCCCTGCAGGATGTGGATCGTCACCGCGGTCTGGCCGTCAACGGCGGTGGAGAAGGTCTCGCTCTTGCGCACCGGGATGGTGGTGTTCCGCTCGATGAGCGGCGTCATCACCTGGCCGAGCGTCTCCACGCCCAGCGTCAGCGGCGTCACATCGAGCAGCAGCACGTCCTTGACGTCGCCAGACAGCACGCCCGCCTGAATCGCCGCGCCGACGGCGACCACCTCGTCGGGATTGACGCCCTTGTGCGGCTCCTTGCCGCCGGTCAGGTCGCGCACCAGATCCTGGATCATCGGCATGCGGGTCGCGCCGCCGACCAGCACGACCTCGTCGAGATCGCTGGCTTTCAGATTGGCGTCGCTCAAAGCCTGCTCGAACGGCCCTCGACAACGCTCCACCAGATCGTTCGTCAACTGTTCCAGCTTGGCCCGCGTCAGCTTCATCTGCAAGTGCTTGGGGCCAGAGGCGTCGGCGGTGACAAAGGGCAAGTTGATCTCGGTCTCGAGCACGGTCGAAAGCTCGATCTTGGCCTTTTCCGCCGCCTCCTTCAGTCGCTGCAACGCCTGCTTATCCTGGCGCAGGTCGATCCCCTGTTCCTTCTTGAACTCGTCGGCGACGTAATCCGTGATGCGCTGATCCCAATCGTCGCCGCCCAGGAACGTATCGCCGCTGGTGGATTGCACCTCGACCACGCCCTCGCCCACGTCGAGGACAGAGACGTCAAAGGTGCCGCCGCCCAGGTCAAAGACGAGGATCGTCTCGTCCTTCTCCTTGTCCAGGCCATAGGCCAGGCTGGCCGCGGTCGGCTCGTTGATGATGCGCAGCACTTCCAGGCCCGCGATCTGCCCGGCGTCCTTCGTCGCCTGGCGCTGGCTATCGTTAAAGTAGGCCGGCACGGTGATGACCGCCTGCTTGACTTCCTCGCCCAGGTACGCCTCGGCGTCCTGCTTCAATTTGCGCAGGATCATGGCCGAGATTTCCTGCGGCGTATAGTCCTTTCCCGTCGCCGGAAGATGCACCCGCGCGTCGCCGGCCGATCCTCGCACGATCTCGTAAGGCAGCACCTGGCGCGCCTTTTCGACCTCGGCGTCGTCGTACCGTCGCCCCATCAACCGCTTGATCGAGAATACGGTGTTGTCCGAGTTGACGACTGCCTGTCGCCGGGCCACCTGGCCCACCCGCCGCTCGCCTTCTTTGGTGAACGCCACGACCGAAGGACACAGCCTTCCGCCCTCGGCGGTAGTGATTACCGTAGGCTCGCCGCCTTCCAGGACAGCGACAGCCGAATTCGTCGTACCCAGGTCAATACCAATAATTTTGCTCATTTGTTTCCTCCTGATTTACATTTCATAGTTCGCGTTTGAGCATAATATACCTCATCTATGTTAAAAACAGATAAGAGCGGCATTAACGTTTCATTAGAATGTGTTCACAGCGGAGCGTTGAAACGCACCGCTGGTATTAAAAACCTGTTGGAAGGGGGTTCCACTGTGTTTGTCGAGCGGACAGCTTGTGGCCTCTTGTCCCAAATGTGCTGCGCTCCCACTACATAGATTTGCCCCGGGTATAATTCAGAACTCTGGGGGACAGGTTTCTTTTTTCTCCAGACTGTATCTTTTCAATAAAACGGGGCTATGTAGCCGAGGTTTCCATACCTCGCGGGCCTGCGCGCTATGGAAAGCGCGGCTACTGGAATGGGCAGGAGACCAGCCACTGACATTGTGGATGGGCGATATGGAGAGGGGGCAGGAAGAAGAGGTGTGGGCAGAGAAGCACCAGACCCAGAGTGACGTGACTTAATTCCGGGTGGAATTAGATCACCTAATTCCACTTGGTTTGTGGCGAAAACGAGCCGAAAAGGGGCCGAAAATGCGGAATTGGGTACCTAATGCCTGGCGGGAGGCGACACATAGAGGGAGGTGGCATTAGCTATGTAGTCGAGCAGCTTGACTGCGAGCACCCCGGCCAGTATATGCCGCGTGGTCGCTTATGTGATCTACATGCCTGGAGCCATACAGAAAAACGGGTTATTGAGGACAGTTGAACGCAGGTTTGAATCGCAAACTGGCACTCGTCTTCGCCCCGACACGGTTTTGGAGCTACCCCCGTATCTTGGTAAAGCTTTTGCCATAAACCTTTAATAGGTGTATACTTTACTCCAGTTGTCTTTAATATTGGACTTTGGATAAAAGTTTTTAGCCTACCACCACATATACGTTCTTCGCTTGGCGAACCGGTATATATAGGGGTTTGGCCTTTCTGTTCAGGATTCAAGTCCTAGACAAGCCTTTCTTTACCCGC